>JBBSUX010000136.1:0-9198 GCA_038234045.1 Burkholderiales bacterium
CACCACGGCAGGTGCACATACAGGGACAGTGGCGGCGGCAGGCCGAGTTGCAAGGTGCCAGCGCGCTGATATTGGGTTGGATCAGCCATTGCGCCTGCAGCACTTGCCGATGGCGCGATCCGGATCACCGGGCTTGACGAAGAAGCCACCGCCGGAAGTCCGTTGCGGGGTTCGTTCACAGCCAACGTGATTGCACCAGTTGCACCATCGCGCGCGCGGCCTGTCCGCGATGGCTGTGCTGATTCTTCACCTCGGGCGCAAGCTCAGCGAACGTGCAACCCAGGCTCGGCAGGAACATCACAGGATCGAACCCGAAGCCTTGCGCTCCGCGCGGCGCTCGCGTGATCTCACCAGCCGCGCGGCCACTGGCGATGAGCGGCTCGGGATCGTCCGCGCTGCGCACCCCGACCAGCGTACTCACCAGCGCGGCGCGTCGATCGTCGACCGCTGCCATCTGCTCCAGCAACGCGCGCACGTTGTTGTCGTCACCCTTGGCATAGCCAAAGCGGGTCGCGTAGTAGGCAGTGTCAACGCCTGGCTGACCATCAAAAGCTTCGACGCAGAGACCAGCGTCGTCGGCGATTGCCGGCAAGCCGCTCGCAGTCGAGGCGTGCCGGGCCATGGCCAAGGCGTTCTCGACGAAGGTGTGAAAGGGCTCATCGGCCTCATCGATACCGAGCGCCGATTGCGCGATCAGCTCCACGCCCAACGGCGCGAACAGTTGCTGCAGCTCAACGAGCTTGCCGGCGTTGCGAGATGCCAATACGATTTTCATGAGTGAAATATGACTATAACGCTTTATCCATAAGTGCATATAGCTATTATTTATGGAGTGACTGACGCTGGAGCGTGACCAGCTCGCCAATGCCTTTTTCCGCGAGTGACAAAAGCACATCCATCTCGCTGCGCGTGAAAGCAGCTCCCTCAGCTGTGCCCTGCACCTCGATGAAATTACCGGCACCGGTCATGACGACGTTCATATCGGTATCGCAGGCGGAATCCTCGGTGTATTCCAGATCCAGCAGCGGCTTCCCGCCGACGATACCGACCGACACGGCAGCCACATGGTCACGAATCGGCGAGCGCGCAATCTTGCCCGCTGCCAGCAGACCATCGATCGCGTCCTGCGCTGCTACAAAAGCGCCGGTAATGGCGGCAGTGCGAGTGCCGCCATCGGCCTGCAACACGTCGCAATCGAGCGAGATCGTGCGCTCGCCAAGCGCCTTCAGATCGAACACGGCTCGCAGTGAACGGCCGATCAGGCGCTGAATCTCTTGAGTACGACCGGTTTGCTTGCCCTTGGCTGCCTCGCGACTGCTGCGGGTATGCGTGGCGCGCGGCAGCATGCCGTATTCGGCGGTCACCCAGCCTTCACCACTGCCCTTTTTGTGCGGTGGTACTTTTTCTTCGACCGAAGCGGTGCACAGCACGCGCGTATGGCCGAATTCGATCAGCACAGAGCCCTCCGCATGCATGGTGAAACCCCGCGTGATGCGCACGGGTCGCAGCGCATCGGCAGCGCGTGTACGGCGCGATGCAAGCTCTTGTTCGGTGGACGGGGTAATGGGAGAGGCTGAGGAAGAAGTGGTCATCGAAAACTTTCGCAGATATGAGCGGGTTCGGCGCATCAGGACCCTGCACCAACGGTTTGTCCGTTAGGCGGCACGAGGTCGCAATAACGCAAGACCCGGGGGATTTAAAAAAACAAGCGGCCATTCATCCGCGGCGCAGCGCGGAACGACGGATCGCTTCATTGATTTCGGCGATGGAGCGTTCGATGGCTTCATCATCGAGGTCGTCCGCACTGCCATCGGGCACACCGGCCTGGATGGTGGAGGCGAAAACGCCCTCACTGATCGTGTCGGTAGAGACGCTGCGCGTCGGCTCGAAATCCGCCGCCTCCCACTCGAAACTGACAGCGGTGACATTGTCGCTTGACGGTCCGGCATTGCGCAGCGCGCGCTCCACCAGTTCCGGCACCGCGGCGGCCACCGGATGCACACCTACTATCGATACGATTTCATCCTCGCCCAGTACGCTCCAGAGGCCGTCGGAACACATCAGCACCCGGTCGCCACCCTTGAGCGGCATCGGGCCAGTGATATCGAAGATCGGCCGCAGCGGCGAGCCAAGACAGGTGAAAAGCACGTTCCGATTGACGGGCTCAGTACGCGTTGCCGTGCTCGCAGCCGTCTGCGGGTGTTCGGCATAGGAATGATCGCGCGTACGCATCACCAATGCGGCACTCCTCACCAGATACAGGCGCGAATCACCGCAATGCGCCCAGGTGATCTGGCCCTCCTGAATGACTGCTACCACCACGGTGGTGCGAGGCGTATCACCAAGCGCCTTGAACGCCGCATAGTGCAGCAGCTGCTGATGTGCGCCCATGAGCGCTTCAGACAGAAATCCGCGCACATCCGGAAGCATCGGCCGCGCGTGCCGCTGAAACATGGCGGAAATCGTCTGCAAGGCAATCTGCGCGGCAACTTCGCCCTCGGGATGGCCTCCCATTCCGTCAGCCAACACAAAGAGCCCGGATTCCCGCGTGTAGCAGTAGCCCATGCGGTCTTCATTGCGTTCGCGCCCGCCCTGGCGGCTGAGCTGAAAGACAGCGAATTTCACCGAGCGGCCATGCTTTGTGGGTCGTTGTCGTTGCGGCCGCCTTTGCGACCTCCATCGGAGACGAGCATTTCTAGCTGCATACGAACCCGCTCACCCATGGACATGCGGGTGTAGCGGCGCTCCACCAATTTGTTCAGCTCCTGCTGAAGTGCAAAAACCGACTGTGGTCTTGTGAGCGGATCAAGCGCCATGCACCATTGCACGACCTCGATCAGGTGATCCGAATAAACCCCGCGCAGACGGGAAAGCGCCACGGCGAGGCGATCCTTTTCCTGCCGCTGCGGCGCATCGTTGGGGGGATAGCCCTGCATGCAGGCATAAACGCAGGCGCCCACGGCGTAGATGTCAGTCCACGGGCCGAGCGAAGCGTCCCGCTTGTACATTTCCGGCGCTGCGAACCCGGGGGTGTACATCGGACGCACAAAATGCGTTTCCTTGTTGAGCACCTCACGCGCAGCACCAAAGTCGATCAACACCGCCCGGTTGTCGTTGGTGATGAAGATGTTGGCAGGCTTGATATCGAGGTGCAGCATCTTGTGCTGGTGCACGATGCGCAATCCGCGCAGCACCTCGTCGAACAAGGAGCGAATGGTTGATTCGCGAAAGATCTTGCGAGCTTTCTGCTCTCGCGCCGTGATGATGAAATCCTGGAGGGTGTCGCCCTCCAGGTAGTTCATGACCATGTAGACGGTCTCGTTCTCACGGAAGAAGTTGAGCACGCTCACCACCGACGGGTGCGAAATCTGCGCCAGCGCGCGGCCCTCTTCAAAAAAGCTTTTCAGACCGAGTCGGTAGAGCGGAAGCTTCTCCTGCGCAACCTGGGGTAGCTGATCCTCCGGGCCCCGTGTGGCAAGTGATGCGGGCAGGTATTCCTTGATGGCCACTTGCTGGTCCTGCGCATCGCGCGCCAGATAGACGATGCCGAAGCCGCCGGCGGAAATGCGCCGCACCACACGGTATTCGCCAATGACGGTGTCGGGAGCCAAGGGCGAAGGTTTGGGTCTTGACATGCGGCTCTACTCTGCGCAGGAAGCTGGCAGACAACGATGAAGAAGCGGGCCCTTGCGGATGTCCGGACAACATTGCCGCAGTCCGGACCTGACCCCGGCAGTTGGATCGCAGGATGTCCAGGCGCCCGCTCACTGCGAGCCGTTATTCTTCCTGTACATCCACAACACGAATCCTCATGGCAGTCTACAGCATGACCGGCTACGCGAGCGCCCAATCGACGGACGCGCCAGCACTAGCCGAAGGCGACCAGAAACCCGGCTCGCACGCCCGGCTGGGGCTGGAAATACGGTCGGTCAACAGCCGCTTTCTCGACCTTGCTTTCCGCTTGCCGGACGAGCTACGCAAGGACGAGGCGCGCCTGCGGGAGCGGCTCACGGCACGCCTCAAACGCGGCAAGGTCGAGGTGCGCATTTCGGTCGACTCCGGAAGCGACCAAACGGTCGACCCCTCTGCGCGGTTGCTCCAGCGGCTGGGCGCAGCTCAAGACAAGATCCGCTCCTGGCTGCCGGAAGCCGCACCGCTCACTGTCGCCGAGGTACTGCGTTTGGCCGGTAGCGAGCAGGCACCCGACGAAGCCGCGACGGCCGATCTAATGCCTTTGTTCGAAAAAGCCCTGACCGCGCTGCTGGCAGCGCGGGAGCGGGAGGGCGCGCGGCTCGCTGAGATGCTCGTAGACCGCACCGGTCAGCTGCGTTCACTCGCCCAACTGGCAGCACCGCTGGTGCCGCAACTGGTAGAGCAGCAGCGACAGCGCTTTCTCGAACGCTGGAAGGATGCGATGGCGCTGGCGGATGGCACAGCCCTGCCTGAAGCCGCACAGGACCGCGCACTTTCTGAAGCCACCGCGTTCGCGATCCGTATCGACGTGGCTGAAGAGATCACGCGACTGGAATCCCACCTTGCAGAAATCGAACGCTTGCTGGCCAAAGGCGGAGAAGCCGGCAAGCGGCTGGATTTCCTGATCCAGGAACTGCATCGGGAAGCCAACACACTGGGATCCAAATCAGCCGCACTCGAACTAACCAGGATTTCAGTAGACATGAAAGTACTGATCGAGCAGATGCGCGAACAGGTGCAGAACATCGAGTGAATGCTGGGCACTGTCAGCCCGTGCCCCGCAATCGCCAGCATAGACAGACCCGCAGCAGCGCATCCTTCGGTCGCTGGCAAAATACTCGCCTGCCACTCAGCCAGGCTTATCCCGCACATTGATGGACTATCCCGGAAATCTCTTCGTCGTCGCAGCTCCCAGCGGAGCAGGTAAGTCAAGCCTCGTCAAGGCGTTGATGGAACTCGACTCCCGCGTACAACTTTCGGTCTCGCACACGACACGGGCGCCACGAGGGCAGGAGCATCACGGGCGGGAGTACTACTTCACGTCGGCGGCCGAATTCGAGACGATGATCGCTTCGGATGCTTTCGTCGAATGGGCGCATGTGCACGGCCAACGCTACGGAACTTCCCGCAAGGCAATTGAAGAGCGAATTGCGAGCGGCGCTGACGTGATTCTGGAAATTGATTTCCAGGGCGCCATGCAGATCAAGAAAGCGTTTGCCAACGCAGTCCTGATCTTCGTCCTGCCCCCCAGCTGGGAGGAGCTGCGCTCACGGCTTGAGCGCAGGGGTGAAGATTCCCCGGCAATCATCGAGCTGCGCCTGCGTAATGCAAAAACCGAGATGGCAGAAGCGCATAAATTCGACTTCGTTATAATCAATGAGTTGTTTGACCGGGCGCTCTTCGACCTCAAGGCTGTGGTCCACGCGCAGCGCCTCAAGTTCACCGCTCAGCGACGATCCAGGGCGGATACCTTTGCGGTCTTGCGCATCGGCTGATGGTATACAACCCGAATTCGTCCTAATTCCCCACATTCTCCGGAGTATCTGATGGCCCGCATCACTGTTGAAGACTGCCTGATGAAAATTCCCAACCGCTTTCAGCTTGTTCTGGCCGCCACCTATCGCGCGCGCATGCTCAGCCAAGGGCACGCTCCCAAGATCGAGAGCCGCAACAAGCCGGGTGTGACCGCACTGCGGGAAATCGCGGACGGCAAGATCGGCATTGAAATGCTGAAAAAAGTGGTCTGAGCACGGCGCGACGCTGCCCCGCTAGCAGTGCTGCCGCCGGCAGCTTCTGCGGTATCGATGAAGCACCCTCGCAGGGTGCTTTTTTTTGCTTCAGCGAACCACCCCTGCCGGAGGCACCGCACAACAAAGGGGCACTGAACCGGCGTTTTTCTGCGCGCGCCCGCCGCGAGCTACATTTGAGGGATGACCACAGCGCTGAGACCTTTAAAGTCCGCGTCCCCTTCACTGCACTCCGAAGCCATCACATCGGCTGCATCGGCGGCGGCGGCCAATGCGGCAGCCGCGAGTTTCGCGAGTCTTACCGCCGGGCTTGACTACCTTGGTGCGCCGGGCATTGAGTTGGTGCGTCAGGCTTATCGCTTCGCTGATGAGGCACATCTTGGTCAGCTGCGCGCCAACGGCGAACCCTACATTACGCACCCTATTGCGGTCGCGGCGCAATGCGCCACCTGGAAGCTTGACGCTCAGGCCTTGATGGCTGCACTGCTGCACGACGCGATCGAAGACTGCGGCGTGACGAAGCCGGAATTGATTGATCGCTTCGGCGCTCCAGTCGCCGAACTTGTCGATGGACTTACCAAGCTGGACAAGCTCAGCTTCACCACCCGTGAGGAAAACCAGGCAGAGTCTTTTCGGAAGATGCTGCTGGCGATGGCGCGCGATGTTCGGGTGATTCTCATAAAACTGGCCGACCGCACCCACAACATGCGCACCATGGCCGACATGCCGCGCCAGAAATGGGGCCGGATCGCCGCCGAGACGCTCGAAATATATGCGCCGATTGCCCACCGCCTTGGACTGAACCAAACCTACCGCGAACTGCAGGACCTGTCGTTTCGCTACCTGCGACCCTGGCGGCAGGCCACCCTGGCCAAGGCTGTTGCCAAAGCACGCAGCCGCCGCAAGGATCTGCTGCAGAAAGTCCAAGCCGATGTCGATGACACCTTTGCGGCAGCGGGCATGCGGGTTCGCATCGCAGGGCGTGAGAAAACGCTCTATTCGATCTATCGCAAGATGGACCAGAAACACCTGAGCTTTGCGCAGGTCACGGACATCTATGGTTTTCGCGTCGTCGTTCCGACCGTGACCGACTGCTACACCGCGCTTGGTCTGCTCCATCAGATGTACAAACCGGTGCCGGGCAGATTCAAGGACCATATCGCGATCGCCAAGGTCAATGGTTACCAGTCCCTTCACACGACGTTGGTAGGGCCGTCGGGAATCAATATCGAATTCCAGCTCCGTACCGAAGAAATGCACATGGTGGCAGAGGCTGGCGTTGCCGCGCACTGGCTCTACAAGAGCAGCGACGACACGGCTACTTCGGAGCGGCTCGGCACGCAGTGGCTGCAGTCCCTGCTCGACATCCAGCAGGAAACACGTGATGCGGCAGAATTTTGGGATCATGTAAAGGTCGATCTCTTCCCCGATGCGGTGTATGTGTTCACGCCAAAAAGCCAGATCATGGCCCTGCCACGCGGAGCGACGGTCGTGGATTTTGCCTATGCCATCCACACCACAGTAGGCGACATGACCGTCGCGGCGAAGATCAATGGCGAGCAGGCACCGCTGCGCACCGAGCTGAGGAACGGTGATGTGGTCGAAGTGGTGACCGCTCCGTTTTCAACGCCCAACCCCGCATGGTTGGGGTTCGTACGCACCGGCCGGGCACGCTCCAAGATCCGGCACTATGTCAAAACGCTCAAGCTGCATGAGTCTCAGGCACTTGGCGAGAAACTGCTGGTGCATGCACTCCGGTCTGAAGGGATAGGAAGCCTGCCGCCTCAGACGCCCGAGAGCCAGCCCCTCTGGGACAAGTTGTTGCGCTTTACAGGCAGCCGGGATCGCGCCGAGTTGCTGATCGACCTGGGGCTGGGCAAGCGCATTGCCAGCATCGTCGCCAAGCGGCTGATGATTCTCATGACCGAAGGCGGCGCTCGACCCGACGCACTGCTTCTCACCCGGGAACGCTATTCTTCGCGAGACGCCATGTCGCTAGGTGCCGTCATACTGGACGGCAGCGAGAACGCTTCGGTCCAGTACGCCAAGTGCTGCCGGCCAGTGCCGGGGGACAACATCGTGGGCTACTTGGGACGCGGCGAAGGACTCACCATTCACGTACACGATTGCGCTGTGGCATCCAAACTTCAGCACAAGGACAGCGAGCGGTTCATCGCGGTGGCTTGGGCCGATGAAACAGTGCGCCCGTTCGAAACCGGCATCCTGGTCACCGTCGACAATCGCAAAGGCGTATTGGCGCGGGTTTCGGTGGAACTTGCGAAAGCCGAAGTGGACATTACGCAGGTGGATATGGGTGACGAGGCGGACTTCGCCACCGCCGACCTGCGCTTCGTGGTGGAGGTCCGCGATCGCGCGCACCTGGATCACGCGATTCGCGCGCTGGCCCGCACACCGTCGGTGCTGCGTACACGCCGCATCATTCCAGCACCCTACGTGTCAGACGACACTCCCGCCGCGGGATAGCTCACCGCAGTCACTTCGAGATCGGCCGCTCCTCCGGGCCGCTCAAGATGCACCACGTCTCCCACCCGGGAACCAAGCAGGGCACGGGCAACAGGCGCAACCCAGCTCACTTCACCCTTGGCGCTGTCAGCTTCATCCACCCCAAGAATCGTGATTTCAGCGGCTGTGCCGTGATCATCTTCATAGCGTACCCGCGCGCCGAAAAACACCTGATCCGACCCCGCATGCACGCTGGGGTCGGTGATGCTGGCGATTTCGAGCCTGCGTGTCAGGAAGCGGATGCGACGATCGATCTCGCGCAACCTCTTCTTGCCATACAGGTAATCCCCGTTTTCGGACCGATCACCGTTGCCAGCTGCCCAGTGCACGACTTCAACCACTTTGGGTCGCTCCCGGTCGATCAGATCGAGCAGCTCTGCCTTCAGACGGGCGTATCCGCCAGGGGTAATGTAGTTGGGGCGGTTGCCAACAAGGTCCGTTGACCCATCACCAGCTCCTTCTACGTCCGCGTCGTCGTCAAAATCACTGTCGCTTTCGCGGGTGAAGGCTTTATTCATGGCGCAACCTGTTGGGGGGAGCGGAGTAAAAGATCAGGAAGCGTTCCTATGGTGAGCGCAAGCTGACCATGCGTGACCGTGACGAAATGAGAAATGCCCCGACACCTTGCGGCTTCGGGGCTTTGCTTGGTGCGGCTGGCAGGACTTGGACCCACTACCCCTTGGTTCGTAGTCAATACAATCAAGAATTTATTAGATTTAACGGCGTCCATACTTTTCAATCAAATCGATATGAATCAATGGGTTAGGATAATTTAGCATCCAAATTCAGCCTAAGACGTACAATGACTGCCAGCGAGAAACGGCAACCGAACGGCAACCAGCCGGGAGAAACGGCAACCGAACGGCAACTGGAAGGCAGATCATGGGCATCATCACCGACAAAGAACTGGGGTCCAAGCCGAACGGTGCAGACCAGTGGTACACAGACCCTGCGC
>JBBSUX010000137.1:0-9196 GCA_038234045.1 Burkholderiales bacterium
GCGGCGGCCTCGCCGACATGGCCATCCGCATCGATGCGTCGGGACTGCGGCAGCGTCAGGGCTCCGTGCGGAACGAAGGGCATGCCCGCCGGCGCGTCGTGGCCCGGCGCAATGCCAACATGGGCCAGGGTTGAGTCCTGCCATGCGCCGAGTGTGGCTCCGAGAAGCGAAGGCGAATCGAGTGCCACCCAGCCGATTACATAAAGCGCGCCAGATGCCTTGCAGCCCAGCAAATGCATGCTGACCTGTCGGTCGTCGAGCGTGACGATCCGGTCTCCCCCATCAGGCATGCAGGGCAGCAAGGCCTTGAGCGGCAGCGGTCCCGGTCGCACTTCGCGCCAGTCCAGCGCCGGAGTACATCCGTAGACCGACAAGAGCACAGCCAAAAAAAGAAACGCAGGAGCGAGCAAGCGGCTGTCGCCTGGGAGGCGCAACCCGCTGCGAAATGAAAACGAATGCATGCGTGGATTATCGATAGGCGTGCGGGCTTACATCCGCCGGGCACGCAGTCTGAGGATCACGATTCCCAACAGGAATCAGCCGGCAGATTGTTGCGCCATCTGCAATGGTCTTGTGCCATTCGAGGGCTGTTGAAAACGAGGGGTTTGCAATAACGTAGGAACCTCAGAGGGCGCAATAGATGCAAACCCTGAGTGGTTCAGATGATCCGCCGCCCGCAAGGGCCGGGCCTCCGGGGTCACATCATCAACTTATCGATCGGAAAAATATCATGAACACGTCCAAATTTCTCGCAGTCGCCGCTTTTGCTGCCATCGCCGCTAGTGCTTCAGTAGCCGCTCAAGCCGGCACTTCGGTTGGCGAAGGCGACATGCTCTCGCCCTATGCACATCAGGTGCAGTCAAGCGTTGACCGCGCCACCGTCGTTCAGGCTGCGAAGCAGAATCCGCGGAGCACGTCCCTCGGCGAAGGCAACGGCATCCTGGCACAGGATGCTACCCGCGTTACCTCCACGCGCGATCGTGCGGAAGTGCGCCAAGCCGCAATCCAGGCGGAACGCAACGGCAACATCCAGAGCGGCGAAGCGTCTTATATGTAATTGCGAAAGGACGGGAAAGCATTTCGCTGAAGTTCACTCCCCCACCAAAAGCGTTCCCTCATCCCGAAGGGCCTTGATTAGGCCCACACCGACGCTGGATTCCTCACAGGGGTCCGGCGTTTTTTTGTGCCCGAGTTGATAGATGGATGCCTGTGCATCCATCTGCGCGCTTGCGGGCTGCCCTGTCGAATCCAAGCGCCAAGGTCAGGTCTCGACCAGCAGCTTTTCGATCAGCTTGTGAAGCTCCGCGAAATCCGGCTCCCCGACGTAGCGCTTGACGATGCGCCCTTGCTTGTCCACGAGATAGCTCGTAGGCGTGAGCTGGACATCGCCCCATGCACGGGCAACCGCTCCGGTGTTGTCGATTGCTACCTTGAAGGGGAGCTTGCGACTTTCCGCGAAATTGACGACGTACGCGGGTGGGTCGTAGCTCATTGCTACCGCGAGGGTGTCGTATCCACGACTTTGGTAAGCGTTGTAGGTAGCGATGACCTTGGGCATTTCTGCCACGCAGGTCGTACAGCTCGTCGCCCAGAAACTGACAAAAGTGACCTTGCCGCGAAGATCCGCCGTGGTGTGGGTCGTGCCATCGAGCAGGACGAAGCTTGACGCGGGAGCGGGCTCGGAACCGCCCGCCCACCAAGCCGCGCCACCAGCGGCTGCGATGGCAGCGAGTGCGGCAAGTGACAAGAGGCTGCGCTTGTTCATTTCGGGGTAGGTTGAAGTACTGGAACGATGGATTGGGTAAGCAGCGCAAAGTTTCCGATGCGCCATAGCAGTGTAGGCCGTTCACGCCGACGCTGCATAGGAACGGTCCAGGTCGGCGCCACTTGCTGCAACAGCTGCCTCGTTGTCTGGAGCCTTGGCCTGCTTCGCTCGCGGGTGCGGTTTCGGCAAACGGATCGCCGGAATTGCGGCTTGCTACACTGGAACGCCATGCTCAAGGCGGAGGCTGCATGCTCAGCTGGCCGGCCACAACCTGTCTGTGACGCATCCTGCTCCCCATACTATCCAGCTGATCACCCCGACATCCGCCGCCGAAATGGCGGCGACCCGCGAAATCTTTCGCGAATACGGGCTGAGCGTCGAAGTGGATTTGAGCTTTCAGGATTTTGAAGGCGAACTACAGGATTTACCTGGCGAATACGTCGAGCCGCGCGGGGCATTACAGCTCGCGCTGGTAGACGGCGAGGTTGCGGGTTGTTGCGCGCTGCGGCCGCTCGACTCGGTCGACTATTCGAATGCCAGCGAAATGAAACGGCTGTTCGTGCGCCCCGCTTTTCGCGGCTTCGGGCTGGGCCGCCAGCTTGCCGAAGCCACGCTAGATGCAGCTCGTCAGCATGGCTATGCGTGCGTGCTGCTCGATACCCTGGATGCGATGGAGTCCGCGCGCGCGTTGTATGCCGAACTCGGGTTCGAGGAGATTCCTCCCTACTATCACAACCCTTTGGCGGGGGCTCACTACCTGAAGGCTGACATTTGAGGTCTGCCAAAGCGTTGGCTCGACAGACTCCTCGCCACGCCTGAATCACACGTAAAATAGGCCTCAAGCGCTTTATCACCGGGCGCTTTCAGCAATCTATTTTGTAGCAAAACCACTATTCTCGTCATTGAGGCGGACGCGTGAACTGCTACCTGTGCTTATGCGCCTGTGCCAGCAAGGTATCAGCGTCGCTTACCTCGAACTTGCCAGGCGCTTCGATATTGAGCGTGGCCACCACTCCATCCTTGACCAACATCGAATAGCGGTTGCTGCGTGTGCCCATGCCGCGACCATTGAGGTCCAAAGTCAAGCCGGTCGCCTGCGCAAAAACCGCACTGCCATCGCCCAGCATTCGGACCTTGCCATTTGTCTTCTGGTCACGCGCCCACGCGCCCATCACGAAAGCGTCGTTGACTGACACGCACCAGATTTCATCTACACCTGCCGTCTGCAGATCGCCGGCTCTCTCGATGAAGCCAGGAACATGCTTGGCAGAACATGTGGGTGTGAAAGCCCCTGGAACTGCAAAGAGTGCGATGGTCTTGCCGGCGGAGGCCTTATGCACGTCTACCGGGTTCGGTCCTATGCTGCAAGCTTCCCCGTCAACTTCGGAATATTCCATCAGCGTAGCTGCTGGAAGTTTGTCGCCTACCTTGATCATGTCGGGTTCCTGAAGAAGTTCAAAAGATTGACAACGGGAGCGCGTAAAGCGCAGACCTCAATTCCCTCGAGTTCTACGAAAAACGGCCCGCCAATAAGGCGAGCCGTTCAAATCGTAGCGCCGTCAGAAGATCCGCGCTGGCGAGCACGGTGCCGCCCTTGAGCGGAACCATGCCTGGAGGCTGGATCAGATAGTCGGAGCCTTTTGAACGAGGCGCGAAGCGACCCAGTTTTTGGTCTTCGAAATCGGACGACTTTCCGTGATTTCGATCACGTCGCCTGTGTGGTAATCACCATTCTCGTCGTGCGCATGGTATTTGCTCGACTTGCCGACGATCTTGCCGTACAGCTCGTGTTTCACACGGCGCTCAATTAGTACTGTCACCGTCTTCTCACGCTTGTCGCTCACTACCTTGCCAACCAAGGTGCGCTTGAGGGATTTTTTAGCTTCCGTCATGGTCACTCCTTACTTGGATGCGGTCTTCGACTCCGCTTGCTTCTGAGCAAGCACAGTCTTGGCGCGGGCGACGTCGCGGCGTGTAGTGCGCAGCGTCGACAGATTGGTGAGTTGTTGCGTCGCCTTTTGCATGCGCAGTCCGAAGTGGGCCTTTTGCAGGTCCTTAATTTCGGCGTGCACGCCAGCGACGTCTTTCTTCCGCAGTTCAGCAGCTTTGGTCATATGTCCTTACTCCTGATCAAGCGCCGAGCTGGCGAGCAACGAATGTGGTGCGCAGCGGCAGCTTGGCAGCGGCAAGGCGAAATGCCTCACGCGCAAGCTCTTCAGGTACACCGACGATTTCGAACACGATCTTGCCGGGCTGGATTTCGGCAACGTAGTACTCGGGGTTACCCTTGCCGTTACCCATCCGCACTTCGGCAGGCTTGGTCGAGATTGGCTTATCTGGAAACACACGAATCCAGATACGGCCGCCACGCTTGACGTGACGGGAAATCGCACGACGTGCGGCCTCTAATTGGCGCGCAGTGAGGCGGCCACGGTCGGTGCATTTCAGACCAAAGTCACCGAACGCCACGGAGTTACCTCGTGTGGCGACGCCGGTGTTGCGGCCTTTTTGCTCCTTGCGATACTTGCGGCGAGCGGGTTGCAGCATTTTTTATTTTCCTTGATGGGACCGTGCGGCAAAAGCCGTCATTCGGTCTTGGCACCGTCCGCTGCTGCAGCGGGCGCGGCTACCTTGCGGACGCGCTTAACGGCGGGTTTCGGATCGGATCCACCGGCTTCTGCCGGCTTGTCGCTTCCGTCGGCAGGAGCGGCATTGCCGCCCACTGGACGTGCATCACGTCGGGGTGCGGGACCACGGCGGTCTGCACCGGGACGGTCGCCACCCGGGCGGCCATCGCGACGCGGACCACGTGGGCGACGCTCGTCATCACGCGGTTCTACCGCTGCCGGCAGATCGTTACGACCGAGCGTATCGCCCTTATAGACCCAAACCTTCACACCAATAACACCGTAGGTGGTCTTGGCTTCGGAGGTGCCGTAGTCGATGTCGGCCCGCAGGGTGTGAAGCGGCACGCGACCTTCGCGATACCACTCACAGCGTGCGATCTCAATACCGTTGAGGCGACCCGACGACATGATCTTGATGCCCTGAGCACCCAGGCGCATCGCGTTCTGCATCGCGCGCTTCATCGCACGGCGGAACATGATCCGCTTTTCGAGCTGCTGGGTGATCGAATCTGCAATCAATTTGGCATCGATCTCGGGCTTGCGCACTTCTTCGATGTTGACAGCAACCGGTACATGAAGAATACCGGCGAGGTCGCGCTTCAGACGTTCGATGTCTTCGCCCTTCTTGCCGATCACCACACCCGGGCGTGCCGAGAAAATGGTGATGCGGGCATTCTTGGCGGGCCGCTCGATCAGAACGCGCG
This sequence comes from Burkholderiales bacterium, assembly GCA_038234045.1. Taxonomy (GTDB): domain Bacteria; phylum Pseudomonadota; class Gammaproteobacteria; order Burkholderiales; family Burkholderiaceae_C; genus JBBSUX01. The sequence goes on from JBBSUX010000137.1 coordinate 5,097, forward strand.
AAACCGCGGCGTTCTTGAGCTTGGCCTTAAGAAACTCGCGCACCTTGATGTCTTCAGCCAGCATGCCGGCGAAGTCACGGTTACTCGCATACCAGCGGCTGGACCAGTTCCTGGTTACCGCAAGGCGGAAACCGGTTGGATGGATTTTTTGTCCCATATTCCCAGACCTTCTTTAATTGCCAACCGTCACGTACACATGGCACGTGGGCTTGCTGATGCGGTTGCCGCGACCCTTGGCACGCGCAGTGAAACGCTTGAGCGTTGCACCTTGCTCGACGTAGATGGTCTTGACCTTGAGCTCGTCGATGTCGGCGCCGTCGTTGTGTTCGGCGTTGGCGATTGCCGACTCAAGCAACTTCTTGACGATCCCGGCTGCCTTCTTCTGGGTAAAGCTCAGGATATCGAGGGCCTGATCGACCTTCTTTCCTCGGATGAGATCTGCAACCAGACGGCCTTTATCGACCGAGAGGCGCACGCCACGGAGGACTGCACGTGTTTCCATGGTCATTCCTTATTTTCTCTGGACTTTCTTGTCCGCGGGGTGACCCTTGAAGGTGCGCGTCAGGGCGAATTCGCCCAGCTTGTGGCCCACCATCTGGTCGGTGATATAGACCGGCACGTGCTGTTTGCCGTTGTGAACGGCAATGGTCAGACCGATGAACTCGGGCAGAACCATAGAGCGACGCGACCAGGTCTTGATCGGCTTCTTGTCCTTCGTCGTGACCGCCTTGTCGGCCTTGGCCACAAGGTGTTGGTCGACGAAAGGACCTTTCTTGAGAGAGCGAGTCATGTGCTATCCCTTTATTTCTTGCGACGCGACACAACCATGCCCTGGGTGCGCTTGTTGTTGCGGGTACGGTAGCCCTTGGTGAGGTTGCCCCACGGGTCAACCGCGTGACGGCCTTCGCCAGTCTTGCCTTCACCACCACCGTGCGGGTGATCCACAGGGTTCATCACGACACCGCGAACGGTGGGACGAATACCCATCCAGCGCTTCACGCCGGCCTTGCCCAATTGGCGCAGGCTGTGCTCTTCATTGGCCACTTCGCCAATGGTCGCGCGGCACTCGATATGGATCTTGCGAACCTCGCCAGACCGCATCCGGACCTGTGCATACACACCTTCGCGCGCCAGCAATGTGGCAGACGTACCGGCTGAGCGGGCAATCTGCGCACCTTTGCCCGGCTGCAGTTCGATGCAATGGATGGTAGAACCGACCGGAATGTTGCGAATCGGCAGCGTGTTGCCCGCGCGGATCGGAGCTTCGGAGCCCGACATCAGCGTCGCGCCGGTTTCGATCCCGCGCGGCGCGATGATGTAGCGGCGCTCACCGTCCGCATACACCACCAGAGCAATGTGAGCAGTACGGTTCGGATCGTATTCGACACGCTCCACAGTGGCCGGGACACCATCCTTGTTGCGGACGAAATCGACAACACGGTAATGGTGCTTGTGACCGCCGCCCCGATGGCGAATGGTGATGTGGCCGTTGTTGTTACGACCCGCCTTCTGGAACTGCGGCTCCAGCAAAGGCGCGTGTGGTGCGCCCTTGTGCAGGTGACTACGGCTGACCTTGACCACGGCGCGCTGGCCGGGCGAGGTCGGTTTCATCTTGATGACAGCCATGATTAAGCAGACTCCCCTGACAGGTTCAGCTCTTGACCGGGCTGCAACGTGACATAGGCCTTGCGGACATTGTCACGACGACCCATCGAGCGACCGAAACGCTTGCTCTTGCCCTTGGTGTTGAGGACGGAAACGCCCTTGACCTGGACCTTGAACAGCAACTCGACCGCGGCCTTGATTTCGGGCTTGGTGGCGTCCTGCAACACCTTGAAGGTGACTGCGTTGGACTTATCGCCAACCATCGTCGCCTTTTCCGAAACGATCGGAGCGACCAGCACCTGATAAAGGCGGCCTTCAGACAAGGCGCGCGCGGAGGGAGTGGGATTGACGCGGCTCATGCGAACATCTCCTTGAGCTTGTCGATGGCTCCCTTGGTGATGACCACTTTCTTGAAGTGCACCAGCGAGACCGGATCGGCGTAACGCGGCTCGACCAACATCACATGGGTGAGGTTGCGCGAAGCGAGATAAAGATTTTCGTCGATCTCGTCGGCGATCACCATCACCGGCGTTTTGAAGTTCATGGCTTTGAACTTGTCGGCCAGCTGCTTCGTCTTGGGCGAATCGACCGTGAGGGAATCCAGCACCGATAGACGGCCTTCACGGGCCAACTGCGAAAAGATGGAGGCCATACCGGCGCGATACATCTTTTTATTGATCTTTTGCGCGAAATTTTCGTCCGGCAGATTCGGGAAGATGCGGCCGCCACCCCGCCACAGAGGGGAGGAAGTCATACCGGCACGCGCACGACCCGTTCCCTTTTGCTTAAAAGGCTTCTTGGTCGAGTGACGTACTTGCTCACGATCCTTTTGGGCGCGAGTTCCTTGGCGCGCATTGGCCTGGAAGGCCACAACGATCTGATGAATCAGATCTTCGTTGTAAGCGCGGCCAAAAACGGTTTCAGGCACGTCGAACTTTGCGCCAGCTTTGCCGGATTCATTCAGGAGCTCTAGTTCCATTACTTCACCCCTTCCGCTGCCTGCGGCTTGGCCTTGATAGCCGGCCGGACAGTGACAAAACCACCCTTTGATCCCGGCACCGCGCCACGAATCATGAGCAGCTGACGCGCCTCATCGATTCGGACGATATCGAGGTTCTGGGTAGTGACAGTGTCGTCTCCGAGATGACCCGTCATGCGCTTGCCAGGAAATACCCGTCCCGGATCCTGCGCCATACCGATGGAGCCCGGCACGTTGTGCGAACGACTATTGCCGTGCGACGCGCGCTGTGACTTCATGTGGTGACGCTTGATGGTGCCCGCAAAGCCTTTGCCGATGGTTGTGCCCTGCACATCCACCTTTTGACCCGCGGAGAACACCGCATTTGCGGCAACTACAGCACCGGCCTTGTAGGAGGCAGCGGCCTCGGCAGTAATGCGGAATTCCCGAATGATTTCACCAGCTTCGACGCCGGCTTGGGCGAGATGGCCGGCTGCCGGCTTTGTGACACGGGACGCCTTGCGCGCACCGAACGTCACCTGCAGGGCGACATAGCCATCATTTTCTGGCGTTTTGATCTGGGTCACGCGGTTGTTGGACACATCCACCACCGTGACAGGAACAGAGTCCCCATCATCGGTGAACAGGCGCATCATGCCCACCTTGCGGCCCAGCAACCCGAGGGAGTTGCTAAGACTCATATTGTTTTCTCCGAAACTTCCGCCGCCCCGACTGCAATTGGCCAAGGCGTTTGCACCATTGCGTGGCGCATCGAAAGAAGGTTGATAAGTTCCCGGAAATGATTCTGCGGGCAGAAAAATAGCCGAGCCGCAGATTCTATCCTGCAGTTGGGATGCGCGCAAGCGTGATTGTTCGGTATCTAGCGAGCACCATGCAAAAAGCCGCCCCGAGGGACGGCTTTTTGCATGGTGCTAGACCAACCACAGGCGACATCACGGATGTCGCCCGCACTGGCCTGACCTTTACTGGAGCTTGATCTCGACGTCTACTCCGGCGGCCAAATCGAGCTTCATCAAAGCATCAACCGTCTTGTCGGTCGGATCAACGATATCCATCAAGCGCTGGTGCGTGCGAATTTCGAGCTGGTCGCGACTCGTCTTGTTGACGTGAGGCGAGCGCAGCACGTCGAAGCGCTTGAGGCGGGTAGGCAAAGGAATCGGCCCCTTGACAATGGCGCCGGTCCGCTTGGCGGTATCGACGATTTCTGCAGCAGACTGATCGATCAGCTTGTAATCGAAGGCTTTGAGGCGGATGCGGATTTTTTGCTTGGACATGTGGATATTCCTCGTGTTTAGCAATTACGCGATGATCTTTGCGACCACGCCCGAGCCGACCGTACGGCCGCCCTCGCGGATTGCAAAGCGCAGACCTTCTTCCATGGCGATCGGGTTGATCAGCTTGACAGTGATCGACACGTTGTCGCCCGGCATGACCATTTCCTTGTCGGTCGGCAGCTCGATGGCGCCAGTGACGTCGGTGGTACGGAAGTAGAACTGCGGACGGTAGTTGTTGAAGA
>JBBSUX010000138.1:0-9158 GCA_038234045.1 Burkholderiales bacterium
ATTTGTAGAAGTTCCACTGCGGCTCTTTGGCGCCCATGGCCGCCATCTGTTTGAACAGTGGGTTCGCTTCGGTACCGCGAACGGAGGATTTCACGAACATGGGGAATTTCACCCCGAAGGTGTTCTCGCAGAAATCGGCGATCTGCTTGTTGCTTCCCGACTCCTGTGAGAAGTCGTTGGAGGGGAAACCCAGCACGACCAATCCTTCTGCCTTGTATTTCGCATGGAGCGCCTCGAGCCCCGCGTACTGCGGCGTGAAGCCGCAGAAGCTCGCGGTGTTGACCACCAGCAGGACCTTGCCAGCATATTGGCAGAGCGATTGCGGCTTTTCATCCTGCAAGCGCGGGAAGGTGTGCTGCAACAGCGCCGGGCATTGACCAGGGACGCAGGCTACGGCAGTGGTTGCCCCGCCAGCAGGCGCGCTTGCGACGGATGTTGCCAGCGGCGCCGCGTTGGCTGCCGCTCCAAGCGTCAACAGTACGAAAATCAGCAGGCCACCTGAAAGTCGTCCGAGGGCGCGTGGGCTATGCATAGAAGATGTAAGCATAAAAATGTCGGCGCGATGCTGCGGCATCCTGCCATGCTTGTCGAGCGCGAATTACCGCATCCGTTCATGACCCGGCGTTATGTGTGCAATTGCATCGATTGCAGAACATCCTGCGTATAAAAAAGACGATCCCGAAAGGATGAATCAGGAGTGACGAGCAAGCCGGTAAAACGCGCCACAACGTGACGACCCGACCTGCCTTTATCTGACCTATGCCCTTGCCCGATGGCCTTCATTTCTGGGGTTCTTGGAAGTGACCGCCTAAAATTCAGGCACTAGACCGGAACTAAACAAGCAATGCTCTATCCCGAACTCTTCAAGCAGCTCGAATCAGTACGTTGGGACATGGACCGCGATATTCCCTGGGATCGCTTCGATGCCGCCCAGCTGACCGACGAGCAGGCGCAAACGGTCAAGATGAACGCCATCACCGAGTGGGCGGCGCTTCCTGCGACCGAGATGTTTCTGCGCGACAACCGGCATGACAGCGATTTTTCGGCGTTCATGTCGATCTGGTTCTTTGAAGAGCAGAAGCATTCGCTGGTGCTGATGGAGTACCTGAAGCGCTTCGCGCCACAGCATGCTCCCACCGAACAGGAACTGCACGATGTGCGGTTCGATTTCGATCCGGCACCGCCGCTCGAGACCTTGATGCTGCATTTCTGCGGCGAGATACGCCTGAATCACTGGTACCGGCGGGCTGCGGAATGGCATACCGAGCCGGTCATCAAGCACATCTACACGACGCTCAGCCAGGACGAGGCGCGTCACGGCGGCGCCTATTTGCGCTACATGAAGCGCGCGCTGGAGAAGTTTGGTGACGAGGCGCGCGCCGCCTTCACGAAGGTAGGTGTATTGATGGCCAGCGCGCGGCGTACGGCGCAGGCCTTGCACCCCACCAATCTGCATGTGAGCAAGGCCTTGTTTCCGAACGACACCATCCAGAGTCGCATGCCGGATCCCGACTGGCTCGAGCATTGGCTCGACAACCAGATCAAGTTCGACGCGGTCTGGGAAAGCAAGGTGGGTGAGCGCATCCTGCACAACCTCAGCCTGCTGCTCAACCGCAGCTTCAAGACCGTGCAGGAGCTCAACCGCTACCGCAAGGAGCTCGCGGCAACCATCGCTGCCGCCAACGGCAGCGCCCCGCTAGTTCAGCCGGCTTAATCGGATCAGCTCGTGCCGCGCGCAGCGCAGGCACCCCTTCGCGGGCACTGCGGATCTGGCTTTGCCAGGCCGCCAGTGCCGCCCCCGGGACGGGGGTTGGCGAAGCGACACAAAGTGCGCGCAGCCTGGGGGTCAAATCAAATTCAACATGCGGTCGAGTGCGAACTGCACCTTCACCTCACGGTGCGCCACGCTCGACATCACCTTGAACATCGCCTGACTGGTATCGCGCGTCGCTATCTCCCCAAGCGGCGCTCCGTGACGATTCAGCACTGCTGCCGCTTTTGGTGTGGTCCCGGTGCGGCCGCGCTTCAGGACAATGGCGGTTTCGTTGTTGGCAAGCTTGACGAAAGAGCCGGGTGGATACACGCCCATTGCCGTAATCAGGGACGCGCCGGCCTCGTCCACCCGATGTTCGGCATCGAAGTAGGTTCCCCGCATGGCCGCCGCTGCGGGCAATGCCCCGCGCGTGAATCTCGGCGCCAGACGTGCAGCAAAGATGTCGGCCCGCTCGAGCAGCCGCGCCACGCGCAGTGATGGCTCCATGGCTGCGAGCTTTCCCGAAGGCGGCGCATGGTGATGGCGTACCGCTCCGAGCCACAGGGGATCGCTGACCCCATGGCGTTCCAGCAATTTTTCCGATGCTGCTGCATGCACCGAGATCGTCGCCATCTGGCTCTCGTTCGGTGGTGTGGTCTGGCGGGCCAGCTCATCCTGCAGCATTGTCATGCCGATATTCATGGTGAGCGCGGCCTGTGCCGCCGCTGCAATCATGGCGGGCTCCCAATGCAGGTGATCGCGCGCCGCCATGCCGCAGATCACCGCCACCAGCAAGGCGTGCGTGGCGCTGTACATCTCGACTTCACGGGCGCCGAAGTGAATCAGCGCAAAAAGGGTCGCATCGGGTTGTTCGGCGCTCAGTGACTGCAACTCAAGGTGCAGACGTTGCAGCCGCGGCAGAAAGTCTGACGCTTCTGGATTGCGGAGCAGCGCATTTGCCCGCAACTGGATTTCCTGCCAGTCAGGCGGTTCGGAGCGTACCAGGCCGGGTGAACGCTCCTGCGCCTCCCCGGGGGTGGAGCGCTGTGCGCTTGTCATCTGCGCCGCAGCAATCTGGCCGATGGTGTGTTCCTTACGCACCAGGTCATCTAGTTGGCCCATGAACGCGCGCGCCTGCTCCGGCGAATCGGCCAGATCGATGCAGAGCACACCGGCGCGGGCGACCATGGCGTCGAGTTGCGCCCGCGTGTTCACGACGAAGCCGGTTGCTGCAAGCAGGATTCCATCGCGTGTCCGAAGCGCGAACGGCAGCGACTTGCCGAACGGAAAGTTGTGGAGATCGAGCGGCGTCAGTTTCATGGGGTCGCCGATTATGGAGAGATTGGCAGGCTCTGGCGCCTGAAATCCCGATCAGCCGCCGGTTTGTTCACCGACAGGCCGCCCATGAGTCGGCGGCACAGGAGCCGCCGCATCGCTTGCTGCATCATTTGGCGATGCTGCAGCGTCGCTTCGGCTGCGCCGTCTGAAGCGCCGGCCGAACCACTGACCGATATCGTCGATGTAGGTGAACACAGCCGGAATCACCAGCAGGCTCAGCACCGTGGAGGTGATCAGCCCGCCGATTACCGCCACCGCCATCGGCGAACGAAAGCTCGAATCCGCCTTGCCGAGCCCGATGGCAATCGGCAGCATGCCAGCGCCCATCGCTAGGGTCGTCATGATGATGGGGCGCGCCCGCTTGTGGCAGGCGTCCAGCAGCGCCTCGAGCCTGCTCATCGGCGCAACAGCCGGATGACCGTCAGTGCCCGGATGGCCGCGCCGCGCAAGGATGGCGTATTCCACCAGCAGGATCGAATTCTTGGTGGCGATGCCCATCAGCATGATCAGGCCGATCAGCGACGGCATCGAAAAGCTCTTGTGCGCGATCAGGAGCCCGACAAAAGCGCCGCCAAGCGACAGCGGCAGCGCGGCAAGAATCGTCACTGGATGCAGAAAATCCTTGAACAGCAGCACCAGCACGATGTAGATGCAGAGCACGCCGGTCAGCATCGCCAGCCCGAAGCTGGCAAAGAGTTCACCCATCACCTCGGCGTCGCCCACCTCGGTCACATGCACGCCCGGCGGCAGGTTTTTCACCGAGGGCAGGTTGTGCACCAGTTTTGCAGCGTCGCCCAGCGGCACGCCGGAGAGTTCGATCTCGAAGTTGATGTTGCGCGAACGGTCGTAGCGGCTGATCACGGCCGGGCCACCTGCCACCTCGAGCGTAGCGATATTGCCCAGCATCACCGGGCCATGCTTGCCCGGCACGGTGAGCCGGCGCAAGGTGTCGAGGCTGGTGCGTGCCGAGTCGTTCAGGCGCACGACGATCGGCACCTGCCGCTGCGCCAGGTTCAGCTTGGGCAAACTCACGTCGTAGTCGCCGACCGTCGCCACGCGCAAGGTTTCTCCGATCGAAGCGGTGGTCACGCCCTGGTCGGCGGCGCGTGCGAAATCGGGCCGTACGGCGATTTCCGGGCGCACCAGACTCGCAGTGGAGGAAATACTGCCGAAGCCGGGCACCGTGCGCAGATCACGTTCGACAGCCTGCGCTGCGGTGGTGAGCGCCTTGGGATCGTCGCCCGCAAGCACCAGCACGTATTTTTCATTGCCTCCCGCCAGGCCCACTTTCACCCGAATGCCGGGCTGGGTTTCAAGTGCTGAGCGGATCTGCTGCTCGATGACCTGCTTGCGCGGCCGCTTGCCGCGCTCATCGAGCTGCAGTGTGAGTGTCGCCTTGCGTGGTTCGGCTGCCGCACCGCCGGCGAACGGATCACTGCCGGCCGCACCCGCGCCCACTGTGGTGTAGACGCTGCGCACATGCGGCACGCGCATGACGCGCTGGCGGGTGTCTTCGGCGGCGGCTACGGTCTGCTCCAGCGAACTGCCCGGCGGCAGCGCGATATAGACCTGCGTCTGCGAGTTGTCGTCCGGCGGGATGAAACCGGTGGGCAGCAGGGGAATGAGGGCCACAGACCCGATGAAGAACAGCGTCGCCAGCGCCATCGTGATGAGCCGGTGCTTCAGGCACCAGCCCGCCCAACGCATATAGCTGGCGAGCCAGCGCGGCTCTTTGTGGTTATCGACGAGGGGCTTGAGCAAATAGGCCGCCATCATCGGCGTCAGCACCCGAGCGACGACCAGCGACGCGAACACCGCCAGCGCGGCGGTCCAGCCGAACTGCTTGAAGAACTTGCCGGCGATGCCGCTCATGAAAGCCGTCGGTAAAAACACAGCGATCAACGTGAACGTGGTAGCGACGACCGCCAGACCGATCTCGTCGGCCGCCTCCATTGCAGCACGGTAAGGCGTCTTGCCCATGCGCAGATGGCGCACGATGTTTTCGACCTCGACGATGGCGTCGTCCACCAGAATGCCCACCACCAGCGACAGCGCGAGCAGCGTGATGATGTTGATCGAAAAGCCCAGCAGGTGCATGCCGATGAAAGCCGGAATCACCGACAGCGGCAGCGCCACCGCCGAGATCAGCGTGGCCCGCGTATCGCGCAGAAAGAGCCACACCACCAGCACCGCCAGAATCCCGCCCTCAAACAGCAGATGCATGGAGCCGTCGTAATCCTCCTGCACCGGCTCCACAAAGTTGAAGGCTTCGGTCAAGCTGATGTCGGGGCGCTGCGCTTTCAGCTCATCGAGCGCCTTGTGCACGGCTGCGCCGACTTCCACCTCGCTCGCGCCACGGCTGCGAGCCACCTCGAAGCCAACAACGGGCTTGCCGTCGAGAAACGCCGCGGAGCGCGGCTCGGCGTAGGTGTCGGTGATAGTGGCGATATCCGATAGCCGGATGCGCCGGCCGTCCGAAAGCGCGAGCTGCAAATCACCCAACTCGGCCGGCGTTTTGACGGTCGCCAGGGTCCGCACCGGCTGTTCACCGTCGCCCAGATCGGCGCGACCGCCTGCGCTTTCGGTTTGCACCTGCCGCAACTGGCGCGAGACGTCGGCCGCGCTCGCGCCGAGCGCCTGCATCCGGTTCACATCCAGCGCTACCCGCACCTCACGCGCGACGCCGCCGACCCGGTTAACCGCTCCCACGCCGGGCACTGCGAGCAAGCGTCGTGCGATCGTGTCGTCGACAAACCACGAAAGGCCTTCCTTGTCGAGGCTGGTGGACTGCACGGTAAAGGCCAGTACCGGCTGGCCAGCCAGATCGACCTTGGTGATGATCGGGTCGCGCAGGTCGGCCGGCAGGTCGGCCCGCACGCGGCCTACCGCCGAACGCACATCGTCCACCGCTTCCTGCACGGGTTTCTCGAGCTGGAATTCGGCCAGGATCGTCACAGTGCCGTCCTGCACCGTGGTGTGGATGTGCTTCGAACCCTGCAGCGTGGCGATCGCGTTCTCGATCTTGCGGGCCACATCGGTTTCCAGCTGGCCTGGTGAAGCGCCCGGAAGCAGGGCGGTGATGTTGACCGTGGGCAGTTCGATATCGGGGAAGTTTTGCACCTTCATGGCTTTGAAGGAAAGCAGGCCGCCGAAGGTCAGCAGCACGAACAGCATCACCGCAGGAATCGGATTGCGGATCGACCAGGACGAAACGTTCATGATGGGTGAATCGCTCGTTATTTAGTAGCTGGTTGCGCTTGTTGAGATTGCGCTGGAAGCTTATTTGATGCTGAATTTTGAGCTGCTAATGGCGGGGTCGGCGCATCAGCGTTTGCGGCTTGCACCACCCGCACGAGATCGCGGTCGTTTAAAAAGCCGGCTCCTTGCACCACCACCGGCGTAGCTGCGTCCAGGCCCGCGGTGATTTCCACCCGATCGCCCAAGTGCCTGCCGGTTTGCACCTTGCGCTGCGCTACATGACCGTCGGCGCCGACGACGAAGACATAGCTGAAGGCATCGCGCACCACCACTGCCTGTTGCGGCACGGTGAGCGCGTTGCTTTTGCCCAGCACGAATTCGCCATGCGCGAACATTCCAGGCAAGAACAAAGCGGCGCTACCGCGCTCAGTAGATGTGCCTTGACCCGACTTGGAAGCGGGCATGCCGTAACCCGGCTGCGCAGGCAGATCGACGTAGACGATGCCGTTGCGGGTTTGCGGATCGACCGTGGGCGCCGTTGTCCGCACCTTGCCCTCCAGCGTCGCACCGCTGGCTGCGGTAACCTTCACCGGCATGCCGGCGTGGATGCGACCGATCTCCGAAGAAGTGACTTCGGCACGCCATTCGAGCCGGCCCTTGCGCACCATGCGAAACAGCTCGGTGCCGGCGCCTATTACCGCGCCTACGGTGGCGCTGCGCGACGAGATCACGCCGGAGTCGGGCGCGCGCACCTCGGCGAATCCGAGCCGCACTTTCTGGGCCTGGAAAGCGGCCCGCGCTGCCTCGACGCGGGCTTTCGCGGTTTGCTCGCTGGTGGCGTAGGTCGCAATCTGCACGGCGCTCAGGGCGCCGCTCTTTTCCAATGTACGAGCGCGCTTGTTGTTGGCTGCAGCGTCGGCGGCAGTGGCTTCGGCCTCAAGCACGCTGGCTCTGGTTTGAGCCAGCTCGGCCTTGACGGTATCGGCCGAAAACGTCGCAAGGACCTGACCGGCGCGCACCACATCGCCCACGTTGGCCTTCACGGCATTGAGTCGCAAGCCACTGGCTTCAGAGCCGATGATTGCCTCCTGCCAAGCGGCGATGCTGCCGTTGGCAGACAGGGTGACGGCGCCTTCGGCTTGTTGCGGCAACGCCGTGGTGACGGTGAGTGCCGGCCGTGGCGCCGACGCTGCGGGCTTGTCTGCAGCGGCAGCGGAATGCACGCCGGTCGTCGTGAATACCGCTGCCACCACGAGTACCAGGACGCTGGATGTGGCCACAACAGTGGTGCGGCGATGACGCCGCAAGAACGTGGAAGCGGTGTCGGGCGACGATTCGGGCATGGTGGATGCAGGTTCGGTGCGGGGCATGGATGAGAAGCTGCTGCGAGCGCGCAAGGAGGTCGGATTAGATCAACCGATCAGCGGATCACCAGCGGACGGTCGGGCGCATCAAAGAGCGATTCCGAACGGCTGGCCATCTCGGCATCGCCCGGTGACGTAGCAGATGGCTCCCAGCCGCCGCCCGCAGCACGGTACAGCGCAATCCAGGCTGCCATGCGTTCGCGCTTCAGATTGACCTGCGTGGTCTGCGCGGCGAGCAATGTGCGCCGTGCTTCTTCGAGCTGGATACGGCTGGCCAGACCGGCGTCGTAGCGCGCCTGAAAGCCCTTGAAAGAGGCCTGGTAGCCGGCCTCGGCAGTGCGTGCGGCGCCAGCGCGGTCGGCTGTGGCGCGCAGGTTGACCAGCGCCTCTTCGACTTCGCGCACCGCCTGCCGGACCTTGGCACGGTAGAGCGCTACCGCCTCGTCATAACGGGCTCTGGCGCTCTGCGTGTTGGCGCGGCGTCGACCGCCATCGAAAAGTGGCAGTTGCAGCTGCACCGGTCCGAGCGACCAGGTGTTGCTGCTGCCCGAGATGCCGGGCGCATTGAGGTACACGCGGCCGATGCTGCCGGTGAGCGTGAGCCGTGGATAGCGCTGCGCCTCCGCGTTGCCGACATCGGCGCTGGTGGCCAGCACCTCTGCAGCGGCGGCGGCCACATCGGGTCGCTGTGCCAGCACCTGTGCCGGCAACGTTGCTATCGTAAAAATAGCTGAATCCGCATGTAGATCATGCGCTTGAGCGATTTTTTGCTTGATATTTTCTTCTTCCAAGCCGGTCAGCGCGACCAACGCCTTGGTGGCCACGTCGCACTGGGCCTGCTGTTGCAGGAGCTGGTTGCTGGCATCGGCAGCGCTGGCGCGGGCGAGTGCGTTGTCGGCGGGGGCCGTGAAGCCGGCTTGGGTGCTCAGCGCGGAAAGCCGCGCGCTTTCGCCGCGCGATTCGGCGTCGCCGCGCACGACCTCCAGCTGCTCCCGGCAGGCGCGCCAGCTTGTGACCTGGTTGGCTGTTTCGGCTGCTACCGAAACCCGTGCATCGTGCCAGCCGGCTTGCGCACCTTTGAGCCGTGCCTGAGCAGCGTCGCGAGCCGCCCGGTTGCCGCCAAAAATATCTGGCTCCCACGATGCCTGCAACGCCGCCTGCGCAGTGGTGGCTACCGACAGGAACTGCGACTGAAAACCCCGGCTGATGTTTGCGCTCGCATCAGCGGTAGGTCCCAGCGCTGCGCCAGCTGCTACCCGGGCCGCGCGTGCCTGCGCGATGCGCGAAGCGGCCTGTGCGACCGTTGGGCTCGCGGCTTCGGCTGCTGCGATCAGCTCGCCCATCAACGGATCGTCGAGGCGCTGCCACCAATGGGCCAGCCCTGCTTCGGTGCCGCCATGCGGGAGCGAGGGATCGATTGGCATCGCTGTGCCGGACTTGGCCTGCGCATCGGGCGAGGGAGGCAGCGGCGCGTACCCGTGCGTCGGAAAGTTGGCGGCGGCAGC
>JBBSUX010000139.1:0-9122 GCA_038234045.1 Burkholderiales bacterium
GCGAGTTGCTGCGCCGCCGCCATGCCGGCTGGGCCGGAGCCCACAACCGCGACCTTTTTACCGGTGCGGTGCGGCGCCACCCGCGGCGTGACCCAGCCTTCAGCCCAGGCGCGGTCGATGATGGCGTGTTCGATCGACTTGATGCCGACCGGGTCGTCGTTCACATTGAGTACGCAAGCCGCCTCGCAAGGCGCAGGGCAGATGCGGCCGGTGAATTCCGGAAAGTTGTTGGTTGAATCGAGCACCGCGAAGGCGTTCTTCCAGTCCTGCTGAAACACCAGATCGTTGAAGTCCGGAATGATGTTGTTGACCGGGCAGCCGCTGTTGCAGAACGGCGTGCCGCAATCCATGCAGCGCGCGCCCTGAATGCCAGCTTGTTCGTCGTTGATCGCGACGACAAACTCGCGGTAGTTTTTCAGGCGCTCGGGAACGGGCTTGTAGCCTTCCTCGACGCGCTCGTATTCCATGAAGCCGGTGATTTTTCCCATGATGGCGATGTCCTGAATGCGTTGGCGTGCGGGCTAGCGTGCGGGAGCTACGGCGCTCACTGCGCTGCAATCGATACGGTTTTGAGAGCTGCTTGCGCAGTACCAGCCTGCGCTATAACCACTTTTCGTTGATGAATTTCGCCCAGGGCACGCTTGTATTCCGTCGGGAAGACCTTGACGAAGCGGCCACGCGCCGTTGCCCAAGCGTCCAGCAATTCGCGCGCGCGCTTGCTGCCGGTCCAGCGGTTGTGGTCTTCCAGCAAACGGCGCAGGATGGTTTCATCTGCCTGGTCTTGATGCCAGACACCCCGCGGCACGCTGGCTTCCTGGTCGGCAGCCGGCAATACCTTTTCGAGCGTGACCATCGCCGGATTGCAACGCGAGGCGAACTGACCATCCTCGTCATACACATAGGCAATGCCGCCGCTCATGCCAGCGGCGAAGTTGCGGCCCGTTTTGCCAAGCACTGCGACGGTGCCGCCCGTCATGTATTCGCAGCCGTGGTCGCCCACGCCCTCAACTACGGTGGTGGCGCCGGAAAGCCGCACGGCAAAGCGCTCACCCGCCACGCCGGCAAAGAACGATTCGCCGGTAGTGGCGCCGTACATCACGGTGTTGCCGACGATGGTGTTGGCAACCGCTTCGCCCCGGAAATCAAGGCTCGGCCGCACGACGATGCGGCCTCCCGACAAGCCTTTGCCGGTGTAGTCGTTGGCATCGCCGATCAAATACAGCGTGATGCCGCGTGCCAGGAAGGCGCCGAAGGATTGCCCACCCGTGCCTTCGAGCTGGATGCGGATGGTGTTGTCAGGCAAGCCTTCAGGGTGCGCACGGGTCAGTTCACCCGAGAGCATCGCGCCGACCGAGCGATTCACATTACGCGCCACTTCCATGAAGTGAACCGGCTCGCCGCGTTCGATGGCGGGTCGGGATTTCTCGATCAGGCGGCGGTCAAGCGTGTTGCCCAAACCGTGGTCCTGCTTGTCCATGTGAAAGCGCGCCACGTCCGATGGCAGCGTCGGATAGGCAAAGAGGCGGCTGAAATCGAGCCCGCGTGCCTTCCAGTGCGTGATGCTCTTTTGCGTATCGAGCAGGTCGGCGCGGCCGACCATGTCGTCGAACTTGCGGATGCCCAGCTGCGCCATGATCTGGCGCACCTCTTCAGCGATGAAGAAGAAGTAATTCACCACATGCTCGGGCTTGCCGCTGAACTTGGCGCGCAGCACCGGGTCCTGCGTAGCCACGCCGACCGGGCAGGTGTTGAGGTGGCACTTGCGCATCATGATGCAGCCCTCGACGATCAGCGGCGCCGTGGCAAAGCCGAACTCGTCAGCGCCCAGCAATGCGCCGATGGCGACATCACGGCCAGTCTTCATCTGACCATCGGCCTGTACGCGGATGCGGCCACGCAGGCGGTTGAGCACCAAAGTTTGCTGTGTCTCGGCCAGGCCGATTTCCCACGGGCTGCCGGCATGTTTGATGGACGACCAGGGCGATGCGCCCGTGCCGCCATCGTGCCCGGCGATCACCACGTGATCGGCCTTGCACTTGGCCACTCCTGCAGCGATGGTGCCGACACCGATTTCGCTCACCAGCTTGACGCTGATGTCCGCATGCGGCGCGACATTCTTCAGATCGTGGATCAACTGCGCCAGGTCTTCAATGGAATAAATATCGTGGTGCGGCGGCGGGCTGATGAGGCCCACGCCCGGCACCGAGTAACGCTGCTTGCCGATGTACTCGCTCACCTTGCCGCCGGGCAGCTGACCGCCCTCGCCCGGCTTGGCTCCCTGCGCCATCTTGATCTGGATCTGGTCAGCGCTGGTGAGGTATTCGGCCGTGACGCCAAAGCGGCCGGAGGCCACCTGTTTGATCTTCGAACGCAGTGAGTCGCCGTCTTTCAGCGGCAGATCGACCTCGACGTTTTCCTCGCCAATGACGCTCTTCAGGCTGTCGCCCACCTTGATCGGGATGCCCTTCAGCTCGTTGCGATAACGCGCTGGGTCTTCGCCGCCCTCGCCGGTGTTGCTCTTGCCGCCGATGCGGTTCATGGCAACGGCTAGGGTGGAATGCGCCTCGGTGCTAATCGAGCCAAGCGACATGGCGCCGGTAGCAAAGCGCTTGACGATCTCGGCGGCAGACTCCACCTCATCCACCGGGATCGCCTTGGCTGGATCGATCTTGAACTCGAACAAGCCGCGCAGCGTCATGTGGCGGCGGCTTTGGTCGTTGATGAGCTGCGCGTATTCCTTGTAGGTGCTCCAGTTGTTGGCACGGGTGGAGTGCTGCAGCTTGGCGATGGCGTCTGGCGTCCACATGTGCTCTTCGCCGCGGGTGCGCCAGGCGTATTCGCCGCCAGCATCGAGCATGTCGGCTAGCACCGGGTCATCGCCGAAAGCGGCACGATGCATGCGCAGGCCTTCTTCGGCGATCTCGAACACGCCGATGCCTTCGACCCGACTCGGAGTGCCCGTGAAGTACTTGTCGATGGTGTCGGTGTTGAGCCCGATCGCCTCGAAAAGCTGCGAGCCGCAATAGCTCATATAGGTGCTGACACCCATCTTCGACATGATCTTCGACAGACCCTTGCCGATTGCCTTCACATAGTTGGCAATCGCTTTTTCGGCCGGGAGATCAGCCGGCATTCCTTGTTGCAGATGCGCCAGCGTTTCCATCGCGAGGTAGGGATGAACCGCCTCGGCGCCATAGCCTGCCAGCACTGCAAAGTGATGCACCTCGCGCGCCGTACCCGTTTCCACCACCAGGCCTGTCGTCGTGCGCAGCCCTTCGCGCACCAGATGCTGGTGGATGGCCGAGAGCGCGAGCAAAGCCGGAATCGCGACCTGTTCGGACGTGACAGCGCGGTCGCTCACGATCAGGATATTGCTGCCGCTTTTGATGGCATCTACCGCTTCGGCGCAGAGCGAGGCCAGCTTGGCCTCGACACCTTCACGGCCCCAGGACAGCGGATAGGTGATATCGAGCGTGGCGCTATGGAACTTGCCGTTGGTGAAGCGTTCTATGTCACGCAGCTTGGCCATGTCAGCCGCATCAAGGATCGGCTGGCTCACCTCCAGGCGCATGGGCGGATTGACCTGGTTGATATCCAGCAGATTGGGCTTGGGGCCTATGAAGCTCACCAGCGACATGACGATTGCTTCGCGGATCGGATCGATTGGCGGGTTCGTCACCTGCGCGAACAGCTGCTTGAAGTAGTTGTAGAGCGGCTTGTTCTTGGAGGACAGCACGGCCAGCGGGCTGTCGTTGCCCATCGAGCCGATGCCTTCTTCGCCATTTTTGGCCATGGGCTGCAGCAGGAACTTGATGTCTTCCTGGGTGTAGCCGAATGCTTGCTGAAGATCTAAAAGATTGGGCGCTGCCCCAGTCTCCCCCACTGCGTGTGGTGCGCCAACCCCCTCGCCGGGGGCGGTGCCAGACGCCAGGCGGAGCCCGCCGTCGGCACCCTCGAAGGGCGCTTTGCTTCGCTCGCTTTTAGAGACAGTCGCAAGGGTGCCAGTGGAGGCCGCGTCCTCCACCGCTTTTACATCATCGAGCTTGATGCGCAGGTTCTCGATCCACTGCTTGTACGGCTTGCTGTTAGCGAGGGTGGCTTTGAGCTCTTCGTCGTCGATCATCCGGCCCTGCTCCAGATCGATCAGGAACATCTTGCCGGGCTGCAAGCGCCATTTGCGCACGATCTTGTTCTCGGGCACCGGCAGCACGCCGGATTCGGAGCCCATGATCACCAAGTCATCGTCGGTGATGCAGTAGCGCGAGGGCCGCAGGCCATTGCGGTCCAGCGTGGCACCGATCTGCCGGCCGTCGGTGAAGACGATGGAGGCGGGGCCGTCCCACGGCTCCATCATGGCTGCGTGATATTCGTAGAAGGCCTTGCGCCGCGCATCCATCGTGGCGTGCTGTTCCCAGGGCTCGGGGATCATCATCATCACCGCCTGGCTGATCGGGTAACCGGCCATCGTCAACAGCTCAAGACAGTTGTCGAAGGTGGCGGTGTCGGATTGGCCGGGGAAAGTGATGGGATAGAGCTTCTGCAGATCGGCGCCGAGCACCGGCGAGCTCATCACGCCCTCACGTGCCTTCATCCAGTTGTAGTTGCCCTTGACCGTGTTGATCTCGCCGTTGTGCGCCACATACCGATACGGGTGCGCCAGCGGCCACTCCGGGAACGTGTTGGTGGAAAAGCGCTGGTGCACCAGCCCGATCGCGGAAACGCAGCGCTGGTCCTTCAAATCAAGGTAATACGTGCCCACCTGATCGGCCAGCAGCAGGCCCTTGTACACCACGGTACGGCTCGACATGCTCGGAACGTAATATTCCTTGCTGTGCTTCAACTTCAGGCCCTGGATATGCGCGCTGGCGGTCTTGCGAATGACATAGAGCTTGCGCTCGAGCGCGTCCTGCACGATGACATCGCTACCGCGCCCGATAAACACCTGGCGCAGGATCGGCTCTTTCTTGCGCACCTGGGGCGACATCGGCATGTCGCGATCGACCGGCACATCGCGCCAACCCAGCAGCACCTGGCCTTCCGCCTTGATGGCGCGCTCCATTTGCTGCTCGCATGCCATGCGTGATGCATGCTCCTTCGGCAGGAAGATCATGCCGACGCCGTATTCACCAGCGGCTGGCAAAGTCACGCCGAGCTTCGCCATGTCCTCGCGGTACAGCGCGTCGGGAATCTGGATCAGGATGCCGGCGCCATCGCCCATCAGCTTGTCGGCTCCCACCGCGCCACGGTGATCCAGGTTCTCCAGTATCTTCAGCCCCTGCTGAACGATGGAATGCGATTTCTCGCCTCGGATATGGGCGACGAAGCCCACACCGCAGGCGTCATGTTCCTGGCCTGCGGAATACAGCCCATTTTTTTGCAGATATTCGATCTCGGCGGCCGTGGTCATGGCGTGCTCTTTCTGGTCGATGCACACGCCGCGCGCGTGCTGAGGGAGAGAGCATATTGCAGTGCAATATCGATGCCAAGGCTTTTAATTGGGGTCAGATACCGTTTATGCCGCAGCGAAAATCGATAGCCTTAAATCAGGGACATATCATTAGTAAGAGCGGACAGCGCTTATTCCGCATGCGCTATCGGTCTATTTTATTGACTATTTTTCGGCGGGCGACCAGGTCGTGAAGCCGAAACGCGCCGCTGCGCTTTTACTTTGAGCTGTGCGAGAAAAGCATCATCACCCAGCGCCCAGCCGGCACTTACGCCCTGCTTGAGTTGATCCGTGGATGCTGCGCCTAGCCCTTGCGCAACGCGATCCCGATAGGCCGACTCCCTCGCAAACGGGGTATTGCCGAGACCCCAGGTCAAGGGATGCGGCGTGATCCCGCGTTCCTGTCTCAGACCAGCGTAATGGCTATGGCTAGACCACCGGTAATCCTGCGCCCGCGTGACGATGCCTGCTTGCACGGGGATGAGATCGAAGAAAACCATCGTGTCGAGCAAGTACCGCTCCGCTTGAAGGATGGAGGAGCGATAACGCCCTTCCCACAAGGTGCCGCTGCGGCCATGCCGGTCATTGAAGCTGCGCACATAACTGCGTCCGACGCTTTGCATGAAACGCGAAAGCGCACTGCCTTCTTTGGGCGTAACCAGCAAATCCACGCGGCTCTCCATGAACACGTAGGCGTGCAGAGCTACGTCGTGCTCAGCAGCATGCTGGGTCAGCAGTTCCCACAGGCGCGCGCGGTCAACATCATCGACAAAAATCGGCTGACGGTTGTGGCCCCGCAGCGCGACACAGTGCAGCGCGCCATCGAGCGCCAAACGCGGAAGCCGTGCCATATCAGAGCAGCATGCCGAGGGCGCTTGTCTACGATCGCTGAGGCAAGTTAAGACGGCAGCACAAAACGCGTCCGCAGTAGCTCGTCAAGGCCAAACTGTGCGGCAATTTCCCGAAGACGTTCGCTCGCGGCGAGCTTCTTCTGACCCATGCGCCTCGCGATGATCAGCTCGTTCTTCATGCTGTGCTCCCAGCCCACGAGCTCGGTCACCGTCACCTGATAGCCGTTCGCCTCCAGGTACAGGCAGCGCATCACATTGGTGATCTGACTGCCGAGTTCACGCGTGTGCAGTGGGTGGCGCCAGAGCTCTGCCAGTGGCGTGCGAGCTAGCGCGAGCGCCTTGCCCTGCCGCAAAACGCCCGCGATCTCCGCCTGGCAGCAAGGCACCAAAACCATGGCCTTGGCTTGCTTGGCGAGGCCGAAAGCGATGGCGTCGTCGGTTGCGCTGTCGCAGGCATGCAGCGCCGTCACGACGTCTATCTGCGCGGGCAACGCATCGGAAGTGGTCGAATCTGCAACGCTCGTCGCCAAAAACGACATCCGGTCGAAACCTAACCGCGCTGCCAGCGCCTGCGAGCGTTCGACCAGCTCGGCCCGGGTTTCGATGCCGTAGATATGGCCGGAACCCAGCGCCTGGAAGAACAGGTCATAGACGATAAATCCGAGATACGACTTGCCCGCGCCATGATCGGCAAGCGTCGCGCCTGCACCGCCATCAGGGAGCTCTCGCAGCAGGGTTTCGATGAACTGGAACAGGTGATAGACCTGCTTCAATTTACGGCGCGAATCCTGGTTCATGCGGCCGTCGGCTGTCAGGATGTGCAACTCTTTCAGCAACTCGACCAACTGACCCGGGCGGAGCTCGGCCGCAACCTCAGCTGCCACAGCTCGGGTTTTGTTCAGCGGTGCTGTTGATTGACGAGACTGCGGCATGGTGCGGGTACCGTCCTCTCTTGGTTTAGTCCGTTTGCCCGGATGACTTTTCACTGCTTGCGTCACGCTATGTTTTCCTTGCGAGGAGTGAGCCGCGAATCCTGACCACTCATGACACGATGCCACCCATCGGTCCCAAGCCTTCGCAGAGTCTCCATATTGCGCTCATAGATTTCTTCCGGGTCGGGAATCGCCGCAACGGCCTTGTCGATGCTTGCCTCCCGCAGCAGATGCAGCGTGGGCCAAGGGGCGCGATTGGTGAAGTTGGTGATGTCGTCCGGTTCCTCTCCCGCGAACTGATAGTGGGGATGGAAGCTCGCCAGCTGCAACACGCTTTCCAGCCCCAGCGCACGCAATCGCCGCTCGGCCTCACCGACCGTGAAATTGAACTCCAGAAATTCGTCTTGTCCGTGCGCCAACATCAGCAACGTGGTGTCATGAACGGCCGGATCTGCTGCTTGCAAACGCAGCGCTTCGTTTTCCAGATCGTCAAGCAGCTCCGCGAGGGTTTGGGCGCGGCAGATCGCATATCGCACCAGACCGCGCGACTCGACCGACCTTGCGAACGGACAAAGGTTAAGCCCGATGACAGCGCGCAAGAGCCACTCGCGCGTGGCCTGGATGATTTCGGTATCGGTTGAAGTCACTTGCATCAGCCCAGCAAGCGTTGACCGGTGATGCGCTCGTGTTCGCGCAAGGCAAAGCGATCCGTCATGCCGGCAATGTAGTCGGCGATTGCCCGGATGGGGTCGGGACTCTCGAAGTTGGATGGGAACGCAACCTGGTTGTTTCCATCGCCATCGTCTACGGGCGCAGAAAACGCCAGTGCACCATCTGGCAATTGAGCGGGATCGTTGCAATAGGCCGCAAAGAGCTCGCTCACCACCTGCCGGGCGCGGTTGGTGGTTTCCATTACCTGCGGGTGCCGGTACAGGTGCGTGAGCAGGAAATGTTTGAGATCCGCCGATTCGGCTCGCATCGCCGGGCTGAAACACAGCAACGCCGGCGCTTGCCGTACCGCGTCGGCGTCGGCAGGCCGAATCTCGTCCAGCGCTGCCCGCGTCGCATCGATCACGTCGTAGACCTGAGCGCTCAACATTCGGCGAATGGTTTCGTACAGCAGCCGCTGGCGCGAGCCGGTGCGCGCCAGGGAGGGATGATCAGCCAGCGCGGAATCACGATATCGAACGAACAACGGCACGCCGGCCAATTGCTCCAGGGTGAGCACCCCGGAGCGCACGCCATCATCGATGTCATGAGCGTTGTAGGCAATTTCGTCCGCCAGATTGCACAGTTGCGCTTCGAGCCCAGGCCGAGTGCGATCCAGAAAGCGGCGACCGACGCCATCAGGTTCTTGCGCTTCCAGCTGCTCGGCGTTGCGGCGCGAACAATGCTTGAGGATGCCTTCGCGCGTCTCGAAAGTGAGGTTCAAACCGTCGTAATCGGGATAGCGCTGCTCGAGCAAATCGACCACGCGAAGACTCTGCAGGTTGTGCTCGAAGCCGCCATGCTCCTGCATGCAGGCATCGAGAGCATCCTGCCCGGCGTGGCCGAAAGGCGTGTGACCCAAGTCATGCGCCAGAGCGATGGCTTCCACCAGATCCTCTTCCAGGCCCAGCGTCCGGGCGATAGAGCGTGCCAGCTGCGCCACCTCCAGCGAATGCGTCAGACGCGTGCGGAAAAGGTCACCCTCGTGATTCAGAAATACTTGCGTCTTGTAGACCAGTCGCCGGAATGCGCTGCTGTGAACAATGCGATCCCGGTCGCGCTGGTAGTCGCTACGTGTGGGAGCTTCAGGCTCACTAAATCTGCGGCCTCGCGTATGAGCAGCGTGACAAGCGTACGGCGCCAATATGGATATTTCAGTCAAGTAGAAATCTAGCTCGCTTACAC
>JBBSUX010000140.1:0-9116 GCA_038234045.1 Burkholderiales bacterium
ACCCCGCTTCAATGGATTTTCTCGGACGGGTTGGCAACAGTGTCGCTTTTCATCGAACCCGACGGAACCAGGCAGCGGTCTCCCTGGCCTATGACCAACGGCGTGACGCACATGCTGGCTGAGCAAAAGGACCAGAAGTGGTGGGTGACGGCTGTGGGCGAGGTCCCGGCGAAAACGCTGAAGGTTTTCGTGACATCGCTCCAGCGGCAACCTTGACTTCAATCCCTAAATTCCCCGGCGATCTTCTCGAGGCGGATCTGTTCTAGACGGACAGGCGCTTCGGAATCAGGCAGTTGCGGATTCAACTGCTTCTTGTCAACAAGGTGATAAATGACGGTATTCATGCATGAGAAGTCCCGCGCCGTGCTGGCTGCATCCATTTTGGCTGGTGGCGCCCTGCTGGGATCCTGGCCGGCGGTAACGGCATATGCGCAGTCTGCGCCGCAGCCGACGGTACGGAGCACCTTGCCTGATTTCACCGACCTTGTCGACCAGGTCGGCCCATCGGTGGTAAATATTCGCACGCTCGAGAAAGTGCAATCGCGCGCTTCGAATGGCAGCGGTGGCATGGACGAGGACATGCTGCAGTTTTTCAAACGGTTCGGCATTCCTGTTCCGCAGGTGCCGGATCAGGGCAGTCCCAAGCGGCCCCAGCGCCCGCAGCCAAGGGGGCGAGCTGATGAAGAGCAGCCTCGCGGCGTTGGCTCAGGATTCATCCTGACGCAGGATGGATATGTCATGACCAACGCTCACGTGGTTGAAGGAGCCGATGAGGTCATCGTCACGCTCACCGACAAGCGCGAGTTCAAGGCAAAGATTGTGGGATCCGACAAACGCAGCGATGTTGCGGTGGTGAAGATCGATGCAACCGGCCTTCCGGCAGTGAAGATTGTTCCTGACCTCAGTCGCTTGCGGGTCGGGGAGTGGGTCATGGCGATCGGCTCGCCATTCGGGCTCGACAACACTGTCACCGCCGGGATCGTGAGCGCGAAGCAACGCGACACGGGCGAATATCTCCCCTTCATCCAGACGGATGTCGCCATCAACCCGGGCAACTCCGGTGGCCCCTTGATCAACATGCGTGGAGAGGTGGTGGGAATCAACAGCCAGATCTATTCGCGATCCGGTGGATTCATGGGCATTTCTTTTTCGATACCGATTGACGAGGCCATTCGCGTCAGCGACCAATTGCGTCAGACGGGGCGCGTCTCGCGCGGCCGGATTGGCGTAGAAATAGATCAGGTCAGCCGTGAGGTGGCGGAATCTATTGGTCTTGGAAAGCCGCGTGGTGCATTGGTGCGCGGCGTGCAGCCCAATTCGCCAGCAGAAAAGGCGGGTGTCGAGGCCGGCGACATCATCACCATGTTCAATGGCAAGACGATCGAGCGCACCAGCGATCTTCCGCGGATGGTGGGTGACACCAAACCCGGCACCAAGAGCAACTTGACGGTGTTCAGACGAGGCGATACGAAGGAACTTGCGATTACCGTGGCCGAGATCGATTCGGACGATAGCGCCCGTAAGCCTGCATCGCCGAAGGTCGAGCCCACTGCGCCCTCAGCATCCGGAAAGATGCTGGGTCTGACAGTGAGCAATCTGACGGATGCGCGTCGCAAAGAACTCAAGATCAAAGGGGGCGTGCAAGTAGACGCCGCCGCAGGAGCAGCAGCCCGTGTCGGCCTCAAGGAAGGTGATGTCATCGTCGCTGTAGCGAACAAGGAGGTCGTCGATGTGGCTCAGTTTGAGGCGGTGGTTGCAAAACTGGAGCTTGGCAAGACAGTGAACATGCTGGTCCGTCGCGGGGAATGGGCGCAGTACGTGTTGATTCGTCCCGACTCACCGTGACACCAGCGCGATGCCCTTCGAGGGCTTTCACCTCATTGAGCTTGGGGTTTTCAAGGTTATTTCCACTTTTGCATAGAACTTCTGTTGGCGATCATTCAATTTTTCATGCTTTCTTCATTCCTCCCGGGCATCAATTCCCGGATGTTGAGGTCGAAAAGAAATAATCGAAAGGATCGACTTCATGATGTGGGAATTCACGTCTTCCATGCACAGGCGTTCCACAGGTCGCGCACATTTTGAATTCCTGCTTTCTCGAAGCTGTTATCAAGCTGTGGATATCTTTTCGTTGTGAGGTCGCAACGGGGATTTACCGGGCGGCGTGCAAGGCCGCAGGTGCAAATTTTCCCTACAATGAAGTTCCAACTTTCGCAGTTGCCAAAGATTGTTGGTTCAGGGCGCGTCCTCATTCGACGCGCCCTTTTTTCTTGTATGGGGCCCAAAGAATTCAAATACTTAACTGCTCCCGTTGATGAACCACATCAGAAATTTTTCGATCATTGCGCATATTGATCACGGCAAGTCCACGCTTGCTGATCGCCTGATTCAACGCTGTGGAGGCTTGGCCGATCGCGAGATGCAGGCCCAGGTTCTCGACTCGATGGAAATCGAGAAAGAGCGTGGGATAACCATCAAGGCGCAGACCGCCGCGCTGCACTACAAGTCGCGTAGCGGCATCGTCTACAACCTCAACTTGATCGACACGCCGGGCCATGTCGATTTCTCTTACGAGGTGTCGCGCTCGCTGTCTGCGTGCGAGGGCGCACTCCTCGTGGTCGACGCATCGCAGGGAGTCGAGGCGCAGACCGTTGCCAACTGCTATACGGCACTTGATCTTGGTGTTGAGGTCCTTCCGGTTCTCAACAAGATGGATTTGCCTCAAGCGGATCCGGACAATGCACGCGCGGAGATCGAGGATGTGATCGGTATTGACGCCACCGACGCCATCCCGTGCTCAGCCAAGACCGGTCTTGGCATCGACGAGATTCTCGAGGCCATCGTCGAGAAGATCCCCGCGCCGCGTGGCGACCCCGACGCGCCGCTGCGCGCGATGATCGTCGACAGCTGGTTCGATACCTATGTGGGCGTGGTGATGCTGGTGCGTGTGGTGGACGGCCGGCTGGCTCGCGGCGAACGGTTCCGCATGATGGCCACCAACACGGTTTACAACGCCGACAGCATGGGCGTTTTCACGCCGACCACAGTTGCTAAAGAATCGCTGGAGGCGGGCGAGGTTGGGTTCATCATTGCGGGGATCAAGGAGCTTCAGGCAGCCAAGGTGGGTGACACCATCACGCTGGAAAAGAAGCTGCCCAACAATCTCGGGCCTGCCACAACGGCCTTGCCGGGGTTCAAGGAGATCCAGCCCCAAGTTTTTGCCGGCTTGTATCCGACCGAGGCAAACCAGTACGACGGGCTTCGCGACGCACTGGAGAAACTGAAGCTCAATGATTCGTCGCTGCGCTACGAGCCCGAAGTAAGTCAGGCGCTCGGGTTCGGGTTCCGCTGCGGCTTTCTCGGTCTGCTGCATATGGAAATCGTGCAGGAACGACTTGAACGTGAGTTCGATCAGGACTTGATCACAACGGCCCCGAGCGTGGTCTACGAGGTATTGCAGTCGGACGGCGAAGTGCGGATGGTCGAGAACCCGTCGAAGATGCCTGACCAGGGGCGACTCGAGGAAATCCGCGAACCCATCGTCACGGTCCATCTCTACATGCCGCAGGAGCATGTCGGCGCGGTCATGACGCTGGCGAATCAGAAGCGTGGCGTCCAGATGAACATGGCCTACCACGGCCGACAGGTGATGCTGACCTACGAGATGCCGCTGGGCGAAATCGTCCTGGACTTTTTCGACAAGCTCAAATCCGTCAGCCGCGGCTACGCGTCGATGGATTACGAATTCAAGGAATACCGCGCATCGGACGTGGTGAAGGTCGACATCCTTCTCAACGGAGAGAAGGTCGATGCGCTTTCCATCATCGTCCACCGTTCGCAGTCCCAGTACCGCGGGCGAGCGGTCGTGGCCAAAATGCGGGAGATCATCTCGCGGCAGATGTTCGATGTTGCGATCCAGGCTGCGATCGGTCCGAATATCATCGCTCGCGAATCCATCAAGGCATTGCGGAAGAACGTGCTGGCAAAATGTTACGGCGGCGACGTCAGTCGAAAACGCAAACTCCTCGAAAAACAGAAAGCAGGGAAGAAGCGCATGAAGCAGATCGGATCCGTTGAAGTCCCGCAGGAAGCCTTTCTTGCCATCCTGCAGGTCGAGGACTGATCACATGCCCACCATCACGGCATTCGTCCTGGCGGCCTTTATTGCCTATGTCGGCGCCTGGTACTTCGGTGCCCTCGAAGGCAACTTCGCGTTGCTGCTGTTTCTTGCGACCGTCGTCACCGGCATCTACTGGCTGGCAGAAAAGTTCTACTTTCTGCCGCGGCGCAAGCGGGCCGCCGATCAGCTTGCCATCTCGGCAGTGGCGCGTCGGGAAGAACTGCAGCGTCAAGGAATCGAGCGTATCGACGGGACCGATGCCGCCGACATCCAGAAGGGCAGGGAGCGCCTGCTCATGCAGCCCTGGTGGCTCGACTGGACGGCCGGGCTTTTTCCGGTGATCCTCATCGTCTTCGTGCTTAGGTCCTTCCTGTTCGAGCCCTTCAAGATCCCGTCGGGATCAATGATTCCGACACTCCGCATCGGGGATCTGATTCTGGTCAACAAATTCGTTTATGGGCTGCGCCTTCCCGTGATCAACACCAAGATCACCGAGGGAACGACGCCCAAGCGCGGTGACGTGATGGTGTTCCGCTATCCGCCCCAGCCCAGCCTTGACTACATCAAGCGCGTTGTCGGTTTGCCGGGCGACGAAATCTCCTACCTGAACAAGCATCTGTCCATCAATGGTGTACCGGTTCCGACGAAGCAGCTTCCTGACTTCTTCGAAGAAGATGTCATGCGCTACTTCAAGCAATATCAGGAAGTATTGGGTACGCATACGCACGGACTGCTCATCGATGAGGATCGCCCTGCCTATATCCCTGGCGCTTCGAATTTCGCTGGTCGCGAAAACTGTCACTACTCGATCGAAGGCGTGACCTGCAAAGTGCCACCCAACACCTATTTCATGATGGGTGACAACAGGGACAATTCGCTCGACTCGCGTTATTGGGGGTTCGTCCCAGACGCCAACATTGTGGGCAAGGCCTTCTTTGTCTGGATGAATTTCGGCAATCTGAAGCGCATCGGCCCATTCCAGTGAGCCGGGCTTGTTTGTTTGATCACCGACCACTTCTGGAGTAAGCGATGCAGGTAGTCCGTAAATCCGCACAGCGCGGCATGACCTTCATCGGCTTGCTGTTCGTGGCTGTCGTGGTGGCGTGCGTGGCTGTGGTGGTGATACGTGTAGCGCCAACCGTGATCGAATACCAGTCGATCCTGAAGGCGGTCAAACAGGTCAAGACCGAGGCAACACCGGCCGAGGCGCGCGCCGCATTCGACCGGGCAGCTGCTGTCGGGTATTTTGATGCGATCAGCGGATCGGATCTCGACATCGTGAAGCGCGGGGGCGCTGGGGTGGTGGGTACCGATAATCTGAAAATCAGCTTTGCCTATCGCAAGCAGATTCATCTTTTCGGGCCTGCTTCGCTGGTGCTTGACTACACGGGAAGTAGCCAGTAGCCCGTGTCTGAGCACCCCACTGCGGATCTTGCTGCCCTGCAAGCACGGCTTCACCATGTTTTTGCCAACCCTCAATTGCTGCGGCGGGCGCTGACGCATCGCAGCTTTTCGTCGGACCACTATGAGCGCCTCGAATTCCTTGGGGATTCGGTGCTTGGCATGGCGGTGTCCGGCTTGCTGTATCAACGGCTGGGAGACCAGGCAGAGGGCGATCTTTCACGCGTGCGCGCCAACCTGGTTCGGCAAGAAACCTTGCACCAGCTGGCACTCGAGCTTGAGCTCCCGGCTGTCGTGCGGCTGGGTGACGGTGAGATGCGCTCCGGCGGCCAGCGCAGACCTTCGATCCTGGCCGACGTGCTCGAAGCCCTGATTGGCGCTATTTATCTCGATGCGGGATTCGAAGCAGCCCAGGCCTTTGTGCACCGACTGTTCGCCGGCACGGATATCACACCCAAGATGCAGGCAGCCGGCAAGGATCCGAAAACCGAATTGCAGGAGTGGCTCCAGGCCCGCAAAATGAAACCACCCGTCTATCGTGTTGTCGCTACCCTGGGCGCTGCGCACCGGCAGACATTCGATGTCGAATGCGAGGTGCCTGAGCGCAGCCAGAGCGAGCGCGGCATCGGAAATTCGAGACGCAGCGCTGAACAAGCGGCCGCCCTGGCCATGTTGGCACACGTGAAAGCAAGCAACTCATGACAAATGCTCCCAAGGATGTAGCTGATAGCGCCGATGCACCAATAGTTTCAACTCATTTTGATGATGAAAAAAGCGCCGGCGCCTCGATCTTGCCTCCGGTCAGCGAGCAGGGCGTCGTCACGCCTCCTGCCGATGCCGAGGGCCCACGCTGCGGCGTGATCGCAATCGTTGGCAAACCCAATGTCGGTAAATCGACTTTACTCAACGCTCTGGTCGGCCAGAAGATCAGTATTACCTCGCGCAAGGCGCAAACCACGCGCCACCGGATCACGGGGATTCGTACCCGGTCTGCGGAAGAAGGACCAGGTGGAACGCAGTTCATTTTCGTGGACACCCCCGGCTTCCAGACACTCCACACCACCGCACTGAACAAGTCGCTGAACAAAACGGTGATGGGCGCCATTGGCGATGTCGATCTGATACTTTTCGTCGTGGAAGCGGGAAGTTTCACGCTCGGCGATGCCAAGGTGCTGTCGCTGCTCAAGCCCGGCATTCCGGTGCTGTTGATCGCCAACAAGCTCGATTCAGTATTGCGACGCGCCGAGATGCCACAGTGGCTCAAGGGCATGCAGGAGCGCTACCCGTTTACGGAGTTCGTGCCGATGTCGGCAAAGAATGCGCGCGACATCGGTCGGCTGCTCGATATCTGCGCGCCGTATTTGCCCGAACAGGCGTGGTGGTACGCCGAAGACGAACTCACCGACCGTAGCGAGAAATTCCTTGCCAGCGAAACGGTGCGTGAAAAGCTGTTTCGCTTCACGGGTGACGAGCTTCCGTACACATCCACTGTCGTAATCGACAAGTTCGAAGAAGAGAAAAGCAAGGCGCACAAGCGCATGGTGCGCATCGCCGCAACCATCGTGGTGGAGCGCGATGGCCACAAGGCGATGGTTATCGGCGAAAAGGGCGAGCGGCTCAAGCGGATCGGCATGGAGTCAAGGCAGGAGCTCGAGAAGCTGATGGATGCCAAAGTGTTCCTCGAGCTGTGGGTCAAAGTCCGATCCGGCTGGGCGGACGACGCGGCGCGGGTGCGCAGCTTCGGGTATGAATAAGCCCACCCCCAGGCTACGCACTTCGTGTCTTCGCCACCCCCCTCAGGGCGGCGACGCTGGGCGACCGGCAGAGCCGGATCGCCGGCGTCCTGATGTGAGGCAGGTTCGCGCCCGGAGCGCAGGGCAACGGCGGTGCGTGCAGATGCGTGCCTCGAACCTGCGCTTGGGCCTGCGTTGATCGCCCATGGCCGCACGCAAGCGTGTTTCCGATGAGCCGGCGTTTATCCTGCACCATTACGACTGGAGCGAATCGAGCCTGATCCTTGAGGCTTTCACGCGCCATCACGGTCGGGTGGCACTGGTCGCCAAAGGGGCGAAAAAACCGAGCTCCAACTTTCGTCCGGTGTTGCTGCCGCTACAGGCCCTGCGCGTCGGCTGGACGGAATCCCCCGCAGAGCACGCGGAAATTCATGCGTTGAAGGGTGCGGAATGGGTCGGCGGCGCCATCATGCCCCGGGGCGATGCGCTGCTTTCGGGCTATTACCTCAACGAGCTTCTGCTGCGCTTGCTCGCGCGCGATGATCCCCACACGCGGCTTTTCGATACCTACGCCGAGGTTGTGCGTCTGCTGTCGGATGCGCCGGGTGAGACGCTGCAATCGGTGCTGCGAACCTTCGAATTGCTGCTGCTGCGCGAGGTCGGTTTGTTGCCAGACCTTGCCGCGCAGAGCTCGACACGCGCACCGGTCGAGCCGGATGGGCGTTACCTGCTGGTGCCCGATGGCTTGCGCGAGGCGGCCTCCGACGAACGACCCGCCATCGCCGGGCGCCAATGGCTGGCGATCCAGCAGGCGATCGATGCATCGGAGGATGATGGTGTCCTGCGCATCGTCCTGCCTTCCTGCGCCGCAGTGGCGACGGAGTTGAAACCGATGCTGCGCCAGCTCCTGCACCATCACACCGGCGTGTCAGTCCTGAAAACCCGGCGACTGATGCAGGAGCTGCAAAACCTGTGAACTTTCCCATGACTTCTCCTACAGGCAAAAAAATGGCCACTGCGCTTTCCGTCAACGTCAATCTGGTGGCCTATGTGCGCAATCGCCGCACGATCGGCGTGCCGGATGTTGCGCGCGCCGCTCGCCTGTGCCTGCAAGCGGGTGCCCAGGGTATTACGGTGCATCCGCGACCCGACGAGCGGCACATCACGGCAGCAGACGTGGAGTCGCTGGCTGAGCTGTTGCGCACCGATTTCCCTTCGGCCGAGTTCAATATCGAAGGAAATCCGTTTCACAACCTGATGGATTTCATCCGGAAATACCGGCCGCAGCAGGCAACCTTCGTGCCGGACAGCCACGTGCAGGCCACCAGCGACCATGGATGGAATCTGCCCGCCGATGCCGAAAGACTCCGGCCGCTAGTGGAGGAGTGCAAGGCACTCAATGTCCGCGTGAGTCTGTTCATGGATCCGGAGCCGACGGCGATGGCTGCGGTGCGGTCACTCGGTGCGGAAAGAGTCGAGCTCTACACCGAAAGTTTTGCCAGCGCATTCGGCACGCCCCGGCAAGATGCCGTGCTGGCGCTTTTCGCGGCAGCGGCGCGTTCTGCCAGCGACGCCGGCTTGGGCATCAACGCGGGGCACGATCTGAGTCGGGAAAATCTGCCTGCGTTTCTGCGAGCTCTGCCTCAACTCGACGAGGTCTCCATCGGCCATGCGCTGATAAGCGATGCGCTGGAAGCGGGCTACGCCGAAACGGTTCGCCGCTACTTGCAGGTGCTGAGCGAATGATCTGCGCCCGTCGCTCATCGCTCACCTATCAATAGCTAATAGCGCTTATTAATAAATCGCGACATGCATATTTCATTCATAAATGATTTACGGAATCGGAACTGATGTCTGCGACA
>JBBSUX010000141.1:0-9098 GCA_038234045.1 Burkholderiales bacterium
AACCATCGACCAACGGATTATGAGTCCGCTGCTCTAACCAACTGAGCTAACGGCCCGCCACCGTGATTCTAGCGACGACGGGCCTTTTGCCCAATGGTCAATTGCGGTGGCTGAGGGCGTTGCTCAGCAGGCGCGAGGTGATGTCCACGATCTGGATCATTCGGTCGTAGGGCATGCGAGTGGGGCCGATCACGCCCAGCGTGCCGACAACCGTGCCGTTGACCGCGTAAGGTGCGCTCACCACGGACAACTCCTCGATGGGAATCACAGTGCTCTCGCCGCCGATGTAGATGCGCACGCCCGCGGCCTGGCTGGA
Organism: Burkholderiales bacterium; assembly: GCA_038234045.1. Taxonomy (GTDB): domain Bacteria; phylum Pseudomonadota; class Gammaproteobacteria; order Burkholderiales; family Burkholderiaceae_C; genus JBBSUX01. The sequence continues at coordinate 317 of JBBSUX010000141.1, forward strand.
TATATCCAGAAGCCGCATGAGCTGTGTCTTCTGCTCGAAAAGATCGAAAGCCCGGCGCAGCTGTCCCATGTCGCTGGAGAAGTCGGTCACCGCAAGCAAATTGCGCTCACCGGAAATCACGACGTCATCTTGTGCTTCGGTCAGCGCATCGGAGCTGACATTGACAGCCGCATTCATCAACGAGGCGATTTCGGTTTGCAGGGCTTCGACTTCGGTCTTCAGCCGTTCGCGAACCTGCTCGATCGCGAGCCCTGCGTAGTGCGTGTTGAGGATGTTGGAAGCCTCGATCAGTTGCGACTGCGTGAAGTCGGTCTCGGTGAAGATCACGCGGTTCTGCACATCGCCATCTGGCGCGACGATGATGACCAGAATGCGGCGTTCAGAGAGCCTCAAAAATTCGATATGGCGGAACACGGATGTACGCCGCGGCGCCATCACCACACCGACGAACTGCGACAAGCTCGAGAGCATGTGCGCCGCGCTGGCAATGACCTTCTGTGGCTGATCGGGGACAAGCGGCGCAGCGCGCAATTGCGCCTGTTCTGCAGTCAGCATGGTGTCGACGAAAAGGCGATAGCCCCGCGCCGTCGGAATGCGCCCGGCCGAGGTGTGCGGGCTGGTGATGAGACCGAGATCTTCCAGATCCGCCATCACATTGCGCACAGTGGCGGGTGAAAGCTCGATGCCGGTGGCCCGCGAAAGGGTTCGCGATCCGACAGGCTGGCCGTCAGCGATGTAGCGCTCTACCAAAGCCTTCAGCAGCAACTTCGCGCGGTCATCGAGCATGTGATGATTTTAATGATGTAATTTGTGAATGTTCCCCCGATTCGGTCATGTTGCTCTCGTGGGCAAATACCACACGCCGGTAGCGCCTTCGCAGGCAGACGCCACGCGCGATGCGCTTTCAGAGATCGCCGCGTTTTTGCAGGCGCAGGGATGCGAGGTTTCGATGGAGGCCAACACGGCAGCCGGTACTGGCCTTCCCTACGCTTCACTCGATGTCGAAGCGATCGGCGCCCATTGCGATCTGGCAGTGGTCGTTGGCGGCGACGGAACGATGCTGGGCATTGGTCGGCAGCTGGCTTGCCACGGGGTGCCCTTGGTCGGCATCAACCAGGGGCGACTCGGCTTCATTACCGATATCGCGCTGGACGACTACCGCGCGACGCTGCAGGCGATGCTCTCGGGTGAATATGATGAGGAGCGTCGCAGCCTGATGCAGGCATCGGTCGTGCGAGAAGGCGCTACCGTCTTTGAGGCGCTTGCCATGAACGACGTGGTGGTCAACCGCGGGGCGACTTCCGGCATGGTCGAACTGCGCATCGAGGTCGATGGCCACTTTGTCTCGAACCAGCGCGCCGACGGCCTCATCATCGCCTCGCCTACCGGCTCCACCGCGTATGCGTTGTCGGCGGGCGGTCCCATGCTGCATCCCGCGATCGCAGGATGGGTCATGGTGCCGATCGCGCCGCATACACTATCAAACCGACCTATCGTGCTTGCAGATACAGCGCATATAGCTATTGAAATAGTAGCTGGTCGGGATGCCAGCGCAAATTTCGACATGCAGTCGCTGGCGTCGCTCATGCATGGCGACCGCGTTGAAGTGATGCGTTCACGTCACGAGGCGCGCTTTCTGCACCCACGCGGATGGAACTACTTCGCCACATTGCGGCGTAAGCTGCACTGGAACGAAGGAGGTTCCTGAGCCGTGACGCTCAAACGCATCGCCCTGCGCGATTTCGCCATCGTCGAAGCGCTGGAGCTCGATCTGGAAGACGGCTTCGTCGTCCTCACCGGGGAGACCGGCGCGGGCAAGTCGATCCTGATCGACGCGCTGCAGCTTGCCCTCGGCAGCCGCGCCGACGCTGGCCTGGTGCGCGAAGGTGCGGCTCGTGCAGAAGTGGCGGCCGAATTCCAGCCCGGCGATTTGCTGCACGCCTGGCTGCAGGAAGCGGGTTTTGAGGTCGCCGAAACGCTCCTCGTTCGGCGAACCGTGGACGCTCAGGGCAAGAGCCGGGGCTGGATCAACGGCAGTGCCGCCACTGCGGCCCAGCTGCGGGCCGTGGGCGACCAGCTGGTCGATATTCACGGCCAGCATGCCTGGCACAGCCTGACCAGACCGGCAGCTGTGCGCGGCTTGTTGGACGCATTCGCTGGCATCGACACCACTCCTCTTTCAGCCCTGTGGCACCACTGGCGCAGCGCCAGCCGCATGCTCGAATCCGCTCGCGGAGCGCAAAACACCCTGCAGCAGGAGCGAGAACGACTGGCCTGGCAAATCAGCGAGGTGGACAAGCTTGCGCCCGGTGCGGATGAATGGGCCGAACTCAATGCAAGACACACGCGACTCTCGCATGCGCAGTCGTTGATCGAGGCAGCGCAGCAGGCGGGCGCGCTTCTTGAGGATGACCGAGCGAACACCGACGGCGGCGCTTTGAACAAGCTGGCGCGCGCGCAGTCGCTGCTCGAGGCGCAGGCGCATCTGGAGCCGGAATTCACAACCCTCGCCGAGGAACTGGGGTCGGCTTTGGCCACAGCGGAAGATGCTGCCCGGAGCCTCCAGGCTTATTTGCGGCGCACCGATGCTGATCCGGCCTCATTGGGTGCGTTCGACGAGCGCGTTGCCCTGTGGCTCTCGCTCTCCAGACGTTATCACCGCGCGCCGGAAGAATTGCCCGGGCTGCATCAGGGCTGGCGCACGGATCTGGCACGACTCGAGGCCAGCGCTGACCTGACCGCGCTTCACGAAACCGAGACACAAACAGGCAAAGCTTACGAACGGCTGGCGCGTGAAGTTTCGCGCAAACGCAAAGCGGCCGCCCCGCAACTCTCGCGGCAGATCACCGAGGCGATGCAGGGGCTCGGTATGCAGGGCGGACGATTCGAAGTCGCCATCGAATCTGCCGAAGCCGGGCCAGAAGGAGCCGACGACATCGCGTTTCTCGCCGCAGGCCATGCCGGCAACACACCGCGACCCGTCGGCAAGGTGGCTTCAGGCGGGGAGCTCTCGCGCATCGCGCTGGCCATTGCGGTCACCACTAGCCAGCTCGGTTCGGCTCCGACATTGATCTTCGACGAAGTGGATGCCGGCATCGGCGGTGCGGTTGGCCAGACTGTCGGCCAGTTGATGCGGCAGCTCGGCCATGACCGACAGGTACTGGCCGTTACCCATCTGGCACAGGTGGCAGCGTGTGCCGACCATCACCTGCGCGTGTTGAAGCAGCAGAGCCCAATAAAGAACAGGCCTGGCGCTCCTCTCAGCGTCGTCGTTCCGCTCGACGCTGACGGCCGCGTGGCAGAGATATCCAGGATGCTGGGAGGAGACGCCGGCTCGCCTACCAGCCTGGCACATGCGCGCGAGATGCGGGATCAATCCGGCGCAGTGCCGCGCGGCTCCGGCGCCCCTTTTGTCCCATCGTTACCTTCCGTACCTTCCGTACCTTCCATGAGCGACGCACCATGACACACGACAGCGCAGCGCCGGCAGACCTGATCAGGGCGTCCACGATGATCCCGGAAATACCCCCGATCGCCCCGGCGTCCGGCCTTGAGATCGTCCTCATCACCGGAATGTCAGGATCGGGAAAAACCGTTGCACTGCATGCGCTGGAAGACGCCGGCTTTTTCTGTGTAGACAACCTGCCGCCTGAGCTACTACTGCCTTTGGTGGCGCTCGAGCAGCGGCATGGTGCAACGCGGGTGGCCATCGCAGTGGATGTGCGCAGTGCCGCATCGCTCCCGCTGCTGCCCCAGCAGCTCGCCGTGCTGCAGGCGCAAGGTGTGGCAATACGCCGGCTCTTTCTCGATTCCAACACAGACATTCTGGTGCGACGCTATTCCGAAACGCGGCGTCGGCATCCGCTTTCGTCGCCCGGTGCCCATGATCAGTTACTTGCGTTGATCCAGGCGATCGAGCTCGAGCGCGAACTTCTGGCCGACCTGCGCGAAGGCGCGCATGTGATCGACTCGAGCCAGATGCGGGGCTCCCAGCTGCAAGGCTATGTCAAGGCGACCATTTCAGCATCGGCCAAAGGTCTCTTGCTGGTCTTCCAGTCATTTGCCTTCAAACGAGGCATTCCTGTGGATGCCGACTTCGTGTTCGATGTCCGCATGCTGCCGAATCCGTATTACGAGGTCGAACTTCGTCCATTCAGCGGCCGTGATGAGCCGGTTGCCCGATTTCTGGCGGTGCAGCCTGAAGTCGCGCGCATGCAGGCTGACATCGAAGCGTTTATGTCTCACTGGCTCGTTGAGCTGGCACGCAATCACCGCAGCTACGTGACGGTTGGCATCGGATGCACCGGCGGGCAGCACCGCTCGGTCTATCTGGTCGAGCAGCTCTCGGCAGCGTTTTCCGGGGGCTGGAACACGCTCACGCGCCACCGCGAGCTCGACGCATCTCAGCCACCAAGTCAGACCGGTTGAGGTGGCCGTCAGCTATATTTTATGTAGCTTACAGCGCACAACGATACTGCGCTAGAGCCCTAAAACCATGTTAATCGAGCATGCTGCGATGCTCTATCACGGCTTCATGCACGATGGGCTTCAAGTTGGTATCACCCGCATCAAAGGCTGCCAAAAACTGGCGTCGCATGCGGGGTTCCCAGAACTTGCGGATGTGGTCGGCGATGTCATGCCGCGCTTCCTTGCGATCGGGCATCGAATCGAAGAAATCGCCGATCCGGTTAGCCATGGTGACGAGGTTGTCGGAGTCCATCAATGGTTCTCTCAAAGCTTGTTGGCCAAAATTGCGGAAACTTGTGAGGCAGGCTGTTCTGCCAGGCGCTCCGGATGCGCATAGATGTTCAGACTTTCGTCTCGCGCGAAACCGACCAGAGTGAGCCCGCAGGCTTCGGCCAGATCGACGGCGAGACCGGTCACGCCAGATACCGCTGCCAGCAGTGAAGCACCGCAGCGAACTGTCTTGCCAGCCATCTCGTAGCTCGCTCGACTCGTCACCACAACAAAACCGGTGCCGGGATCCGTACCCGCGGCGGCTAGGGCACCGACCAGTTTGTCGAGCGCGTTGTGCCGCCCCACATCCTCGCGCACTAGCGCCACATCACCGTCGGCGGCGCACCACGCGGCCGCATGCGTGGCACCGGTCCGCGCATGCAATGGCTGCCGCGCGGCGAGCGTGTGCAGCGCGCGGTGCACCGCTTCGGGATTGAATGTGGCGGTGTTATCCAGCGGTAGCGGCATGCGAACTGCTTGCGGCAGGCTCTCCGTTCCGCAGAGCCCGCAGCCAGTTCGGCCGGCCAGGCTCCTACGACGATCCTTGAGCGCGGCAAAAGCAGCTGAGCCGATTTCGATCTGTACCGCGATGCCTAGCGGCCCGGGCACAACCTCGATCCCCCGCACTTGCGAGCGATCAGCCACGATGTCTTCAGTAAGCGAAAAGCCCAACGCGAAATCTTCAAGGTCGGCGGGTGTTGCCAGCATCACCGCGTGCGAAACACCGTTGTATTCAAGCGCAATCGGCACCTCTTCGGCCACCTCGTCTTCGGCAAGCTGCCAGCGACCCTGCGCCCGGCGCTGCATGGTCAGCTTGCGGCGGGCTTGGGGCACTAGCAAAGTGAGCTGTACCGGGTTGGACGTTCCACTCACGACGGCACACGCACTTTCACCGGCAATCGACTCATTTGCCAATGGGCATGGCTTCGGCCGCAAGATGCGTAGCCCCTTTTTCGGTCGCCTGCTTCAGCAGATCCATCTGCACCTCATGAAAGCGCGAGTACGACTTCTGCCATTGCGACGGTTGGGCCACCGGCATCACCTGCACCGCTGTCACCTTGTACTCAGGGCAATTGGTGGCCCAGTCGGAGCTGTCGGTGGTGATGACGTTAGCGCCAGATTCCGGAAAGTGGAAGGTGGTGTAGACCACGCCCGGCTGGATACGCTCGGTCACATCCGCACGCAGCACTGTGTCGCCTGAGCGGCTCTGAATACCCACCCAATCACCGTCTTTGATACCGCGGTCTTCGGCGTCCTGCGGATGAATTTCCAGAAGGTCTTCGCTGTGCCACTGGCTGTTGGGTGTACGCCGCGTCTGCGCTCCGACGTTGTACTGCGAAAGGATCCGGCCAGTGGTGAGCAGCAGCGGAAAGCGCCGGGTCACTTTCTCGTCCGTAGGCACATATTGAGTGATGATGAAACGACCCTTGCCGCGCACGAAGTGATCCACGTGCATCGTTTCCGTACCGATGGCTTCCGTTTCGGCATTGCACGGCCATTGCAGACTGCCGTACTCGTCGATCTTGTCGAAGCTCACGCCAGCAAAGGTGGGGGTGAGCGCGGCGATTTCGTCCATGATCTCGCCAGGATGGCTGTAGTTCATGGGGTATCCCAGCGCGTTGGAGAGCAGCTGAGTCACCTCCCAATCGGCATAGCCAGCCAGCGGCGGCATCACCTTGCGCACGCGCGAAATGCGTCGCTCCGCATTGGTGAATGTGCCGTCCTTTTCGAGGAAGGTGGAGCCTGGAAGCAGCACATGTGCGTACTTGGCCGTTTCGTTCAGGAAGATATCCTGAACGACGATGCATTCCATCGCCATCAGCGCCTTAGCGACGTGTTGCGTGTCGGGGTCCGACTGCACGATGTCCTCGCCCTCGCAATACAGGCCCAAGAAGCTGCCGTCAATCGCAGCATCGAACATGTTGTTGATGCGCAGGCCGGGTTCGGACTGCAGCGTCACGTTCCAGGCTTCGTCAAACTGGGCACGCACTGTGGTGTCGGAGATGTGCCGGTAGCCCGTCAGCTCGTGCGGGAACGAGCCCATGTCGCACGAGCCCTGCACGTTGTTCTGCCCGCGCAGCGGGTTCACGCCCACACCCTCGCGGCCGATGTTGCCGGTGACCATGGCAAGGTTGGCGATGGCCATCACTGCGGTGGAGCCCTGCGCATGCTCGGTGACGCCCAGGCCGTAATAGATGGCGCCATTGGGCGGTCGCTCACTCGCCACAAACGCTTCGCCACCTGTGGCGAAGAGACGCGCAGCAGACCGCAGCAAAGCCGCAGGAACACCTGTGGCCGCTTCGGTCGCTTCGGGCGAGTTCTCACCGCGGGAGACAAATTCTTTCCATTCGCTGAAGGACTTCAAGTCGCACCGTTCTGCGACATAGGCGTCGGCTGCCAGGCCTTCAGTGGCGATGACATGCGCAATGGCCGTGACGACAGCCACATTGGTGCCGGGTCGCAGCTGCAGGTGAAAGTCGGCCTGGATGTGCGGCGACTTCACCAAATCGATCTGTCGCGGATCGATCACGATAAGTCGCGCACCTTCGCGCAGGCGTCGCTTCATGCGTGATGCGAACACCGGGTGCGCCGCACCGGGGTTGGCGCCGATCACCATAATTACATCGGACTTTTCCACGGACTTGAAAGTTTGCGTGCCTGCCGATGTGCCCAGCGTCTGGCCCAAGCCATAACCCGTGGGGCTATGACAAACCCGGGCGCAGGTGTCTACGTTGTTGTTGCCGAAGGCTGTGCGCACCAGCTTCTGAACGAGGTAAGCCTCCTCGTTCGTACAGCGCGAAGAAGTGATGCCGCCGATCGAATCGCGACCATGCTTTGCCTGGATACGGCGGAATTCGGACGCTGCGTAGCCGATGGCTTCCTCCCAGCTCACTTCGCGCCACGGGTCGGTGATCTTGCTGCGGATCATCGGCTTGGTGATGCGATCCTTGTGGGTGGCATAACCCCAGGCAAAGCGGCCCTTGACGCAGGAGTGGCCTTCGTTGGCTTTGCCGTCTTTCCACGGCACCATGCGCACGACGTCGTTGCCCTTCATTTCAGCCTTGAAGCCGCATCCGACACCGCAATAGGCGCAGGTGGTGATGGTGCTGGTTTCAGGCGCGCCCATCTGGATGAGCGATTTTTCCTTCAGCGAATCCGTCGGACACGCGCTGACACAGGCGCCGCAGCTGACGCATTCGCTTTCCATGAACGGCTGGTCTTGTCCGGCAGACACGCGCGATTCGAAACCGCGACCACTGATGGCGAGCGCGAAGTTTCCCTGGGTTTCTTAACAAGCCCGCACGCAGCGGTTGCAGACGATGCATTGCGAAGGGTCGTACGTGAAATACGGGTTGGACTCGTCTTTGGCGTCGCTCAGATGGTTGGCGCCCTTGAACCCGTAGCGCACATCGGCCACGCCGATCTCGGCCACCATGTCCTGCATTTCATTGCTGAAAGCCGGTTTTTCCAGAACGCTCGCCGGCATGTCCGACAGGTACAGCTCCATCACGCCTTTGCGCAACTCGGACAGACGCGGTGTCTGCGTGCTCACCTTCATGCCCGCTTCGACCGGCAGGGTGCAGGACGCCGGGAATCCCTTGCGGCCCTCCACCTCCACCAGGCACAGTCTGCAGGAACCGAAAGGCTCCAGGCTGTCCGTGGCGCAGAGCTTCGGCACTTTCACACCGACGTCCATGGCGGCTCGCATGATCGACGTGCCCTTGGCGACCGTGACCGGCATGCCGTCGATCTCAAGAGTGATCTCTTCGACCGATTCACGCCGCGGCGTGCCCCAGTCCGTTTCAATAAATTGTTCAAGCATGGTCATGCCTCCTGGGGTTCGGCTCGGGCGCAACCAGCCCGAAATCTTGCGGAAAGTGGTTCAGAGCCGACAGCACCGGATACGGTGTCATGCCGCCCATGGCACACATGGAGCCGTTCACCATGGTGTCGCACAGGTTGCGCAGCAGGTGAACCTGCTGCTCCCGGTTTTCCTGATCTTCGTTCGCGGTGATGCGGTCGATCACCTCGACGCCACGAACAG
>JBBSUX010000142.1:0-9085 GCA_038234045.1 Burkholderiales bacterium
CGACAGAACTGTCGCGGGCACCCGCGGCGCCACGGGTGAACCCTTTGGTGCGCCAGCTCATCTGGGCCGCGCCCCTCGTGCTTTCATTGCTGTTTGCCGCTGGTCTTCTGACATGGGCGTTGCGCAGCGACCAGGACAAGCGCGACGAGCTCCGTCAGGCGCTGATTTCCGACGCCCTGAGTCTCGATGCGCAATTGCGCACGCGCCTGGCTGACGAGCAGAGCCACCTGGCCGATCTTGCCCGGGCCCTCCCTGCGCATGCAGCCAAACCGGTCGAGGCGCTCGAGCGCAGACCAGAGCTAGCCGCCGGTATCGCGCGCGGCTGGCTAAGTGTGACTTGGCTGGACGAACGCAACCGGATCCTGGCGCATTTGCCGGCCGATGCCAAGCCAGGCAAGCGCACCCGCGCAAAAACTGAGTTCGACGAGCCCTCCGACGGACTGACCATGCATGTGGTGGCCCCGGTGGCGCACGGTGAAACACTGGTTGCCCGCTATTCCCCCCTTGTGCTGCTGCAGCGTGGCGTGCCGTGGTGGCTCGGTACCCGCTATGTGGTTCAGATGGTCGATGGCCTCGACCAGGTGATCGCCACCACGGGCGACGGTGGAAAACCGCCCCTTGGCGACTCCTACCGCATCAGCTTTGGCGACACCCTGCCCGACGTCTATCTGCTGCTCACACAGCGAGAAGCGCTTCCGCAGTGGCTACGCCCGCTTCCCGCCGTGACCATGGTGGGCTTTCTGTTGCTGATCGCCGCTGCGTCGCTTCTACTGCGCCGGCAGGTGAAGAACGTCGCCAGCGCCGAGGCCCAGTGGCGTCGGGAAGTGCGCTGGCGCGGCGCGATGGAGGATTCGGCGCTGGTGGGCCTGCGCGCACGCGACGGCTATGGGCGACTGCTGTACGTCAACCGTACCTTCTGCGACATGGTGGGTTACAGCCGCGAGGAGCTGATCGGCTGCGGCCCACCCATGCCCTACTGGCCCAAAGACGCGCTGGAGGAAACCAGCAGCCGCCTGCGACGCACGCTCGCGGGCCATGCACCGCGCGCGGGATACGAGGCCCGCTGGCAGCATCGCGATGGTCATGCCGTGGATGCGATGGTGTTCGAGTCGCCGCTTATCGGCGCCGATGGCGTACAGATCGGCTGGATGGGTTCGGTCATCGACATCACTGAACGCAAGCAGCTTGAAGAACGTGAGCGGCGACAGGGCGAAACCATGGTCCACCATGCGCGCCTGACGATGCTCGGCGAGGTTGCTTCAACCCTTGCCCACGAATTGAATCAGCCCTTGATGGCCATCGCCAGCTACACCACCGGCATCGGCAATTCCCTCGCCCGCCAACATTACGCTGACCCGGTCGTGCTCGGCGCCCTTCAACGGCTTGGCGAGCAAGCGCAATACGCAGGCCGCATCGTGCAGCGCATCCGCGGGTTTTTGACACGGCGCGAGCCGCAGGTTGAAAGCTGCGACCTCAATCTAGTGATTCGCGCTGCCGTAGGGCTTTTGCAGCGGGAGCTTGGGCGACATGGTGTGGACGTGGTGTTTGAACTCGATCCTGCGCTGCCCCGCATCGTCGTCGATCCCGTGCTCATCGAGCAGGTCGTCATTAATCTCGTGCGCAATGCCGGCGATGCCCGCAGCGGCTGCACCGGTACCGGCAAGATCCGGGTTGCCAGCAGCGTTGCCGCAGTGCCTGGTCACGCAGAGCGATTCGTGCGCGTGGATGTGGAGGACAACGGACCCGGCATCGGCGAGCGCAATGTCGAAGAACTCTGCGCCGCTTTCTATTCGACGCGGCGCGAGGGCATGGGCATGGGGCTTGCCATCTGCCGCTCCATTGTCGAAGTGCACCAAGGTGCGCTCGACGCAGTCAACCAACCAGGCGGTGGTGCGCGTTTTTCCTTTACCCTGCCCATAGTTCCAGCGGCGAGCGCGGCCTCGTCCGGGGCTTTGCTCGATGCCGATGGCAAAGGCGCTCTGACGAGCGTCGCCGCAGCACGCATCGCCGCATCCACAAATTCACCGGCTCATCACCCAGCCACAACTCCCGGATGAGTACCAGTCCCGTTTATTTTGTCGACGACGATACCGGCGTGCGCGACGCCGTTGCTTTTCTTCTGGCGTCGCGTGGATTCGAAGTGCGCTCCTATGCAAGCCCTGCAGCGCTTTTGCGCACGCTCGGCCTCAGCCCCGGACCGGTGCGGGGCGTGTTCCTGCTTGATATCCGGATGGAGCCGATGTCGGGTCTGCGCCTGCACGACGAACTGATCGCACGGCGTCTTCGCAATCCGGTGCTTTTTCTGACCGGTCATGGCGATGTGCCGCTGGCTGTGGAAGCGCTGAAAAAAGGCGCCTTCGACTTTCTGGAAAAGCCGTACGGCGACAACGCATTGGCCGACCGCATCGAACAAGCGCTGGCGGTAGAGGCAGCTATGCACAGCCAGGACGAGCGCGCTGCATTGCGCGATGCACGGATAGCAAGCCTTACCGATCGCGAGCGCGAAGTGATGCACCGCGTCGCAGCCGGCAAGCTCAACAAGGTAATCGCTGACGAGCTGGGCGTATCCACCCGAACAATCGAGGTGCACCGGGCCCGCGTCTATGCCAAGCTCGGCGTACGCTCCGCCGCAGAGGTGGCGACATTGCTCGCGCATTGAGAATTTCCCGCTCCACCATGACCTCCCCAACTGCTCCCCTCGCCTTCCAGCGCTTCAGCCCACCTCTTCGCCTCAAGGATTTCCGCCTGATCGCCTTCGATATGGATTCGACCCTCATCAATATCGAATGCATTGACGAGATTGCCGACGCTGTTGGCAAGAAGAAAGAAGTCGCTGCGATTACCGAGGCCACCATGCGCGGCGAGATCACTGATTTCCAGACCAGCCTGCGCCGCCGCGTAGCGCTGCTCGAAGGCGTGCCGGTCGATGCCCTGCAGCGCGTGTACGACGAGCGTCTGCAGCTCAATCCGGGCGCCGAGGCACTGGTGGCCGCATGCCGCGCCGCCGGCCTGAAGACCTTGCTGGTCTCCGGCGGCTTCACCTTTTTTGCCGATCGGGTACGCGCGCGGCTCGGCCTGGATTTCACCCGGTCGAACCAGCTCGAGATTTCGGGCGATCTCCTTACCGGTCGGGTCGTGGAGCAGAGCTGGGGCGCTATCTGCGATGGCGCCGAAAAGCGCCGTACCCTGCTCGAAGTCGCTTCGCTGATGGGTGCCTCGCCGGCTGAAACCATCGCAGTCGGAGACGGCGCCAATGATCTGCCCATGATGGGCGCAGCCGGCCTGTCGGTCGCCTACCGCGCCAAGCCCCGCGTTCGCGCAGAAGCGATGGTGGCGATCAACGACGGGGGCCTGGACCGGCTGCTCGAGGCAGTGCAGCCTTAAACGTCAAGGGAGCTGATGTTTGCTCCATGCGCTTTTTGCTCCTTACATAATAGCTAATAGCGCTTATGTAAAAAACGCTAGAGCCATATTCCATTGATGAAATTCGACGGTCTGGGCTGGGCTGGACTGGACTGGACTGGACTGGACTGGGCTGGGCTGGGCTGGGCAGTTGGGCCCCGCTTGACGCGCCTTCCACGCGACGTTGCGATGCCAAGTTTTTTGCAATCCGGCACAGTGCGAACGGCTTGAACTTGCACGTGGCTTCGGACTCCCACCGAAGCACCTTGTCCAAAACCGGAGAGTCGCAAATTTGCAGCTTCCCCCTCAAGAAAGCGATCGCACCATGAATCTGCCCCGTCGCCTCCGCTTCGCAGCGCCGCAGTTGGTTTCCATTGCGTCTGCTGTCAGCGCTCCGCTCATCCGCCATCGGGCCATGCTGGTCGTCGGTGGTCTTGCCTTCGCCGCATGGAGCTTCCTTGGAATGACGCTCGCCTCTGCAGAAGAGCCGGTCAAACTGCCCGCTCCTACGCTGGATACCCGGACTCCTGCCAGCGCGGGTCCACAAACAGCGATTTTTGCGGGGGGTTGCTTCTGGGGAGTACAAGGCGTTTTCCAGCACACCAAGGGTGTCCTGAATGCTGTCTCCGGTTACGCCGGCGGCGAGGCAGACACCGCGAGCTACGAGCGCGTCGGCGGCGGCAATACGGGACATGCCGAGGCCGTGCAGATCACCTACGACCCGGCGCAGATCAGTTACGGCAAGCTGCTGCAAATTTACTTCTCGGTCGCGCACGACCCGACCCAGCTCGATCGGCAAGGCCCCGATCGCGGAACGCAATACCGCTCGGCAATCTTCACCAACAATGCCCAGCAAAAAAAGATTGCCGAAGCCTACATCGCGCAGCTTGGCACCGCCCATGCGTTCAGCGGAAAAATCGTGACGCAAATTAGTCTGGAAACCGGATTTTTTCCGGCTGAGTCCTACCACCAGGACTACGCAACCCTGCATCCGAACTCGCCCTACATTGCCCGCTTCGACCTGCCCAAAATTGCCAGCCTAAAGAGCTTGATGCCGGACGTTTATCGCGAGAAGCCACTTCTGGTGGCGGAAGCGGCCAAGGGCGCGCAACGCTGAAGGGCGAGCAGATGGCCGGTCGATCCTGCACAGGTCGACGGCCAGATTTCGGCGTGCTGGCTGACGCGCTCGGCACCGCGCAGGTAATATCGTTCGGCTAAATGTTGCTCATTGTGTTGAGCAGCGTTTTACTGTCAACGGCGACCTGCCCCAATTTTTTCCTCAGCGTCTTCCATGCCCTCCCCGCAACCATCAGCATCCGCCTCCGCCTCCGCGCAGGCTGTGCCCTCCCAGCCACTCGCCCGCTCTGCAGATCAGCCCGCATCGGCCGATTTCAAACCATCAAACGTCTGCATGATCGGCATGGTGGGCGTAGGCCTGATGGGTCACGGCATTGCGCTCAACCTGCTGCGGCATGGCTATCCCGTCACCTTGCTGGAGCACGCCGGCAATCAGCCGCTGGACCGCTTGAGAGCGCAAGGCGCGCTCAGCGAACGCGATCTTTCCGTCCTTGCCGCGGGTTGCGATGTACTCATCCTGTGCGTTACCGGATCTCCCCAGGTCGAAGACGCGCTGACCCGCTCGGGCGGGCTGCTCGAAGGCCTGCGGCCGGGCACGGTGGTGATTGATTGCTCCACCGCAATACCGTCGAGCACTGAGCGGCTTGCCGGGTTGGTCGGGCGTGCGGGTGGCGTATTTCTCGATGCTGCAATGACCCGCACACCGAAAGAGGCAGAGGAAGGTCGCCTCAACCTGCTGGTGGGCGGCGATACCGACCTGTTGGCACGCTGCCACCCGCTGCTGGCAAGCTTCGCCGAGAACATCACCCATGCCGGCCCGGTCGGTGCCGGGCACCGCATGAAGCTGGTGCACAACTATGTTTCACTGGGTTTTGTGGCACTGCTGGCTGAAGCAGCGGCTTGTGCGGCAGCTGCCGGAATCGACAGTGCCGTACTGCTACAGGTTTTGCAACAAGGCGGCGGCCATGGCGCCGCGCTGGAGCGGATGCGGCCGTACCTCGAAACCGGCGACCCATCGGGCCTGCGCTTCTCGCTGGCCAATGCCCGCAAGGATTTGGGTTATTACACCGACATGGCGACTGAAGGCGATGCCGTGACCGTCATTGCCGACAGCGTGCGGCGCACCTTTGCCGACGCGGCATCCACTGCAGGCGAGCAGCGCCTTGTGCCGGAATTGGTGAGCATCCTGGGCAAGCGCACGGTCAAGCCGGATGCGTGATGCAGCGGCGCCGCGACACCCAGGTTCGGACCTGAGTCCGACCGACGGCAATGGGTCGGACCTCGGCAGGGAAGGGCCGAACGGGCAGATCCCGGCCGACGACACCATCGACATCGCCCGACTGACCCGCGCCGCGTCCACCCTGTCTGCCTTGCGCATGCTGGGCACACTTTGCCTGGTGCTGCCGCTGGTGATCTTCGTGGTGGTAGGCGTGTACAGGTACCAGCAGATTCACCAGGAAACGGTGGTACGCCTCGACCGCGCATTGCGCATCGCGCATGAGCAGGCGCTAAAGGTGCTGGACACCAACGAAATCCTGCTGGGTCGCGCGATCGACACGATCGATCTGACGACTCTGCCACCTCCTGAGTCGCATGAGGAAGCACTCCATGCACAGCTGAAAGCACTTGCGCAAAACGTCGCGCAGGTACGCGAGATTGCAATTTACGGTCCGACGGGCGGAGCAATTGCCAGCAGTGAGACCTATCCGTTACCGGCCGATTTCACGGTGGCCCACACAGCTGAATTCGACTGGCTCCGGCAGCACAATGACAACAAGCTCTACCTTTCAGAGCCGCACAACGGAAGCGCGGGCGGCACCTCGTTCGATCTGAGTCGTGCGCTGCACACGCCCTCGGGAGCGTTCGCGGGATTTGTAGCGGTAAGTCTGCGCTCCTCCTATTTCCGCAAGTTTCATGAGGATCTGGCAAGCGAAGAGCCGGGCCTTGCTGTGGCGCTTTTGCGCGAAGATGGTTATATCCTGAGCCGCTCACCCAAGGTGGTGGGGTCACCGGCCCGAATCGCAGCCGATAGCCCGGTCATGCGGCCGATCAGCACCGGCCGTACCGACGCCAACGTCAGCGTGGTCTCGTCGTTCGACGGGAAGGAGCGCCTGGTGCTGGCACGCAAGCTTGCAGACTACCCGGTGTATTTGACGGCAGCGATTCCCACACACGAGATCGCCGTGCGGTGGATGGCGGAAATGGGTTGGCTGGCCGCCTTCGGGCTACCGCCTTTGCTGGGGCTGTTCTTCGCAGCGCGCGTTGCCCTGCGACGCACCCGCGAAATGATTGCCACAGCCGGACGCTTGCAACAGGAAACAGCCACCCGCAGGCGCGCCGAGGAAGCACTGCTGCAGGCACAGAAGCTCGAAGCCCTCGGACGTCTCACTGGCGGCGTGGCGCACGATTTCAACAATGCGCTGATGATCATCAGCAGCAACCTGTTCCTGCTCAAGCGCAAACATCCGGAGATGGCCAGCAGCCATCTCGACTCGATCGGTCGTGCTGTCGGCTCGGCCACCAAGCTGACGCGGCAGCTGCTGGCGTTCTCGCGCCGACAGGCATTGGTGCCCGAGTACGTGGATCTGCACGAGCGCCTGCCCATGTTGAAAGACCTGCTCACGCCGGTGCTCGGCGGGAAAATCGAGTTCTCGCTCTCAGTCGCGCCGGAAACGGCCGGTATCCAGGTCGATCCTGCAGAGCTCGAACTCGCACTGATCAATCTGGCTATCAATGCGCGCGATGCCATGCCAAGCGGCGGCAGTTTCCGGATTACGGCCCGCAATGCATATTCGGATCTGCCGGCACTATTCGAAGGCAGCTCGATGGTGCTGATCGAAGCAGCCGATACCGGCAGCGGGATCGAGCCTGAACTCCTTACCAAGGTGTTCGAGCCGTTCTTCACCACCAAGCCGGTGGGCCAGGGAACCGGCTTGGGCCTGAGCCAGATCTACGGCCTGTGCCAGCGCGCTGGCGGTACTGCTGATGTTCAAAGCGTTCCGGGTCAGGGCACAAATATTCGGCTCTTCTTCCCCGCCGTACGCACACCTGATCTTCCGGCGGCGCGCGAGCCGTCATTGAGCAGGCCAGCGCTGAACCTCAAGGTCTTGATGGTGGAGGACAACGACGAAGTCGCTGCCGTGCTCAAGCCACTTCTTGAGGAACTTGGCTGCACTGTCCTACGGATGGATCGTTCCGCCACAGCGCGCGACTGGCTGGCCACAGCGAACGTCCTGCCAGACCTTCTGCTCAGCGATGTCGTAATGCCTGGTGAAATGGACGGCGTCGCGCTGGCACAGTACGTCCGGGAGCGCCATCCCACCCTCAACATGGTGATGATGACCGGCTATGCAGAACAGTTAGACACAATATCGCGCATGGGTTTCGTCATTGTTCCCAAGCCCTGTTCCGCCGATACGCTGACCGACGCGATTCGTAGGGCAGGCGCCGTCAGGCGGGAAAGCTGAGATCGTCGCCCTCGTGACCATCAGCGTCGTGATCCGCCTGCGGTGTATCGGCACCGCCCTCGGGTCGCGGCTTGCGAACGGCAGCGCGTGCGATGATTTCCACATACACCTGGGCCTCGCCTGCTTTCGCTGCCGTATCGACCGATGCAATTACTTCAGCCAGGTGCAGGGGCGCGGCATTTGGTTCTTCCGCACCAAAACGGCAATCGAAGTCCCAATAGTCCATTCCTTCAGGCACTCCCCGCCTACGCTCCCGGCGTACATATTTGCGGATATCGTGCTTGACGGCTTCCAGCACGCGATCGGCATGCTTGTCCGGGGATGTCAGGGGATAAATTTTTCTCATGTCCGATCGTATCCTGCGCCGCCCAACCGCTGCCCTGACGAGATCGCCCCGGTACGTTCCCATGAGGCAGCTCGCCCTGAAGTCGGGCAATGAGGTGACATGAACAACACGAATCGACTCGGCTTGTTTGCCGCACTCGCCGATGTGGTGCTCGCCACGCATGTGCTCATCGTCATCTTCGTAGTGGTCGGTTTGCTTGTGGTGTGGGTTGGTCATGCCCGTCGTTGGCGGTGGATCGATTTCTGGTGGTTCCGCCTGCTGCACCTTGCCGCAATCGTCGTGGTGGCGGCACAAGCCATTCTGGGCATCGCCTGCCCGCTTACGGTGGTGGAAATGTGGCTGCGTCGCAAGGCTCATCAGCCCGCGTACGCAGAAAGCTTCATCGGGCACTGGTTGCAGACCCTGCTGTACTTTGACTTGCCATCCTGGACTTTTACCTTGATTTACAGCGCCTTTGCCGTACTGGTGATCGCCACATGGATACGATTTCCTCCCCGGCGCCGCCGGCGTATCGATACATCCAGTCCGTCCTGAGCCAGAAGGAGCAGCCGTGAGCCTCACGACCACTTCCGCTGCAGCGCCCCGTCTCGAAAAAACCGCGCGAAGCTGGCGGATGGATGCCGCCATCGGTTTCGTCTTCCTGTGGTTTTTCATCGGCGGACTCGCCCATTTCGTTGCCACCAGCACCGAAATGCGCATCGTGCCGCCCTACTTTCCCTGGCCGCGCTTGGTGGTGCTGGTCAGTGGCGTATTCGAACTTCTCGGAGCCGCTGGTTTGCTGTGGCGACCTTCC
>JBBSUX010000143.1:0-9061 GCA_038234045.1 Burkholderiales bacterium
GCAGTTGCCGTCAACGACGGTACAACGGGAGCGAGCTCCAGAAGGAGTTGCAAGGGACGTCGCATCCTCGCCGGATGTTGTCGGCTTGCAGCATGAGTCCAAGTTTCCGCCTGTTTCAACAGGAGCGGCGCCGCGGACCGGGCCTGGTCAGATGTTGCAGTTTCGCGGTCAGATATTGGCAGTAGAGGGAGAGCTTGGGAAGCTGCGGGACCGACTCAAGGAACACGAGGGTGCAGCACCAACTCGGAAGCTAGATCCAAAAAAGATCGTACCGAGTCGGTGGGCAAATCGTCATCCTGACTCATTTGGCACGCCCGAGTTCGCTAGATTGAAGCAAGACATTGAACTCGCCGGTGGGAATGTTCAGCCTATTTCGGTTCGGCTGCTGATCGGCCAACAAGATCAGTACGAGATTGTCTTTGGACATCGCCGCCATCGCGCCTGCAGCGACCTGGGCATTCCTGTGCTTGCCACGATCGACTCCGCAGCTGCATCGGATCAAGATTTGTTCTCCGCCATGGACCGCGAGAATCGAGAGCGCGCAGACCTTTCGCCGTTCGAACAGGGCACTATGTATAGGCGAGCGCTGGACGAGAAGCTGTATCCTTCAAATCGCAGACTTGCCGAAGCGTTGGGGGTGTCTCACACTTGGGTTGCCAACGTGTTGCAGGTTGCTGACCTACCGACACCCGTAGTCGAGTGCTTCAAGTCACCCCTCGACATCCAACACCGGCACGCCAAAAGTCTGGCAGACGTGCTGGAAGCGGATCGTAAGGGAGTGCTTCGCCGGGCTGAAAAGCTTCGGGCCCAGGAATCGCCAAAGGCCACGGCCTCCAACGTGGTTGCGACACTGATTGGTGCGAGGAATGATCAGCCACTGAAGAACTACCAGCCCATAGAGCACGGCGGCCAGCAGATAGGCCAATGGTCTAAGGATAGGTCAGGGCGGCTGATCATTCAAATCGAAGCGATCCACGCAGCAGACGACCATCACCACGTCCTACTAGAGTCAATCATCGCCGCGCTGCGTTGAGCAACTGGCACAGCGTCAGGCTCTTTTCTAAACGCGGCACAAACGCCGCGAGACGCATACTCAAAATCAAAAGGCCATTGCCTTCAGTTCACTTTATTAGCAATGATCTTTGCTCAATCCCTAAACGTGTTGAGTTGAATTTCCCCTCGATCAAAAGCTGCCAGCTCAGTTGATCTTCGAAGGACTTGGCAAGCCAGTGGATGTCAGTCGGACGCAGGTCTGACTGAGCGACGAGGACGCCCACACACGCAGATCAAGCCGCGACTGGCACCGCGAAAATGTTATCGCACGGCGAGACATAAGCCCGCATCAAGCGCGAGGCCTAATCCTAACCTCCGCTCGATCTTTCGTGACGGACCGGGCCAGCAGCCTCAACAATCTCGGGGTTGCACATCAGCTAGCGCTGCAATCACCTTCCAATAGGGTGACAGATTTTTACCGCATTTGCCGCTGCGATAAAACCGCTGAACACGTGGTTTCTCTCACAGCACCATCTCAACTGAGGCGACCAAGTTGGTTAATTCCATGCGTTGGAAGGTAGGAAGGAGGCTGAGTTTTTGTCCCCCATTAGTCCTGCGGATAAAGAAGTGCGCTGGTAATCCGTGAAAAATTCGATGGAAGCAGTCGAAACTCAAAAAAAGAGGAGCGATATAGCATACTGATAATATCCCTTATCATGCGTAAAAATTCTTGCGTCAAAACTAGGCTTCACAAGCGACCTTAGCTGATCTTCAATGGCGACAAGGACTTACAGCGACACGCAGCCCCGCAGTGGGGGAGGGCACTTGGGTGCTACTGAAGACGGCTTCGGGGCGCTGCGTCTGGGCCTGCACCACTTCGCCTACCTGCGCTCGATCGCGCAGGGCCTTGACCGGGTGGACTCCGCACGCCGCTACTTGGCCATCGACCACGCGGCCAGCGCCGTCACCGCGCACCGGCTGGTCATCGAGCGGCTGCGGGCCCTAGCGCGCAGGCGTGGGGACCGCCGCTGGCGGCTGATCGGGGTGGTGATCCCGGCGGTGGGCGGCGCGGCTGATCACGATGCGCCCAGCTCTCATGCTGCAGCCGAACCCCCAACGATCGACGCTTGGGCCGAGGCCAATGGCTTGGACGGCTGGAGCCAAGCCGAGCTGCAGGCGCTGTATGCCGAAGCCTTCCCGGCCGATCGCAAGGCGGACCGCAATCGCCGGCTGCTTGATCGCCAACTCGCGCTGCTGTACGAGCTGGAGCGCACAGCAGCCGAGTCGCCGCAGCCGACCGATGCCATTGCTGGGTGGTTTGAGGACGCGACGGCCAAGCGCTTCATCGCATCCGGCTGGGTCACGCTCGATGACGTTCGCCGCGCCGTCGCGCGCGGCGGTCGCTGGTGGCGCTCGATGCCCGGGGTGGGCCGCACGAAGGCCGACCGGCTCGCTGCTTACTTGGCTGCGCTTCTGCCACCAGCAGCAATGCCTCAGCGGCTTCGGGTGGCTGATGCGTTCGGCTCGCATGTCGATGCGGCCGGCTCGAGTGGCACCATGCTGCAGTTGCAGCTTGAGCAGGCCGGTGAGGGCACCGGCAGCAACCGTGCCGTCGCCACGACAGCCGGCACAGCTGCCAGCACGGACCGCGAAGCAATTGAAGCCTGGATTGCCGCCAAGGCCGGCAGTGCAGCAACCGCCCGCGCCTACCGCAAGGAAGCCGAGCGTCTGATGGCCTGGGCGCTGCTGGAGCGGCGCAAGCCGCTGTCGTCGATGAATGGGGATGACTGCCTGAGCTATCTGACGTTCTTGGAGCATCCGCCTGAGGACTGGGTATCGCTGCGCTATGCAGTCCGTGGTCAGCCGGGCTGGACACCGTTCAAGGGGCCGTTGTCAGCGGGCAGCCGGCGCTATGCGCTGGGCGTGTTGTCGGCGTTGTTCGATTGGCTGGTGTCTGCTGGCTACCTGCTCGGCAACCCGTGGCGGCTGGTGAACCGCAAGATTGCGGACGATCGCTTCATTGAGTTGGACAGCCGTGCGTTCACGCCGGAAGCGTGGATGGCACTGGCCACGTTCTTGAAGGCGCATGCCACCGCGGGCGGCTCCGCTCGTGCCGATGTGCCGCGCGAGCGCATCGAGTTCTTGTTGGCTTTCCTTGAAGCAACCGGTCTGCGTGCATCCGAGCTCGTGCAAGCCAAGCTCGGCGACCTGCGCCGGGTCAACCGCGGCTGGGTGCTGCAGGTGCTGGGCAAGGGCGGCAAGGCCCGCCTGGTCGTGGTGCCGACCCAAGCTTCACAGGCGCTCGATCAGTACCTGCAGCGGCGCGGCATTGGGCGATTGGTCGACCTCGACCGCCCAAATTCCGAACTGGCCAGCCTGCCGCTGGTGGCCAGCACGCTCGACGCACGAGAGCCGGTCAGCTACAGCGCGTTGTATCGGTCGACGAAGACGTGGTTCAGTAAAGCGATCTGGGCGTCCGACCTGAGCATTCAGGACAAGCTTGATGCAAGCAAAGCTTCGCTGCACTGGTTGCGCCACACCTGCGGTACCCGAGCGCTGGACCGCGGGGTGTCGATTGAGACCGTGCAGCGCCAGCTCGGGCATTCGGATGCGAGAACCACGATGCGCTATGCCAAGCCGCAGCTCGATCGCGTGCAGGCAGAGATGGAGCGGGGGTTCGGATGAATGCACTTTGGTTGTGAAGCCCCACTTGGAAACAGCGGCTGGAGCAGGCGAAAATTAAGGAGGCCTTTGGGTGAAAAGCGTCAGCCCAAACGTGGAACGACTGCTGACCAAGAAGCAAAGCAACACAATATATAAGGCTAGTTAGCCAAGCTAGACATCTTCTTCAACGCATGTCATGCTTCGTTCTCAATCCTTGGATATTGCAGGAGTTGCCAGATGAATGACCTCGCCTTTTCCGCGACACCGGACTTGCGCACGGAGGTGCGTTCCAGCGCTTTCGAAGCTTTGGATCAGCTCGAACGGGCGGTGGTGAACGCGGTGACCGGACTCAAACCTGGCAGCGGATCGGCGGCACTGCACAAAGAGATGACACGCCTGATGCGCACCAACGCCGTGCTGATGGAGCAGCCGCCGCAGCTGTCTACCACCGCTGTTGCGGCTGTCGTGCAGCAACTACAGCCGAGTCACTTGATCGATGAAGCCTTGGAGGAGACGACACGGGCACATGTGGAGGCACTTGGCAAGGCCGGGGTGCCGTCCTCGGTGCTGGAGCTGCTGCAGTCTTGGGTCGAGGTTACGGTTGATGCCCGTGTGGTGCAGCGCCAGATCGAGATGAAGCGAGCGTTCGACAGCGTGCAAGCGGACACAACGCTGCAGGAACCGCCAGCGCTCTTCGCGGACCCAGTGCAACCTTTGAGTGCAGTCGAGCTTGGCCGAGCACTTGGCGGCCTCAGCGACGAAACCGTGCGTCAGCGCGAACGCGCGGGTGAACTTTTCTCGATCCTGCGACCTGGCCGCAAGCGTGGCCGCGAGTATCCCGCCTTCCAGGCTTGGGCCGGCATCGCCGGTCAGCCGCTGGCCCAAGTACTCGCTGCATTGGGCGAGGCGAGCAGTACGGCGGACTATGGCTTCTTCACCTCCACCACAGACTCGCTTGGCGGCCTGACGCCGATCGAGACGCTGCTCGGGCGTTTGACAACAGCGCGCAGCCTGAATCGGCAGACGCAGCAACTGCTGGGGGCGCCGGCGGCCGAGCGCTTGCAGGGCGTCGTCAAGGCAGCCGAAGCACAAGCTGCACAACTGGCCGCATGACCGGGTTGGCGGCGGGAGCGTTCGATGGTCATGACCTCGATATCGAATTGCTCGATCCGGGCAGCACGCTGCTGACGCGGTTGTTTCAGCATCTGGGTGGCGATTGGGAGCCGCCGCCCGAGGTACACCGTAACCTGCGGGTCGATCCACCAGTCGGACACAAGGGCGACTTTGCGATGCTGTACACCGGCAACACGCTGGCCACGGTGGCGATCGAATGCGGGGTGCTTCGCGCCGATCCCCAGGACCGCTACACCTGGGCAATAGACCGCGCCGCCGAGTACTTCGTGGTCCGTTACGCTTTTGCGGCTCCGGCGCTGTTCATCCCGATCGACGGTCGAAATCGCAACACGCTTGGGCTCGCAGGTAGAACGCGCAAATTCTCCGGCTATGAGCCTTATCAAGCGGTCGCGCTGGAACTGTTCCGACGCTACAGCGACGTGGTCCACGGCTTAAGCTGGGAGTCGTTTCATCGCAATCAGCCTGGCCGGGTCTATGCGCTGTGGCACCACCACAAGACAACCATCCGCTTGAGCGTCACAACACCCGACCCCTACTCGAAGCTCGTCAACGACGCGGAGTGGAAGGATTTCCTCGTGATCAATCCAGAGGTCGAGGCGATCGCACCGCCGCCGAAATGAGAGAGTCAGACGCCGCCGGTCCGGAATCGCAACCTGTGAAGGCGTGGCCGCGGGTTGCTTCGCGAGGGCTACTGAATCGTTTCGATCTACCGGTACGCATTGATGCGGAAACCGAGTACCCCGAGATCTCCATCAAGTCGCGAGGGAAGGATACGATCAGATGCGGTCCGCCGCATGGGCCATAACCCGGGCGCCGGGGTGGGCGCCATGTATCCATTGCTGGCCAGTCATGAAATTGATGCCTGATCCCGATGCCCTCGCGGTTCTCCAAACGGAGAACGTCCGCCTGGCTGCGCTGCTGGAATCGCACGGAATTGAGTCGCGCCGGCCGACGCCGCTGGCTTCGCCGGTTCAGCAGATCGAACCGTCAAGGCTTTCCACCGCGGAGAAAGTGGCGCTGTTTCGGCGGCTGTTTCGTGGACGCACCGATGTCTTTTCCATCCGCTGGGAGAGCAAAACCTCGGGCAAATCGGGCTACGCGCCGGCCTGCGCTAACGAATGGCGCGCCGGCGTTTGCGAGAAGCCGCGCATCAAGTGCAGTGCTTGCAGCCATCGCCTGCTGATCCCGTTGTCCGATGCGGTCATTTATGACCATCTGGCTGGCCAGCATACGGTGGGCGTGTATCCGCTGTTGGAAGACGACACCTGCTACTTCCTGGCGGTCGACTTCGACGAGGCCGAGTGGCACGACGACGCCCGCGCCTTCGCGCGGACCTGCGAGGAACTGGGAGTGCCGGTGGCACTGGAGATCTCGCGGTCCGGACAGGGCGCACATGCCTGGGTGTTCTTCGGTTCAAGAGTGTCGGCTCGAGATGCTCGCCGCCTGGGCACAGCCATCATCAGCCAGGCCTGCTCACGCACCCGGCAATTGAAGCTGAGTTCCTACGACCGGCTGTTTCCCAGCCAGGACACGATGCCCAAGGGTGGTTTTGGCAACCTGATCGCGTTGCCGCTACAAAAGCTGTCGCGTGAACACGGCTGCAGCATGTTCATCGATGAAAAGTTACGCCCTTACCCGGATCAGTGGGCGTTCTTGGCGTCGATTCCGCTCATGGCATCGCGCGACATCGAGGCCACGATCCTACGCGCGACGGGTGGCGCCCATCCTCTGGATGTGACCTTCATCGACGACGAGGAACTGGCCACACCGTGGAAGCGTGAAACGACGCCGTTAAAGAAGTTGGCCGGTCAGATGCCCGCATCGTTGGCCGTGACGCTGGCCAACCTGATTTACTTCAACAAATCCCAGTTGCCGCATGCCTTGGCCAATCGTTTGATCCGCTTGGCAGCGTTCCAGAACCCCGAGTTCTACAAGGCTCAGGCAATGCGGATGTCAGTGTGGGACAAGCCGCGTGTCATAGGCAGTGCTGAGAACTTCCCGCAGCACATCGCACTGCCGCGCGGCTGTCTCGACGCCGCCAGGGAACTGCTGCGTGAGAACGGCATTCGCTGCGAGCTGAATGACGAGCGGTACGAAGGGAACCCTCTCGACGTCGACTTCGTTGGTACGTTGCGCGCAGATCAAGAGGCGGCCGTATCGGCGATGCTGGATCACGATGCCGGCGTCCTATGTGCGCCGACAGCCTTCGGCAAGACGGTGGTAGCAGCCGCGATGATTGCGCGTCGGGGCGTGAGTACGTTGGTGCTTGTGCATCGAACTGAACTGCTCAGGCAATGGCAGGAACGCTTGCACGCATTCCTGGCCGCAGGCAGCGGCTCGGTCGGCAAGGACTTGATCGGCGCAGTGGGCGGTGGCAAAGCCAGACTCACCGGCAGAATCGACATCGCCGTAATGCAGTCTCTATCGCGCCGAGGAGAAGTCAGCGCGCTGGTCGAAAACTACGGGCACGTCATCGTCGACGAATGTCATCACGTCGGTGCTGTGTCTTTCGATGCCATCCTCAAGCGAGCCAAGGCCAAATTCGTGCTTGGCCTGACCGCAACGCCGATTCGCCGCGATGGGCAACATCCCATCATCTTCATGCAGTGCGGACCCGTCCGGCACACAGCAACCACGCCGGCTGGTGTGCCGCACGATTTGGAAGTGATTGCTCGGACCCGCCACTCGTCAATCGAGTTGCCGACAGAAGTGGGCATTCAAGGCGTGTTCCGACATCTCGTCAATGACCAACTCCGGACGCAAGCGATCGCGGCAGAGGTCGCCCATGCCTTCGGTCAAGACCGCAAGGTATTGGTATTGACCGAGCGCACGGAGCACCTTGAAGCCATCCGAATCGCCCTGAACCGAATGGTCCCACCACCGTTCGTCTTACACGGGCGGATGTCGAGGAAGCAGCGGGCAGCGCTGATCGACGAACTTGAAGCGCTATCGCCGGAGGCGCCCCGCGTCTTGCTCTCGACCGGAAAGCTGGTCGGCGAGGGCTTTGACCACCCTCCGCTCGACACGCTGGTGC
The DNA here is from genome assembly GCA_038234045.1 of Burkholderiales bacterium. Classification (GTDB taxonomy): domain Bacteria; phylum Pseudomonadota; class Gammaproteobacteria; order Burkholderiales; family Burkholderiaceae_C; genus JBBSUX01. Next base: position 7,826 of record JBBSUX010000143.1, read on the forward strand.
TCGCCATGCCGATTTCCTGGAAGGGCACGCTGCAGCAGTATGCCGGCCGCCTGCACCGAGAGCATAAAAGCAAGACGGCCGTGCGTATCGTTGATTTCGTGGACACCGGCCATCCGGCGTTGCTTCGGATGTGGGACAAGCGAAAGCGAGGCTATCGGGCAATGGGCTACCGGATAGCAGACATTGAAGTTGCAAGCGACGACGTACTGCTGTGAACGACCCCCAGCAGAGTTGTATGTTGGTCCGAAGCTGTCTGGGAAATTTCAAGCAGGGCAGCAGCGCCAGCCAGTTCTGGATCCACACCCGGTGGCGGTCGAGTTCGGCTGCGGCCACGAATCGCACGTCAGGACCTTGTTCCGGGGAGGCCAACTCGCCGGCTATCGTTGACGGCTCATCTGCCAGGACCAGCCATATCGGCTCGCCGTCTCGCAAGGCCCAGAAGTCGGGCGGGGACTGCAGCGCCAGATCATCGGGCCAGCTTGGCCGCTCGCAGTAGCGAGTCACGCGGGGATGGGCTTCAAGCATCGCCCAAAGACGCAGCTGCCTTCTGCTGTTGAGCACCATGGTGCGGCCGAGCTTGGGCGCCCACAGGTGGTGGAGCGTCTGGCCATGCAGGCGCTGCAGAGGCAGCGCGGCCGACTCAAACACGGACAGTGCCCTGGACTCGCATGAGTAGCGAATTTAATGCAAATTCGACGCAGAGTGGCAACTTTACCGGAATCGAGAGTGTGGGTAAATCTGCCACGGCCGACCTCAATCTACCCTGCTGCTCCCAGGAAGAGCAAGGGAGGAGGGGGTGGCAGCTTTACTGCGTTTGAAAGCAGCTTCAACGCCTGGCAAGACCTTTGACCGCACTGCTTTCTGGATTGGGCCGGGGAAGTCGTGTGGTCACGGTTTTCACCGGCCCTGGAAGACTCCTTGATGGAACCATTTCTCGTATCCGCCGGCGTGGTCGCCCTCGGCGAGATGGGCGACAAGACGCAGTTGCTGGCCATCGTGCTCGCGGCCACGTTTCGCAAACCCCTGCCGATCGTTGCCGGCATCCTGGTGGCCACGCTGGCGAACCACGCCGCCGCCGGTGCCATCGGCAGGTGGGTGGCTCAGGCCCTGGGGCCTGACGTCTTGCGCTGGGTCATCGGTGGTTGGTTTCTTGCCATGGCCGGCTGGATGCTCATTCCTGACAAGATTGACGACGACGTTACTGGTGGCAAACAGCGCTTTGGCGTGTTCGGCACC
>JBBSUX010000144.1:0-9059 GCA_038234045.1 Burkholderiales bacterium
AGAGTGGAGTTCACCGACAACTTCGTCAAGCCTTCCTATAGCGCCAGCCTGACGGAACTCGACGGCAGCCTCGGAGCGTTCGGCAACAGTGGCAATGCGGCTCGCGCGCCGGGTGAACGAGCAAAAGTGTCGCTCGCACCACTTGAACTGCATGGCAAGGCCGAAGGCAGTGCGTCGCTCGATATCACGGGATCGCTCAATCCGTTGGCCAAACCGCTGGCGCTCGATATCGCGGCCAAGGTGCGCAATCTCGAGCTTCCGCCACTGTCTCCGTACAGCGTGAAATATGCCGGTCATGGCATCAAGCGCGGCAAGCTGGATATGACTGCCTCCTACAAGATCGAGCCAGACGGCCATCTCACTGCCAGCAATTCACTCGTGCTGCGGCAACTGGTGTTCGGCGAAGCGGTCGATGGCGTCAAGAGCCTGCCGGTCAAGCTGGCAACCGCACTATTGGCCAACAAAGACGGCGTGATCGATCTCGATATTCCCATCAGCGGCTCGATCAACGATCCGCAGTTCAGCCTCGCGCCGATCATTGGCAAGGCGATCCTGAATATCCTCGGGCGCGCCATCACCTCGCCATTCAGCTTGCTCTCCAGCGCATTGCGCGGTGCGACGCACTCAAGTGACGGCTCGACCATCATCGCGTTCGACAACGGATCGGCCCAGCTGGATGCGGCCGACAAGGCGACGCTGGAAAAGCTTGCGGCCGCCATGGAGCAGCATCCGCGGATCGACATCACGATCACCGGGCATTCCAGCCTGGCTGCGGAGGCCGCCGGTTATCGGCGTGCACGACTCGACCGGCTGGTGGCATTCACCAAGCGGCGCGAGGAACTTGCCGCTGGCAATGCACCTGCCGCAGCGCGCGCCAACGGCGACGGACCCGCGCTCCCGACGGTGAGCGCGGAGGAATATCCGAAGTTGCTCACCGAGCTCTATGACCGCACCGACATGACCAAGCCGCGCAATGCGCTCGGCTTGGCGCGCAAACTTCCCGTGCCCGAGATGGAGCAGTTGCTGCTGGCGCAGATCGACGTGACGCCCCAGGCTATTCGCGAACTGGCCGTGCAAAGAGCCGGTGCTGTGCGCGACGCTCTCACCCACGCGGGCGTGCCCGAAAGTCGTCTGTTTCTGGGCCGGCCTGAAGTAGGAAAACCGTCGAGCGGGGCATCGGCGCCTGCGCTCGCTTCAGGTGCTTCTGCCTCTGCAAAGCCGGACGCAGCGCATGCGCCTGGGCGTGTCGAACTCAAGCTCGCCACGCACTGAAACGGCAGCCCGTGCGAATGCGGAGAAAATAGCGACTTATGCGACGTGCTTTCGTACGGCCCCACTTGTATTGGGCCGGGCAATGACGTGGCATGCGGAGTGTTCAGGCAGACCCGGTCGAGTGATCGGGAATCTGCCCCATATTCCACCGTCACGCGTTTTCTCTTCTTTTTTCCTCTTTGATTCCCCGGACACCATGGCAGACCATCACGACGCCACCAAGGCGCAGGCTCGATCCACCGACGCACATCCGCTCGATCGATTGACTGGCGGCGCGTTTTCCGCGCCTACCTCCGGCGAACGCGCCGGCAGGGTGCGCGACTGGCTCGCCACCGAGCCCACGCCCGAACAGATTCAGGAGGTGTTCAAGGAACTGAGCGCGCGCGACAAGGGCGCGGCCAAACCCTTGCGCGAAAAGCTCGATGAACTCAAGCGCGCCAAAGGCCAGGAAACGCTGGCCGCTGACTGGGGTGACAAGGCACGTGCGCTGTTGTCTTCGTCGAAGCTCAATATTGCAGATGCTCTCGCCTGGCAGCGTGACGCCGCCAAAGCGGGTGCCCCGCTCAGCCGTGAGCCGCTGGCCGCTTTGAAGGCCCAGCTGGCGGAGCACGTGCGCACGATCGAGGATCTGCAGCATCGCGTGCAGGTGCAGCGCGAAGCAGCGGTGTTGCTGGCCCAGCGCACCGAAGTGCTGTCGACCAAGCCTTGGCGCGATGCCGAGAGTGCTGCCGAAGCGTTGCAGGGCGACGTGCAGCACTGGCAAGCCCAGGCTGACGAGATCACCGCCGACGCGCTCTGGGCAAGTGTCGACGTCAAATATCCGTCCTTGCTCGACGGAGCGCGCACCCAGCTGCTGGTGGTGTGGGATGCCTTCAAGGCCGCCCTGGCACAGGCCACGAACGCAGCAGCCGATGCAGCCGCTCCGTTGCCGACGGTTCCCGTCTGGGCCGAAGAGATCGCGCATGCACGTGGCGGTCCCGCTCCCGGTTCGAAGGCTGGCGGCGCAACAGGGCAAGCGGGCGGAAATGCCCGCGCAGCACGTGCCAAGGCCGATCCGGCTGTGGTTGAGGCGGCACAAGCGGCTGTGACCGAAGCAGTTTCCAAGCTCGAGCAGGAAACTGCCGATGGCCACGGCAAGGCGAGCGTAGGCGCTGCGGCAGCATTGCGCGCGGTCTTGAAAGAGCACGGAAGGCACATCGACTCTTCGCTTGAGGCCAAGGTGAACGCCGCGCTTGCTGCGGCCGGCGAACTCGAAGGCTGGCAGCGCTGGGGCGCAGACCGGGCACGCGAAGACCTGGTTGCGCGCGCTGAAGCCCTGCTGCAGCGCCCCGAAGGGCAAGCCCTGGGTGGCCGCAAGATGCAGGAAACCCTGCGCCAGCTGCGCGACCAGTGGAAGCGCACCGATCAGGCCGGCCCTCCCAACCACGGCCTGTGGCGCCGTTTCGACGCGGCCTGTACCGAGGCCCACAAGGTGGTCGAGGCCTGGCTGGAACGCATCAAGGCAGATGCGGCCGAGCACCGCGCCCAACGTCTCGCTTTGATTGAAGAGCTCAAGACCTGGACGGCTTCCATCATGGGCACCCATGACCTGAAGGCGGTCAGTCGGGGCCTGCACCAGTTCGCTGACCGCTGGCGCGACGCCGGGCACCTGGGCGAAAAGGCTTTTGCCGAAATCCAGCCGCTGTGGAAAGACGCCTTCACTGCCGCTGCCGCGCCGCTCGAGGCTGAGCAGCAAGAAAGCGTCGCCCGTCGCCACGCCATGATCGAGGAAGCCAACGTCCTTGGCGCAGCGCCCGAGCTGCGTATCGACGCTGTCAAATCCCTGCAGCAACGTTGGCAGGTCGAGGCGCAGTCCGTGCCACTTGACCGCCGGCAGGAGCAGAAGCTCTGGGATGCCTTCAGGAAGCCGATCGACGACGCCTTCCAGCGCAAGACCGCTGACCGCGAGAAAGCCGCCGCCGCGACAAGCGAACACGATCGGCTGGTGCTGCAAGCATCCAAGGCGGTCGAAGTTGCCGCCGCTGCGGGTGATGCGCAAAAGATCCGGACGGCGCTTTCTGCCCTGGAAGCTGCCACGCGAGGACAGGCACTGGCAGCAGCGCAATTGGCCGCCATCGATGCGCTGACTGGCAACACCGGTGCGCAAAATAATGAACAAAATCGGCCTCAAACGCTTTGCGAGAAAGCGCAATCAGCTACACCTGTAGTAGCAGAAAGGGGCGCGTCGGGGGCTGATACTGCGGCAAGCAATGACAGTTCCGGCGAAGCGAATGCTGCCGCGTCGGGTTCCGCAGAGGGGGCTTCCGCAGAGTCCGTGGCGGATCAAAGTGCCCCCGCTGCGGGCGGTGCGGAAGGCGAAGCGCCTCCAGATTCGGTTGCGGATGCTCCGGCCGCCGCACCGACCCCGGCACCACCACCAGCGCCGAAAAAAGTCGTGGCCGTGCGTGGCGACGATCGGCCTGGTGCGCGCAACAAGGCCGAGCCGGGCGGCGGAGCGCGGGGAGGTCCGGGCGGAAGACCCGCCCGTCCAGGCGGGCCGGGTGGCGATCGCGGAGCGCCGTCGCGTGGCGGTGATCGGTTCGGCGCCGGTGGCGGACGTTTCGGCGATCGCGAGCAGCGTGAAGAGCGTGGTCCACGTCTGGGCGATGCGGCATTTCGCGCGCAGCGCGACGCGCAGGAGCATGCGCAAGCGACCCTGCGCAAGCTCGCTGCACAGGCCCATGGCGAAGCGCTCACGCAGCTGCTGGAAGCCTGGGAGAAGCGCGATCCTGCAGCCGTCCCCGGCACGCAGGAGCTGGGCGGCCGTGTCGCACCAGCCGTGCGCGGTGCCTGGAGTCAGGCGCTGGGCAAGGCTCCGTCGGGCGATGCCGCAAAGAGCGCAGCCGAAGCATTGTTGCGGCTCGAGATGGCAGCCGACGCGCCCACGCCGGCCGAACACATCTCGGCGCGTCGGATGCTTCAGCTCCAGTTGCTGACCCGCCGCAACGATCCGGCACCTGTCGAAACCTGGGGCGCAGACGCCGCACGTGTCCTTGCAGCGCCGCACGATGCGCAAGCCGCGCGCCGGCTGCAGACGGCGCTGAAAACGTTGCTGCGAAGCTGAGATGGAAGAGCGTAGAGCCGGCGGCAACCGCTCGTCGGCGCCTCGGCAGCCAAGTTGGGATCTGCGCGTGTTCGCGCCATCGGACGAAGGTCAGGTGATCGCGCTATGGCAAACCTGCGGTTTGTTACGGCCATGGAACGATCCGCTCCGGGATATCGCCAGAAAGCTGACGGTGCAGCCCGATATGTTCCTGGTGGCAGTGGACACCGCTGGGTCCGTCGTAGGCTCGGTCATGGCGGGCTTTGACGGGCATCGCGGCTGGTTCAATTACCTCGCTGTGGCGCCTGAATGCCAGCGCATGGCCATAGGACGTGGTCTGGTGGCAGAGGCGGAGCGATTGTTGGAACTTTGTGGATGTCCGAAAGCCAACCTGCAGGTACGCGTCGGCAACGTCGAAGCGATCGCCTTTTACGAGGCACTGGGCTACGCGGTGGAAGAGGTAGTGAGTTTGGGTAAGCGGCTTATCCCGGACGCCTGAGTCAGCAAGTCCGTTATTTCGGACGGACCAGTTTCGCAATGATGCGCAGGTCAGGTCCCACCCGTTCGACTGATTCCCAAGCCAATGCCACGCAGTCCGTCAGCGAGGCAAGCGGCCCGATTGTTGCGAGCGGTCGTCCGGTGCCGAGCAGGCTGGGCGCCAGGTAGAGCAGCAGCTCATCCACCGTTCCGCCGCGCAGGAGAGACCCAGAGAGCTGTGCGCCTGCTTCGACATGCAGCCTGTCGGCAATTCCCTCGCGCGTGATTGTGGCCAGCACGGCGTTCAGGTCGAGACGGTCTGCCACATCCGTTGCTTCCGGCGCAGCCAACCGGTGGATCACTGCGCCCTTCATCCGCAACGCCGCTTCGCGATCCGATGGCGCACCAGCCGCGACAAAAAGATGCACAGAGCGTTCGGCTGAGAAGAGCAGGGCGGATGGCGGCGTACGCAGGTGCGTATCGACGATGCAAAGTGCGGGCTGCCGCATCCCTTCAGGCGACGACTCATCGGCCGGCAGCCGCACATCCATGCGTGGATCGTCCGCCAGCACCGTGCCGATGCCGGTCAGGATGGCGTCGGCGCGCGCGCGCCAGCGATGCCCGTCCAGGCGCGCTTGCGGCGAGGTGATCCATTGGCTGCGCCCGTCGGGCAGGGCGGTGATGCCGTCGAGCGACGCGGCCATCTTCAGCCGGACGAAGGGGCGCACCTGCTCTGCGGGATGAGCCAGCTTTGGGGATTCGGAGGCGATGGAGTTCGGAGCAGCCATGGAAGTGGACGAGAAAATCCAGAGTTCTGGCGTCATGCTTCTGGATCACGGCAGAGCCGCTCACCCGGCAAACGCCGCACCGTTATCCCGGACCCTAACATCGTCAGGTCGCCCGTGTTCACGCGACAAGCATTGCACCGAAGCGACACGGCGCGCTGCGATACTTCGGCCTTCGCTCCGCGACTATCCACGACACCATGTCCCTCCAAATTTCCGAAAAACCTGTCCAGCTGCACCTGCCCGTATCGTCCCCATCGGCTCCGGTGACGCAGGTGCGCTGGTCCATGGACGCCATTCAGGAGCTTCTGAACCGGCCGTTGATGGATCTGCTGTTCGATGCGCAAACGGTGCACCGCCAGTATTGGCCGGCGGGCGACATCGAGCTGGCCACCTTGCTGTCCGTCAAGACCGGAGGTTGTCCCGAAAACTGCGGTTATTGCCCCCAGTCTGCCGAGTTCGATACAGGGGTCAAAGCAGAAAAGTTGATGGCGTTGAAGGACGTGATCAGCGCGGCGCAAGCCGCCAAGGACGCGGGTGCCACGCGTTTTTGCATGGGGGCAGCATGGCGAGCACCCAAAGACCGGGACATCGAGCAGGTTGCCGCGCTGGTAACTGCCGTCAAGGATCTGGGGCTGCAGACCTGCGCCACGCTGGGCATGCTCGAGCCGCAACAGGCGCGCACTCTGAAAGACGCGGGCCTGGACTACTACAACCACAACCTTGATTCGGCGCCGGAGTACTACACCGATGTGGTGAGCACGCGCGTCTACCAAGATCGGTTGGACACGCTGCAGCACGTCCGCTCGGCAGGCATTAGCGTGTGTTGCGGTGGCATCGTCGGTATGGGCGAAACGCCGGTGCATCGCGCTGGCCTGATCGCGCAGTTGGCCAATCTCGATCCGTATCCGGAATCTGTACCGATCAACAGTCTGGTGCGCGTGCCCGGCACACCGCTGGCCGATAGCGAGCCGATCGATCCGCTGGATTTCGTTCGCGTCATTGCCGTGGCGCGCATCACCATGCCCAAAGCGCGCGTTCGGCTTTCAGCAGGGCGCCAGCAATTGGGCGAGCCGGTTCAGGCGCTTTGCTTCATGGCTGGCGCCAACTCGATCTTCTACGGCGACAAGCTGCTGGTCACCGGCAATCCCGATGTCGAGGCCGATACGCGCCTGCTCGCCAAACTTGGACTCAAGAGTCGCAGCGCGACGCTCGCGGAGCAGGCCTGAAAGGCTCGGCCATGAAAAAAGGCTCCGGTCAGGGAGCCTTTTGGGCAAAAGCACTCCGTGCAGAGGCGGAGCCGAGGCGCATCACACGCGTTTGCGGTATTCACCTGTGCGGGTGTCGATTTCGATCTTGTCGCCCTGCGCCACGAAAAGCGGCACGGGCACTTCGAAACCAGTCGCAATCTTGGCGGGCTTGAGCACCTTGCCGGACGTGTCGCCTTTTACCGCTGGCTCTGTCCAGGTGATTTCGCGCTCGACGCTGGTGGGCAGTTCGACCGAGATCGCTTTGCCGTCGTAGAACACCACTTCGACTTCCATACCGTCTTCGAGGTAGCTCAGCGCGTCGCCCATGTTTTCGGCTTCGACCTCGTACTGGTTGAAGTCGGCGTCCATGCAGACATACATCGGGTCGGCAAAGTAGGAATAGGTGCAATCCTTTTTGTCGAGGATGACCTGGTCAATCTTGTCGTCGGCCTTGAACACCTGTTCGGTGTTGAAATTGGCAATCAGGCTCTTCAGCTTCATGCGCACGGTGGCCGAGTTGCGGCCGCCTCGGCTGTATTCGGTCTTGAGAACGACCATCGGGTCTTTGCCGTGCATGACGACGTTGCCGGCGCGGATTTCTTGTGCGGTTTTCATGGGAAGTGGGCCTGGGTTTGCGGGCCGCCTGCTGGAGCTGCGTGAAAAAAGCGGGACAGTTCCGCTGGGTTCACTGTGATCAGCCCCGCTCTGCGGGCGGCAGGGAAGGCGCGGTGCCGAGAGGCAATCAATGCCCGCCGGAATCGCGCAAAACAGCGGATTTTACCGTTTTCCGTTGACGAACCCGATCAGCTGCGTGCCCAGGTCGGCCTGCGCAAGCAGTCTGGCCCTGGCGGCCTGAACGCAGGCTGTCCACGCCGGAACATCTATCGCCGGGAGCGCGCCTGCCGCGGTCCCGTTCCACACACGGTGGAACTCTCGCAGATCGGCCGGCGCATCCAGCCAGTCGAGAAACGCTTCAAGCTTTGCGACGTGTGCGTCGTCCGCCTGCGGATAGATCTGCCACACCAGAGCGCGGCCCGCCCACAGCGCCCGCACCAGCGAATCTTCGCCCCGCACGCAATTCAGATCGGCCGCCCACAGGCGTTGGTCGAAGGATGCTTGCGAAACGGGGGATTGATATGAAATTGAGAGCTTGTTGCGCCTTTGGAATATTCCCGTAAGGCCAATTTCATGCTTGAAAACGCGTTCCATCGCAGCGCGTGGCCTGCCGGGCGCCACCAGCAGCAAGCTCGATTGCGCAGCGTCTTCCGCCAGCGAGCTGAGCCACGGAGCCAGCGCGATCGGCTCGTAGCAGAAGAGGTTGATGAGACGCTGATGTGAAGCCGCGCCCAGTGCGCGGCGGGCGGCACCACGATCGAAAGCTGCGTGCCTTTCAGCAAGGTCCCGCTCCCGCAGCAGTCCGCCTGTTGCGCCAGTGAACCCGGGGAAAAAAAACCATTTGATGATGCCCGCGAGAGGGCCGCCGCTCATCCGGGACGGGAGACCGTGGTAGCGCTCCACATAAGGCTCTGCTGACAGGTATTCCAGGTTGATCCACACCGGTACGCTGCTACTGCTCGCAGCTTTGCGCTCCGCCACCTCCTGCAGAAAGGCAGGCTCCGGATCGCAGCCGAAGGCTTCGACGATGACATCGCCGGGAGCGTGCCGCGTATCGGGCAGCCAGTGCACGATAGTCACCCCTGAAACGCCGCCGGGTGCCATCCAAGCGAGTGCGGAAGGGTCGTCCACCCAGAGCCGCACCGTTTCGCCCCGCGCGGCCAGATCGGCAGAAAGCCGCCAGCACACCCCGATGTCGCCGTGGTTATCGATGACCTTGCAGAAAATGTCCCAATGCATGAAAACGGAGAGGCTGTGAAGGCTGAGTTGGGAGCATTTTCGGTGTCCTTTGCGAAAAAGCCCGGCCATCGTGCTCGAAAGTGCGCGGATGTTTGCGCTGTCGATCCCGTTCGCTGTCGGGACAATACGCCGGCCGCGACAATAGAGCCCATGTCCGAAGTCCATTCCGACCAGCTGCTAAGCGAGGTTGCCGCATTGCCTGCGCTGCCTGGCGTTTATCGCTATTTCGACGCGGCGGGGGCCTTGCTGTATGTGGGCAAGGCGCGGGACCTGAAAAAGCGCGTCTCGAGCTATTTTCAGAAGAACCATGCCGGCACGCGCATTGGCCACATGATCGGA
>JBBSUX010000145.1:0-9042 GCA_038234045.1 Burkholderiales bacterium
CCCAACCCGCATGTCGGCGCAACGGTGCGTGGCGCTCTGGACGGGCATCCGCGCATCACGCTGTGTGCCCCGTTGCAGTACCTGGATTTCATTGCCGCGATGGAGCTGTCGCATCTGATCCTGAGCGATTCCGGCGGTGTGCAGGAAGAAGCTCCCGCACTCGGCAAGCCGGTGCTGGTGCTGCGCGATGAGACCGAGCGGCCCGAAGCTGTGGCGCATGGCGTGGTGGAGCTGGTTGGCACCGATGCGGCGCACATCGTCGCGCGCGCGCAGCGCCTTCTCGACGACGACACGGCCTGGCGGGCCATGGCGCGCGGCAGCTCGCCCTATGGTGACGGCTATGCAGCTGAACGGATTGAGCAGATCCTTCGTGGATCGCTTTGCGGAGAGAAGATCACGCTGCGGCCGCTGGAGATTGCCGCCGGGCCAAGCCTTCAGTAACTCAAGCGCTCCGGCCGCACTTCCTGCAAGATCGTCGTTGCGATCTCTTCGATCGACTTGGTTGTGGTGCTGAGCCAGCGGATGCCTGAGCGCCGCATCATGGCCTCGGCTTCAGAAACTTCGTGGCGGCAATTGGCGAGTTCGGCATAGCGCGATCCCGGCCGCCGCTCGTTGCGGATCTCGGAGAGGCGTTCGGGCTGAATCGTCAGGCCGAACAGCTTGGCGCGGTGCGCTACCAAAGCCGGCGGCAGCTGCCTGCGATCGAAGTCTTCGGGGATCAATGGGTAATTGGCTGCTTTCAGGCCGTGCTGCATCGCCAGATAAAGCGATGTGGGCGTCTTGCCGCTGCGCGATACCCCCACCAGGATCACGTCAGCCCCCGCCAGATCCCGATTGCTCTGACCATCGTCATGGATCAGGCTGTAGTTGATGGCTTCGATGCGGTCGTTGTATTCCTTGCTCTTGCTCACATCGGCAAAGCGACCCACGCGGTGCAGCGACTTCAGGCCCAGCTCGTTTTCCAGCGGCTGAACGAAGGTGCTGAACATATCCATCAGCATGCCCTTGCATCCCTCCTGCACAACCGTCAGTACGTCGGGATTGACGAGGGTGGTAAACACGAGCGGCTTCTTGCCTTCCACCTCCGCCACATGGTTGATTTGCCGCACCACCTGGTGCGCCTTATCCACCGTATCGATAAAGGGCAGCCGCACATGGCGCGGCTTGAATTCGAACTGCGAAATGATCGCGTTACCGAAAGCCTCGGCGGTAATGCCGGTGCCATCGGAGATGAAGAACACGGTGCGGGTGTGCATGGGATGTGCTGCCGATGGCAGGCTTCGGCGATTGAACGAAAAAAGGGCGTTTCGGCGGCGCCATCGCCGCTCGGTGGGAGCCGAGGTGCCGCGCATTGACTACATGCCACAGCGGAAGCACGCTCTAAAATTGGCAGATTATCCGAATTCCCGCCATGCGCCGTACCCACCTCCATCAAAAACAAAAAAGTGGATGTAGAGCCTTGGCCGGAACCTGCCCACGCAACGTGGCCAGGCGCGCAGACATATCGATGACGCACGGATACCCGGTTTTTACTTCTGGAGCTTTCCCATGTCTGCACGCTTTGAGGCGACCTCCCTGGTCGTACCTTTTGAAAACCTGAGGATGGAGGATGTCGAGGTGGTTGGCGGCAAGAACGCCAGCCTCGGCGAGATGATTTCACAGCTGCCGCAAGGCGTTCGAGTGCCGACCGGTTTTGCCACAACTGCCCATGCGTTTCGGCAGTTTCTGGCGCATGAGGGTCTAGCTGACCGCATCAGCAAGCGGCTGGCTGCACTCGATACCGAAGATGTACGCGCGCTCGCGGTGGCCGGCGCCGAGATTCGCAGTTGGGTTGAGGCGCAGCCTTTCCCCGCCGACCTGCAAAAAGCCATTGGCGAATCCTTTGCTACCTTGTCGTCTGGCAATCCGCAGGCAAGCTTTGCGGTGCGCTCGTCCGCCACAGCCGAGGACCTGCCCGATGCATCGTTCGCCGGCCAGCAGGAGACCTTCCTCAACGTCGTGGGCATCGACGATGTGCTGCACAAGATGAAGGAAGTCTTCGCCAGCCTCTACAACGACCGCGCCATCAGCTACCGCGTCCACAAAGGCTTCGCGCATGATGTGGTGGCGCTTTCCGCCGGTGTGCAGCGCATGGTGCGATCCGATCTGGGCGCAGCGGGTGTGATGTTCACCATCGACACCGAGTCGGGTTTTGATCAGGTCGTCTTCATCACCAGCAGCTATGGCCTGGGCGAAACGGTGGTGCAGGGCGCCGTGAACCCCGACGAGTTCTATGTGCACAAGCCGATGTTGAAGGCTGGCAAACGCGCGGTGATCCGTCGCAACCTCGGATCCAAGTTGATCCAGATGACGTTTGCCACCGCCGAAGAAAAGGCCACCAGCGGGAAGTTGGTCAAAACCGTCGACGTGCCGACCGAACAACGCAACCGCTATTCGCTCAGCGATGCCGACGTAGAGCAGCTGGCGAAATACGCGCTGGTGATCGAGGGCCACTATGGCCGCCCGATGGACATCGAGTGGGGCAAAGACGGCACTGACGGCCAGATCTACATCCTGCAAGCACGCCCGGAAACAGTGAAGAGCCAGCAACAAGGCAAGTCCGAGCAGCGCTACAAGCTGAAGGGCAGTGGCCCGGTGCTGGCCGAAGGCCGCGCCATCGGGCAGAAGATCGGCACTGGCCCAGTGCGGCTGGTACACGACATCAGTGAAATGGACAAGGTGCAGCCCGGCGACGTTTTGGTCACCGACATGACCGATCCCAATTGGGAGCCGGTCATGAAGCGCGCTTCGGCCATCGTCACCAACCGGGGCGGCCGCACCTGCCACGCGGCCATCATCGCGCGCGAGCTGGGCATTCCGGCGGTAGTGGGTTGCGGCGATGCCACCGAACTGCTTAAAGAAGGCACCCTCGTCACCGTGAGCTGCGCCGAGGGCGATACCGGCCACATCTACGACGGCCTGCTCGAGACCGAAATCACCGAGGTGGAGCGCGGCGAAATGCCGCCCATCAAGACCAAGATCATGATGAACGTCGGCAACCCGCAGCTGGCTTTCGATTTCTGCCAGCTGCCCAACGAAGGCGTGGGTCTGGCGCGGCTGGAATTCATCATCAACAACAACATCGGCGTGCATCCGAAGGCGATCCTCGACTACCCCAACGTCGACGCTGACCTGAAGAAGGCGGTGGAATCGGTAGCGCGTGGTCATGCGTCGCCGCGCGCTTTCTATGTCGACAAGGTGGCCGATGGCATCGCCACCATCGCGGCAGCTTTCTGGCCCAAGCCGGTGATCGTGCGTCTGTCCGATTTCAAGAGCAACGAATACCGCAAGCTGATCGGCGGCAGTCGGTACGAGCCCGAGGAAGAAAACCCGATGCTGGGCTTTCGGGGTGCGGCGCGTTATCTCAGCGAAGACTTCCGCGAAGCGTTTGCCATGGAATGCGAGGCCATGAAGCGCGTGCGCAACGACATGGGTTTGACCAACGTGCAGGTGATGGTGCCGTTTGTGCGCACCTTGGGCCAGGCCGACCGTGTCACCCAGCTGCTCGCAGAGCACGGTCTGAAGCGTGGCCAGGACGATCTCAAGGTCATCATGATGTGCGAGGTGCCGAGCAATGCCGTATTGGCCGAGCGCTTCCTCGAATACTTCGACGGTTTTTCGATCGGCTCGAACGATCTGACGCAGCTCACTTTGGGGCTCGATCGCGACTCAGGCCTTGAACTGCTCGCGGCCGATTTCGACGAGCGCGATCCTGCTGTCCAGGCTTTGCTGGTGCGGGCGATCGACGCCTGCCAGGCAGCTGGAAAATACGTCGGCATCTGCGGCCAGGGCCCCAGCGATCACCCTGACTTTGCGCAGTGGCTTGCCGACAAGGGCATTGCCTCGATTTCGCTGAATCCCGACAGTGTCATCGCGACTTGGCAGAAGCTCGCTGCGGCGGGTTCCTGACCCTTGCAATGGTCGGGGAGACTTTTTTGAGTCCCGCTCAGGCAAACACCGAGACGTCATTGGTCTTCTGACTGCGATGATCGTCCGATGTTCAGGACGATTGCCTCTTGGTTCCGCTCGAGCGATAAGGTCGAGGAAGAGCCGGAACCGTGGGAGGAGGATTCGACTCCCTATCGTGCGCCGAGTGCCGGCGCGTTGCGCCTGGGGCTTCTGAGCATCTGGGCGGCTGCGGCCTTTGGCGGTTGCTATTTCGCCCGGGACATTGATGCGCTTGCGGGCGGAAGACCGCTGGCCTACTGGTTTGCAGCGCAGGGCGTGCTCATCATCTTCATTGCGGTGGTGGTGATCTACGCGACGGTGCTCAATCGCACGGAAGCGCGTGATGCGCTCGATCGAAGTGAAACTGGCAGCGGGTCGCCTGATGCTTAGCGCGAGCAGCAAGCGCATCTTCGCTCTCCTGGCGGTTTTCACTTTGAGCGTGCTGGCATGCCTGCTGCTGCTCGGCTGGGCCGAATCCCGGGGCTTCTCGCGCATGTGGATCGGACCGATCCTGCTGTTCGGCCCAGTCATGCTGTATGCGTTCATAGGGGTTTGGGGGCGCACGACGGATGCCGACGAATACTACGTAGCGGGGCGGCGTATTCCCGCCATCTTCAACGGCATGGCGACAGCTGCGGACTGGATGAGCGCTGCATCGTTCCTCAGTCTGGCGGGTGCGCTCTATCTGCAGGGTTACTCGGGTCCGCAAGGTCAGCCTGGCGGGCTCGCCTATTTGCTGGGGTGGACGGGGGGTTTTTGTCTCGTCGCGATGCTGATCGCTCCGCAGTTGCGGGCCATGCGGCTCTACACCGTTCCGGATTTCTTTCAGGTGCGCTTCGGGGGCGCATGGCCGCGGCGCATTGCGGCCTTGTCTGCAGTGCTGTGCTCATTTACCTATGTGGTCGCGCAAATCTATGGCGTCGGGCTGATTGCGTCGCGGCTCACTGGCGTGCAGTTCGAGATCGGCATCATGCTCGGGCTCGGCGGCGTTCTGCTGTGCTCCTTCCTGGGTGGCATGCGGGCCATTACCTGGACGCAGGTCGCGCAGTACATGGTGCTGCTGCTGGCTTTCCTGATACCCGTGTCGTGGCTGGCTTACAAGCAGCTCGGCAACCCACTCGCTCCGCTGGTGTATGGCGCGCAGATGGGGCGCATCGCCGAGCGCGAAGCACAACTGGAAAAGGACCCGGCTGAGCGCGAAGTGGCAAAAATGTTCCGGGAGCGCGCAGAAGCCAACGAAGCGCGCCTCGCACATCCCGATGCAGCCCTGCGCGCGCAGCGGCTGGCGCTGGAAAGACGCATCGAGGCCTTGCGCAAGGACCGCACCGAAACCTCCGAACTGGTGAGCGCGAGTCGCGCACTGTCAGCCCTGCCGCGTGATGTAGAAGCGGCGCGTGAGCAATGGAGCCGGGCCGCGCGCGAAGACCGGGAACGATCCCACCCGCTCGGTGGCATGCCGCTTCAGGCGAAACCCTACGCGGGCGATCCGGATGGAACACCGGCCCAGAGGCATGCGTTCGATCTGTCACGCCGCAACTTTCTCGCGCTGGTGTTCTGCCTGATGGTCGGTACCGCCGGCTTGCCGCATCTGCTGACGCGCTTCTACACCGTGCCGAGTGTGGCGGCGGCGCGCACCTCGGTGGCGTGGTCGCTCGTGTTCATTGCGCTGCTTTACGTCAGCGCGCCTGCATTGGCGGTGATGGTGAAGTTCGAGGTGATGCAGCATCTGGTGGGCAGCCATTTCGATGCGCTGCCAGGCTGGGTTGCGCAGTGGTCGCGGCTCGACCCGTCACTGGTGTCGATCGAAGACATCAACGGCGACGGGATGGTGCAGTTCGGTGAGATCCGGCTCGGTGCGGACATGATCATGCTGGCTTCGCCCGAGCTGGGTGGCTTGCCCTATGTGGTGTCGGCGCTGGTAGCCGCGGGCGGCCTGGCGGCGGCGCTTTCTACCGCCGACGGGCTGCTGCTCACGATCAGCAATGCGATTATTCATGATCTTGCTCCCGCTGCTTATCGCGATCGCGCAGGGACCGAGCAGCGGGTGATCCTCACGAAATTCACCCTGCTTGGCACGGCTCTGATCGCTGCCGCAGTCGCTGCGATGAGGCCTGCCGAGATCCTTGCACTGGTGTCCGCCTCGTTCTCGCTGGCGGCATCGGCCTTCGTGCCGGCGATGGTGCTCGGCATTTTCTGGCGGCGTGCCAGCACGGTGGGTGCCGTCTGCGGAATGGTCGGCGGACTCGGGATCACGCTTTTCTACATGGTGTGGATGACACCTGCGGTTCGCAGTGCGATGGGCCTGAGCGGACCAGGAAGTCTATGGTGGGGGATCGAGCCGATTTCTGCGGGGGTGTTCGGAGTCCCGCTGGGCGTGCTCACCATCGTCGTCATGAGCTTCATCAGGCCGGACAGGAATGAGCCGGGTGCGCGTGAGGGCATGCGTGTACCTGCACCTCCCGTTGCCTGGACATTCAGTCATCAGGGATGCAGAGATCGGGGTCAGGTTCGCTTTAGAAGGAACTAGCCGGGAGCGCTACCGGGATCGAACCGATTGCGTGGCCGAAAGACTCGTGAGAAGGTACGCCTTTTCCAATGGATCTGTCTGAATGTGTGGCCGGCCGAAGCCGCACGGACAATCCAACGCTCATCTGGGAAGGGGTTTGACGTGATTCTCGGAAAGACGGAAATCGGGCAGCAGGCCCTGAAAGAACGTAGCGCAAAGCTCACTCAGCGTCAGCGATCGGCTTTCATTCTTTTTGATGGCCGCCGTTCGGTGGAGCAGGTGCTTGATGCCACGGCCGGAATGGGTGTCACGCCTGCCGAGATCACGGCGCTTGTCGACGACGGGTTTTTGATCGAGTTACCTGGAGCCACCAATAGCGGCAGCGAGGCGAACGGGCATGCAGGCAGCGTAAACGGCTCTGGCGGCGGTTCAGCCGGATCAGACAAGCCGGAGCCTGCGACAAGGTCTGGTCAGGATCGGTATCGCGACGCTTATCCCGTTGCAACGCGTTTGACCGCAGCATTGGGGTTGCGCGGTTTTCGTCTCAATCTCGCGGTGGAAGGGGTGAGCAGCTACGAAGAGCTGGCTCTGCTCGCGCCCAAAATCCGCGAAGCGGTGGGAACGACCGCTTATGCCGAACTCGATCGCGCACTGAACGGTTGATTCGTCCCCCGTTTAGATTACTAGACCGACAGCAGCTCGACGTCGAATTTGAGCGTGGCGTTGGGCGGGATCACGCCGCCAGCGCCACGGGCACCATAGCCGAGGCCCGGCGGAATGATGAGAGTGCGCTGGCCGCCTACCTTCATGCCCTGCACGCCTTCATCCCAGCCCTTGATTACCATGCCGGCACCGAGTGAAAAGCCGAACGGGCTGTTGCGGTCACGGCTGGAATCGAACTTCGCTCCCTGCTGATCGTCGTTGTAGAGCCAACCCGTGTAGTGCACGCTGACTTCCTGTCCAGCAGTGGCGACAGCGCCGTCGCCTTCTTTCACGTCTTCGTATTGCAGGCCGGATGGTGTGGTGGTGAAGCTCATGCTGTAGATCTCCTTCAGGGTGCGGCGCATACACACGCGCGCCGCAGAAAAGCAAAAGGCCCACGGTGATAAAGCGCGTGGGCCCTGACGAACGAGTAATTATGCCCGTCGGCTTTTTTTACAGTGCAAGCGTGGTTGATCGCGCGCTGCGCGCTTGTCGGATCAGCGTCTTCCGACGCTTGCCTCTATTGCTTCAAGCCGCCTTCTTGGCCTGTGCAGTGACCCAGCGCCCGGCAAAGGCATGAAGATCGTTCAGACGCTTGAGCAGATCGCGACCGGAATCGGTGATGCCGTAGCCTTCGCCCTGATGATCGATCAAGCCCGCGGCGCGCATTTCCTTCAGCCGCGTGTTGAGGGTATTGGGCGTAATGCCGCCGACGCTGTCCTGCAACAGCCGGAACGTCTGTCGATGGTTGTCGCGTAGCGCCCACAGTACACGCATCGCGTAGCGGGACTCCAGCAGATCGAACAGCTGGAAGACAGCCACATTTTCTTTGGAACTCATCGGAACTCTCCTCCAAGGGTCGGGTTGCGCGAAATATAACGTGATTTCGCCAATGCTACAAGATTAGTAGCTGGTTGCGCTAGCACCGATTGCCGGCCGGGCTCGAAACAGTGCCAGTTGGAGCCTGATCGGGCGGCAAAGCAACGTGCGAACACTCACGACCCGCTTTTTACGGCGCCCAGGTACGTATCCACCACCCGCGCATCGTGCGCCAGTTGCGCAGCGGGGCCATGCAACGCGATCTCGCCCATCTCGAGCACGTAGCCTTCGTCGGCGACTTCGAGTGCCGCTCGGGCGTTCTGCTCCACCAGCAAGATGGTGACGCCGGTCTGGCGCAAGCGTTCGATGGTGCGAAAGACTTCCTTCACCACCAGCGGTGCCAGGCCCAGGCTCGGTTCATCCAGCATCAGCAAGCGCGGGGCGGACA
This sequence comes from Burkholderiales bacterium, assembly GCA_038234045.1. Taxonomy (GTDB): domain Bacteria; phylum Pseudomonadota; class Gammaproteobacteria; order Burkholderiales; family Burkholderiaceae_C; genus JBBSUX01. The sequence continues at coordinate 8,463 of JBBSUX010000145.1, forward strand.
TCAATGCACGCCCCAGCGCCAGCATCTGGCGTTCGCCGCCAGAAAGCGTTCCAGCCAGTTGCGCGCGGCGTTCGAGCAATCGCGGAAAGAGCGAATACACCTCGTCGATGCGGTCGCGCCAGCCCTTTTGTCCGAGCCGCCGTGGCCTGAATCCACCCAGCAGCAAGTTGTCCTCCACCGGCATGGTGCCGAAGAGCTCGCGCTTTTCCGGGACCAGCGCGATGCCGGCCATGACACGGTCTTCCAGCGGCAGGCGAGCTAGCGGCTGCCCGTCGAACTCGATGCTTCCCGCTGTCACTGGAAGAATGCCGATCAGGGTGTTGAGCAGGGTCGACTTGCCGGCTCCGTTCGGGCCGATGACGGTCACGACGGAGCCCGGCGCCGCATCCAGCGAAAGGCCATGCAGCACCTCAGCCCGGCCATAGCCGGCGTGCAAGTCGCGTGCCTTCAGCAACGGGGATTGCGAGGATGCGGTGGATGGCGCAAGCGATTGGGGGTGGGGCAAGTCACTCATGGCTATCAATGCTCAGTACCGAGGTAGGCTGCTCGTACGGCCGCTCTCTGCTGAACCTCGGCAGTC
>JBBSUX010000146.1:0-8921 GCA_038234045.1 Burkholderiales bacterium
CCTCGCAGCACAAGGAGTGGCGGCATTTCGCCATCCTTTACCGCGCCAACCACCAAGCCAAATCGTTCGAGAAAGCGCTGCGCAAAGCGAGCATCCCGTACAAGGTTTCGGGCGGCACCAGCTTTTTTGATCGGGCCGAAATCCGTGACCTGTGCGCCTGGTTCCGGCTGTGGGTCAACAACGACGACGATCCGGCTTTTTTGCGCGCGATTACCAGCCCGAAGCGCGGCATCGGCCACACCACGCTCGGCAAGCTCGGCGAATTTGCCGGCAAATACCGGCTCAGCCTGTTCGCTTCGCTTTTCTCCAACTCGCTACCGGCGATGCTGCCCAAAGCTGCGGTCGGCAGCCTGGAAGAGTTCGGCCGGTATGTGAACGATCTGGAATACCGCGCCCGCCAAACGCTGGGCGCCGAAAGCGCTCGCACCTTTCTCACCGACTGGCTGAAGGAAATCGGCTACGAGCAGCATCTGTACGACGGCGAAGACAGCGAAAAACTCGCTGCCGCGCGCTGGAGCAATGTGGTCGATTTCTGCGACTGGATGGCGCTGCGCTGCGGCGGCGAGGTGCAGGACGCATCGGGCGCAACATCCACCGGGCCGAGCGAGATCAAGAACCTGCTGGAAGTGGCGCAGACCATTTCGCTGCTCTCGACCATTGCCGACCGGGAGCAAGACCAGGATGTGGTCACGCTCTCCACCCTGCATGCCGCCAAGGGGCTGGAGTGGCCGCATGTGCAGATGGTGGGCGTGACCGAAGGCATGCTGCCGTTCAAGCTCGACGACGACGGTGGCCGCCAGCTGGTGGTGAGCGATGAAACTACCCAGCGCCTGCGGGAAGAGCGCCGCCTGATGTACGTGGGCATTACCCGCGCGCAGCGCAGCCTGGCGGTGAGCTGGACGCGCAAGAAGAAAAAAGGCCGCGAGCTGGTGGCCGCACTTCCGAGCCGCTTCATTGCCGAAATGGCGCTTGACCAGAAAACTGCCCGTGAAGATCCGCGCGAGAAGCTGCGGGCGCTGCGGGCCGAATTTGCCGCCAAGGCCACTGCGCAGCAAGCCGCCGCATCCGTTGCCGCTCCATGAAGCCTCCATCGCTTATTATCGCTTTATTTTTTATAGCTAGTAGCGCTTATGGAATATGCGCCACAGGCACATTTGACCCTAAAATTTCACCTCGGGCGGCCCCCGCTGCTCCAGCGCCGAAACGTTGCCGCGACGCCAACGCCGTCGATGCGGCCGACATGACAGGCCGCTGGCATGCGATATTCGGCGGCTCCGGAAACGGCAGCAGCACCGGCACAAGCGCGGCGGACGCCATCGGCGACGCCTTGATCGAGCTGGGTCCGCATCCCGACTATCAGGGCAGCCTGCAGGGAAGCGTGATGCGCGGCGGCGCGACAAGCCCGCTGGCGGGCGACATCGAAGACGGCGAACTGCTGCTGGAAGAATCAGCAAACGGAACAAACATCACCGCAACCTGGACTGGCCGCGTGCTTGACGGCTCTTGCGGACAGACGATCGAAGGCACATGGAACGACGCACTCACCTCCACCACCCGACCCTTCACCCTGAAGTGGCTCGCATCGGCTCCGCCCCCGGCGCCCGAAGCAAGCGTGCAGGCACAGCCGAAGGTAACGCTTCCACCCGCAGCCGCGCAGCGCTGACAGGGGCAGCTGTGGCGCTGGCCCTGTCCGGCATAGCCGGCAGCGCCCTGGCGGAAACCGCGTCGCCCTCAGCGCGCAGCCGCCAGCCACAAAGCGAAGCAGCGCAGCGCGTCGCCGACGCAGCCAGGGCTAAAAGCCGACTGCCGACGGCCGGCACGGCACCGCTTTCGCCAGCCGCTGAAGCGCAGGTGGCCGGCGCTGCCGCCTGGCAGCAGTGCGCGGTCACGCCAGGCGAAAAAGCCCGGCTGGCCTGCTTCGACCAATGGGCGCTGGACCAGCGCAAGCTGCTCGCCCAGGTGCAGGATCGGGCCGCCGAAGGCGCCGAGGCAGCGGCCCGAACGGCTGCAGCCACCAGCAGCGCATCAAGCGGTGCAAACGGCAAGAACAAGGTACCCATTACAGCCGCAACGTCCACTGGCAACGCGGCTGGCTTGCGGACTGATCTGGCGGCTGCGCTGGCCACCGCGCAACCGGCTGTGGCGCCCGATGGCTCGCTGGTGCCGCCGAGCACCGCATCGGCCGGCATCATCGGTGTCGGGCTCGAGCAAGGCTGCAAGGATCGCCAGTTTTCCGATGTTTCCCGCTTTTGGGAATTGGAAGCCGGCAGCAGCTGTCCCACTTTCAGCCTGCGCGGCTACCGCGGCAACACGCTCTCGGTGGCGGACGGCAGTTCGGTCAACCGGATGCCGACATCGCTCAATCCAGAAAACTCGGCTACAACGTCGATTGACTATGGAAAGCAGGAGTTACGCCTGCAGATCTCGCTGCGGACCAAGCTTGCGACCGGCTTGCTGACACCTGCGGATTCGAATGCTCGCGATTCGCTGTGGGTCGGGTACAGCCAACAGTCGTACTGGCAGTTTTTCAGCCCCGGCATCTCACGGCCATTCCGCAGCACCGATTACGAACCCGAGGTTATCTATGTCTATCCCACCGACGCACAGCTGCCGTTCGGCTGGCGCTGGCGCTACACCGGTGCCGGCCTGGTGCACCAATCCAACGGGCAGAGCGATCCACTGTCGCGCAGCTGGAACCGCGTTTACCTGATGACGGGCTTCGAGCGCGGCAACCAATTCTCATTGAGTGGCCGGATCTGGCAGCGCCTGCATGAGGCGCCCGGGCAGGACAACAATCCCGACATCACCAACTACATCGGTCGCGGCGAAGTTCAGGCCACCTGGAATCCGGACCGCAAGAACACCTTCATCGGCACCGTGCGGGGTACACCGAGTGACAACCATGGGTCGGTGCGGGTCGAATGGTTGCGCTCGCTGGGCGAAGGCAAGGGCAACACCTTCAGCGGCCTGCGCCTGCACACCGGTCTGTTCTCGGGCTATGGCGACAGTCTGATCGACTACAACCGCAAGCGTACGGTGTTTACCATCGGCTTCAGCCTCGTGGATTTCTAGCTCGGACGGCCGCTTTTGCCAGGTCAGCTTCGGCGCCGGCGGCACCAACAGGGTGCCGCCGGCGTTTTTCATGGGCCGATCGCTCAGAGCTGAGCCGCGCCATGCGGCGCGTTACCGACCGACACGCATTGGGGCGAAGACTCTGTCCATACTGCGCTCGACGCCTTAAGCGCTGGTGACAAGCCACTCCGAATCATCGTCGGGTTGCAATCACAGCACTGGCGATCGCGGCCAATTCCCTGAAATAGCGGACCTTTTCGGATGTCTTCGGGCCACTGCATCGGGCCGTGCTTTCGGAGAATTTCGTCAACACCGAAGGAGACTGTGCATGGATCTGCAATACGAGCTCAAGGCTGGCAGCTACTACCTGTACGACCAGCGCGACCCGCTCAGCTGCACGACGGGGGAGCGGCGCTTTCGTCTCAAGACCGACAACGTGGCCATCGCTTTCGACGCCAGCACTGGCACCGTTCATCAGCACGGCACTCCGCTGCGCATCCAGTCATGGGCCATCGGCGCGCGCCGTCGCTTGCGGGCAGCCGGAGCGCAGGAAGCCGCCAATGACATCGTCGTTGTGTCGGGGCCATTGCCGGTGGAAGAAATCAACAACTGCCTGCGCATTGCAGGCTACTGCCGTCGCATGGTGCGGCGCCTGGGCAGCATGCCGCACGGCAAGTTGCAACGACCGGCTTCCTCGGGGCCTCGCGCAAGCCGTTAAACAATGCGCGCCGGCTGTGCGCCGGCCGCGTTAGACAGCGCTCAGCGCATGTTGCCGGTATGTCCTAGCGAATAGCGGCCAGGTTGCGGCCACACCGTCAGTCCGTGCGGCTCACTACCTACCGGAATCGATTTGACCGCACCGGTTTCGGTATCGATGGCATAGACCACGTCATCGAAGCGACCCGACACCCACAGCGTCTTCCCGTCGGCACTCACATTGCCCATGTCCGGGCTTCCGCCGCCGGGGATCGGCCAGGTGGCCACCACTTCACGCTTGGCGAAATCCAGAACCGCAATGCTTCCCTTGCCCTTGCGGGCACCGTGCACCTTGTTGGAGCCGCGATTCGTGATGTAGAGGAACTTTCCGTTGCGGCTCGGGTAGAGCCCGTGGCTGCCCACGCCACTGCGGATGAAGCCGATCTTGGTAAAACTTTCGCCATCAACCACGTAGACGCCGTCGGCCATCATGTCGGCCACATAGAACACCTTGCCATCCGGTGAGATACGGATGTCCTGGGGCATGCCTTTTTTGTCTAGCAGCAGGTAACCCACGACCTTGCGGTTGACCATGTCGATCTTGGCAAGCTTGCCGCCGAATTCACAGGTGAAAATTGCGTAGCGGCCATCGATCGAAAAATCAGCGTGATTGATGCCTCTGCACTCGGGCACCGAGAGGCTGGATTTCAGCGCCATGGTGTGCGGATCACGAAAATCCAGGCGCGCGCGCGCTTCTGCGACGACGATTGCCTCCTTGCCATCCGGCGTGAAGTACATGTTGTAGGGATCGTCTACCGGAACTGCTGGACCGGGCTTGCCGGTCTTGGGATCGATAGGCGTCAGGCTGCCGTCGGATCGCCCTTCTGCATTGTTGGCTACCCACAAGGTCTGGAGATCCGACGAAGGAACAACGTGCTGCGGACCGCGACCCACCTTGAACTTGTCCACCACTTTGTACGTCGCCGGATCGATCACGTAGACATCGTTGGAGCGGAGATTAGGCACATAGACACGTTGCAAGGCGCCCACGGTTGCCGCGCTGATGTGGCTTGAACCGGTCTCACTGTAGAGGTTGGTCGGGTTGACTACCGGCGCCATACCGGCAACGGTATCGATCGGCTTGGGTGCCGAAGCGGGACGTGGCGCGGCAGCAGCCAAGGGCGTCGCCGTGGCTGCGCCAGTGCCGGGAGCCGAAGCACTGCTGGCGGCCAGTGCGCCGAATGGCAAGCCTAGCGCGGCGATGCAAGCGGCGGCGGAAACAGTCTGGAGAAGCCGGAGGGAGTGTCTTGTCATGAGGTCGGGTGAAAAAGGTAAAGAAGGGGCTGAGGCAGCCCATGGTCAGGGGCGCTGCACGATGCAGGGCGGCGAAAATCAGAGCAACAGCGCAATGAAACGTTCAACCCGGCCAAAAGGCTGAACGGTTGAACGCCCGTCAACGGAATCATCGGCTCGTAGCGCCAGAGCCGCCAATCTCCCGCCGGATCTCCGCTACGGTGCGTGAGACGATAAGGTCGACTCCGAGCTGACCGAGCGCAGCCGTCGCGCGGCGCGAATCGCCGCCGTACACACCATCGGCAGTGCCGTGCCGCGCTGAGGCGGAGTGCATCGCGTCAGTGCGCACCATCGAGGGCTCGACCGCCATCAGCAATGATGCATCGGCAAGCCCGGCGTGCGTACCGATTTCATCCGGCCTGTACCCGCGCTCACGAAGCAAGGCATCGAAACCTTTGGAACTGGCATCGTAATACGCAACAGGCACCCAGGCATGAGCGTTCGTTCCAGCCCAGGCCTTGTTCAGCCGCACGACAACCCGCTCGAGATCCTTTTGGTATCCCCCATGATCGCCGAGCAGCACGATATTGCGGAAACCGTGAACTCGGAAGCTCTCCGCAGCAGACTGCAGCAATTGCTCGAAGACCGCATCGGGCACGGTGATGGTGCCGGGGAAGCGCATGTGAGAAGTCGGCGGCGCAGTGCCGCCCTCGGGCACATAAGCGACCACCGGAGCCACCAGTGTGTGCCCAACGTCCTGCGCAATGCGCCGCGCGAGCGCGTCGACCCGGGCATTGTGTTTGCCCAGCGCAATGTAGGGGCCGCTCTGCTCGGTCCCGCCGATCGGAATGATGATCGTCGTCGTGCCCGATGCAACAGCGTCCCGCACTTCCGTCCAGGTGTGATCCTGCAAGGCGACCGAAGTCGCGGAGCCGGCGCGAGCCGGCGCTGCTGGCGGAGCCGCATACACGGCGTGCGCCAGAAAAGAGCCGGCGACCATCCCTGTCACTGCCAACATTCGCTTGGCTGCGCCTACCCAGCTGTTCCCGGAGAACATGCTGCGTTTTGAAATATTCATGAATGTCCAACTTAATGCACACGATGACGAGCGGTCGCCCACCATCTTGACTGCTCGACCCACAAAGCTTACGGCGTAAAGCATGAGCTCTTGCTGGAATCAGTGGCCTCGGAGTTTAGTGGCTCGGGTGCGTAACAACGCTTTGAATCCACGCGGGACAACAGCCGTTTCATCCACAAGTGAAGCTGAACGCCATGGGCATCATGCCCGCTCAGCGCCTTGCCGAGAGGGACCGCGAACACTCCTCACCCCCCGCCTCGCTACTTGGGAATACTGATTGCGCTGGCGCTCAACTTTTCGTGCTTCGATCGCATACATTTGGCAGGCGAATTCCGGTACTACTTCAATTGAAACACATCGTTTGCCTCGCGACAGCTTTCGCTGCGCTACCCCCCTTGCTTGCCGCGGCGCAGGGGGCGCCGGTCGGCAAAAACGCTTACACGCTCTTTAATCCGACGCCGTCCGACCAGCTGCGTGAAATGGCCACCGATCGCCCCAATGCGACAAATTCGCCAACTACAGTCGATGCGGGCCACCTCCAAATCGAAGGTGGGTTTATCGATTACGAGCGAATCCGCACGCCGCTCAGCCGCAGCAGCGCATACAGCTATGGCGACGTTAATCTTCGTCTTGGCGTACTCAACAACATCGAACTCAACCTGATTGTGCCGCCACACATCGTTGTGAAAAATAACGAACTCATGGCCGGTACGGGAAGTAGCGCTCAGGGATTCGGAGACATCACAGTCGGCGGCAAGATCAATTTCTGGGGGAATGAAGGATCTGACCAAGTCTGGGCCACCGCGCTAGGTCTGCAGTCGCAGATCAAGTTACCCACAGCGAAAAGTTCGCTGAGCAACGGATACACAGAGGCGAGCGCTTCACTACCCTTCTCCATGAATCTTCCGAGCGGCTTCGGCTTGAGTGTCCAGCCCTCGATGCTCAGGATTCGCACCAGCGATAACCTTCGATACGCAACTGGCTATGAGGGCGCCGTCGCGATTGATCATGACATCGGCCCACTGAATGCCTATGCGGAATATGTCATCGACCACACCACCGAAGGAGGGCAGCGCGATCAAAAGACTCTCAATGTCGGCGTGACCGCGACCATCTCCCCTAACGTCGTGCTCGACACGGGCTTGGCGTTTGGTTTGAATAGCGGAGTTAACGACTTCCGAATTCAGATTGGCGCGAGCGTTCGTTTCTGAGTAGTCCGCGCTCGAACCCGGGAACGGGTGAAGCCGCCGCGTAGAGGAGCAGGCGCAAATTGTGGAAGCGCCCCAGGACCCGAAAAGGGCGCTGGGGCGCATGAACACTGGTGGCCTGGGGCGGAATCGAACCACCGACACAAGGATTTTCAATCCTAATTTTTTAGTATTTGCGCCCGTTGATTGTCATCGGTAGAATCAATCAAAATCAACAAGTTACCTTACTTCAACTGGAAGGAAGCACAGCTCGAGTGTTGATTGACATACGGCAGTTTTCGTCGAATCTGCCTACAGATTGCCTACAGATTGCCCAGGGGCGCCATGAACAAGCAACAAAACCGCGTGCGGTTGACCGCTGGCCGGGTTGACGCCTTCACCTGCCCGGCAGACAAGTCGCAGGCGTTTCTATGGGATACGGAAGCACCAGCGCTGGCGCTGCGCGTGACGCCAACAGGCCGCAAAACATACGTGTTCGAGTCGCGCCTTAGGGGTGCCACCCTGCGCGTGAACATCGGGACCGCTGCCGATTGGCCGATTGAAAAGGCCCGGAGCGAGGCCCAGCGCCTGAAAGTGTTGGTCGATAGTGGCACCGACCCTCGCGAACTAGAGCGCCAGCAACAAGCCGACAAGGCCGCGACAAAGGCCGCTGCTGCTGCCCATGCCGTTACCGTGGGCGAAGCATGGGAGCGTTACTTAAAAGCCCGCCGTCCCTTTTGGGGTGAGCTGAACTACCGCGACCATTTGAAGATGGGGCAAGCTGGCGGCGTACAACGGGAGCGCCTGCCGGGCGTAAAGACGAAGCCGGGCCCGCTTGCCTGCTTTATGCCGCTGCGCCTGGCAGACCTCGACGCCCCCGCCATCGAAGCATGGGCTGCGCGCGAAGCCAAGGACAGGCCCGCGCGTGTACGTCTGTCGCTGCGCCTGCTGAAGGCGTTTCTCCGCTGGACAGCCAGCGAACCCGACTTGAAGGGCAAAGCCGACCCGACCGCAGCCAGCGCAAAGAAGGTGCGAGAGGTGGCCGGCCGCGCAAAGACAAAGAACGACTACCTACAGCGCGAGCAATTACCCGCATGGTTTACCGCCGTGCGCCAGATACAGAACCCGGTCATATCGGCTTACCTGCAATGCCTGCTGCTGACTGGTGCACGCCGCGAGGAACTTGCCACGCTGCGCTGGGAGGATGTCAATTTTCAGTGGCGTGGCCTTACCCTGAACGACAAGATAGAGGACGTGCGCGCCGTGCCGCTGACGCCGTATGTCTCCCACCTGTTGCAGTCCCTGCCCCGACGCAATGAATGGGTGTTTTCAAGCCCCACAAGCGCCAGTGGCCACCTGATAGAGCCGAGCATTGCCCACCGTCAAGCCTGCGCCGCTGCCGGGCTGGAATTGACCTTGCACGGGCTGCGCCGCTCCTTTGCGAGTCTTTGCGAATGGCTGGACATTCCGGGCGGAATCAGTGCACAGATTCAAGGCCATGCACCGCAAGGCGTGCGAGAGCAAAACTACATCCGCCGCCCGCTCGACTTGCTGCGCGTGCACCACGAAAAGATAGAGGCGTGGATGCTGGAACA
>JBBSUX010000147.1:0-8916 GCA_038234045.1 Burkholderiales bacterium
CATCGCCATCGACGAGGCGGCCGATCCGCGGCCCTTTGCCGAGCTGATGCGTCAGTGGAGCAGCCTGCATCCCGAGTTCGCCTTCCTGCCGCGCAAATTCAAGATAGCGGTCTTTGCCGCCACTGAAGACCGTGTCGCTAGCGCCTGGTACGACGTGGGTCTGCAGCTCCTGAAAAATGACGAAGGCGCTCTCGGCTTTCGCGTGCGCGTTGGTGGCGGCATGGGCCGCACGCCGGTCATCGGCACCGTCGTGCGCGAATTTCTGCCCTGGCAGGAGATCATGAATTACCTCGAGGCGGTAATCAGGGTCTACAACCGCTACGGTCGGCGCGACAACGTCTGGAAAGCGCGCATCAAGATGCTGGTGAAGGTCGAAGGCCAGCGCTATATCGACGACGTGGAAGCCGAATACCGCCAGATCATGGAGCTCGATGGCGCGCCGCACACGCTCACGCAGGAAGAGTTCGATCGCGTCGCAGCCTGCTTTGTGGCACCCGAGGTACTGCCGCCGACCATCAACGCCGAAGCCAGCGCGCAGCGCCTGCGCCATGCCGCATCCGAAGACCGTGCGTTCGCCCGCTGGCTCGAGCGCAATGTGGCACCGCACCGCAATCCGGGGCTGCGCGCGGTGACGCTCTCTTTCAAGCGCGTGGGCCAGGCGCCAGGGGATGCCACCGCTGGTCAGCTCGATTTTGCAGCCGACCTGGCCGACCGCTATTCGAGCGGTGAAGCCCGCGTACTGCACACGCAGAACCTGATGCTGCCGTGGGTGCGGGCGGAAGATCTGCACGCGCTCTGGCTCGAGGCCCGCACCATGGGCCTGGCCAGCGGCAACCTGCATCTGCTGACCGACATGATCTCCTGCCCCGGCGGCGATTTCTGCTCACTCGCCAACGCACGCTCGATTCCGATCGCAGAAGCCGTGATGGAACGCTACCAGGACATGGACGAGCTCGAAGATCTGGGCGACATCGACCTGCACATCAGCGGCTGCATCAACTCCTGTGGCCACCACCACAGCGGCCACATCGGCGTGCTTGGCGTGGACAAGGATGGCAAGGAGTGGTACCAGGTGACGCTGGGCGGAGCCGATGGTTCCGACCGTTCAGGGCCAGCTGTTCCTGGCAAGGTTGTGGGCCCGTCGTTCTCCGCTGCGGAAGTGCCGGAGGTGATCGAGGCGGTGCTGAACTGCTACCGCGATCTGCGCACCACCGGCGAGAGCTTCGTGGCAACGTTGCGTCGCACTGGCATTGACCCATTCAAGGCCGCCGCCAAAGAGGCGCGCTTCCCGATCGAAGCCGACGCCTGAATCCGCCGCACTGCTCTTTTCGTTTTGATCCTCCCGCCATGACCTCACCCGCGACTCCCATCCTGCGTTTGCTGGCTTACGCAGATCACCCGCACGACGGCGACGGTGACCCGCACGTGGTGCAGCTGGCCAACGATGCAGATCCGCTGGCGTTGCAGGATTCGCTCGATGGCGTAGAGCGCATTGACCTGGATTTCCCAAAATTTACCGATGGCCGCGCCTACAGCCAGGCTTACATGCTGCGCCGCCGCCTGCGCTTTACCGGCGACATCCGCGCCACCGGCGATGTGCTGATCGACCAATTGGTGCACATGACACGTACCGGCTTCACCAGCGCGGTGCTGAAAGAGGGCGTAGACGCCGCCGACGCACGGCGACAGTTCGAACGTTTTGCCGCGTTCTATCAGGGTGATATCGCGCACCTGCCGCATTTCCGCGCCGCCGAAGACACCAACCGCGACGCGGCCCCTGCGGCTGTGGCCGTTGAGGACGGCGCATGAATGCCATCACACTTTATGCGCGCAAGCCGTCTGACACCTTCGGCGACAAGGTGCGCGCATCCATCGCGCTCTTGCAAGACGCGGCACTGGCTTTCGCGCCGATCACTCAGGCTTCCAGCCTCGGTGCCGAAGACATGGTGGTGACGGACCTGATCGCGCAGGCCGATATCGGGGCATCGGTCTTCGTGCTCGATACCGGCAAGCTGCACCCAGAGACGATCGATCTGATCAGGCGTCTTGAAACGCACTACAGCCGCAAGGTCGACATCTTTCGCCCCGACAGCGCTCTGGCCGAACGCTTCATGGCGGAAAACGGCGAAGAGGCCATGTACCGCAGCCTTGCACTGCGGAAAACCTGCTGCGATTTTCGCAAGATGGAGCCGCTGGCCCGCGCGCTTTCGGGTCAGCGCGGCTGGATCACCGGACTGCGACGCGAACAGTCAAACGCGCGAGCGGCAGTGGAATCGGTCGAGTTGCAGCAGATCGAAGGTGCGACCGGCGAAGGCGCCGTGCGCGCCAAGGTCAACCCGCTCGCTGACTGGACATGGGGCGACGTCTGGCACTACATCGCCGAGCGCGACGTGCCCTACAACCCGCTGCACGACCGCTTCTTCCCGAGCATCGGCTGCGCTCCCTGCACCCGCGCGGTGACGCTGGGTGAAGATTTCCGCTCCGGTCGCTGGTGGTGGGAAGCCGAATCCGCCAAGGAATGCGGGCTTCATGTGGCTGCCGACGGCACCGCTGACGCCGAGGAACCCGCCGCTTTCGAAGCGCTGGGTGCGCGCCTGCATCAGCAAGCCGATGCAACTGCCGCTTTCCAGCATTCGCCTTCGACCGTACTTGCCACCCTGCATCGCACCTGAACCGGGAAACCACCGCATGAACGCCCGTACCGCTCCCGAACTTCTCGCCCCTGGTTCCGCATCCGCATCGGCGCGCCATCTCAGCGCCGCGCATCTGGACGCACTGGAAGAAGAAGCCATCTTCATCCTGCGTGAAGTGGCAGCCGCGTTCGAGCGGCCCACACTGCTGTTTTCCGGCGGCAAGGATTCCTTGGTACTGCTCAAGTGCGCTGAGAAGGCCTTTGGCGCAGGGCGCATTCCCTATCCGCTCTTGATGATCGACACCGGCCACAACTTCTGGGAAGTGACCGACTTTCGCGATCAGCGGGCGGCTGAGCTGGGTGCCGAGCTGATCGTGCGCCGCGTCGAGGATTCGATGGCACGCGGCACTGTACGCCTGTCGCATCCAGGCGAGAGCCGCAACGTGCACCAGTCGGTCACGCTGCTGGAAGCGATCGAGGAATTCCGCTTTGACGCGCTGATCGGTGGTGCCCGGCGCGACGAGGAAAAGGCGCGGGCCAAGGAGCGCATCTTTTCGCACCGCGACGGTTTTGGTCAATGGCAACCCAAGGCGCAGCGGCCCGAACTGTGGACGCTCTTCAACACCCGGATCGCGCCCGGCGAGCACTTTCGCGTTTTCCCGATCAGCAACTGGACCGAACTCGACGTATGGCAATACATCGACCGCGAGCAAATCGCGCTGCCCTCGCTCTACTACACGCACCAGCGCGCGGTTGTGGATCGCAAAGGGCTTCTGGTGCCCGTCACACCGCTGACGCCGCTGCGCGATGGTGAGATCGCCGCGCTGCGCGACGTGCGCTTTCGCACCGTGGGCGACGTGACCTGCACCTGCCCGGTGGCGAGCGTGGCCGCCAATGCCGCGGATGTTGTGCTGGAGACGCTGACGGTGGAGCTGAGCGAACGCGGCGCCACGCGCATGGACGACCGGACCTCGGACGCTTCAATGGAGAAGCGGAAGAAAGATGGGTATTTCTGACCTCCCCCCCAGTCTCCGCGCACTGCGTGTCGCTTCGCCAACCCCCTTCCGGGGGCGATACCAGTCGACCGGCAAAGCCGGATCGACGGTATCTCTCGATGAACCGCCTGCTGTTTATTGCAGCTCCAGCGACGCATGTTTAAGTCCGTCGCTCTGTATTCCCACGAAAGCAGATGCTATGTTGAATGCTATTGAAGAGAGAGCTGGTAGTGCTTTTACAGAAAGCGCTACAGGCATAAATTATGCTCAAAATGAGGGTTCGCTGGCGGCTTTGCGCTTCATCACTTGCGGGAGCGTGGACGACGGCAAGAGCACGCTGATCGGGCGGCTGCTGGTGGATAGCCGCTCGGTGCTGCAGGACCAGCTGGCGCGTGTGCAGCGTTCGGGCGAAACGGACCTGGCACTGCTGACTGACGGACTCTCGGCCGAGCGCGAGCAGGGCATCACGATCGATGTGGCGTATCGCTACTTCGCCACGGCGCGGCGCAAGTTCATCATCGGCGATGCGCCGGGACATGAACAGTACACGCGCAATATGGTGACGGCGGCTTCCAGCGCTGATGCCGCAGTGGTGTTGGTGGATGCGACCAAATTGGGCCGGGCAGTCGGGACGAAGCCTGATGCCGACGCAGATGAGGCGGGCTCAGTCGATCCAGCCGCAGCGACTGGCTCACGCGCCCAGCGGCTCCTGCCGCAAACCCGTCGTCATGCGCTGTTGGCGCATCTTCTGCGCGTGCCCTCACTGCTCTTTGCCGTCAACAAACTCGATGCGGTTGCGGATGCCGCCGAAACCTTTACCCGCATCCGCGAAGCGCTTCTGCAGTTCGCCCAATCCGCTGGGTTTGAGGCGGCTGCGATCGTTCCGGTCTCTGCCCTCAAAGGCTGGAACGTGGTGCAGGCCGAGCCGGGCTGGGCCGGCTACACAGGGCCCTCGCTTCTCGATGTACTCGAAGCACTGCCGGTGACAGCGCAGGAACACGACGCTAGCTTTGCGCTGCCAGTGCAATGGGTGGAAAAGGCCGCGTCATCCTCAGCAGACACCTCGCAAGGCCGGCGCGTTTTCTGGGGTCGCGTGGCATCGGGGACTTTGAAGCCGGGTCAAGCCGTAAGCGTATTGCCGAGCGGTCAGGAGGCGGTGGTGGCGCAGGCTCTGGATCATGCCCGTCGTCCTGGCGATGTAACAGCTGGCCGCAGCGGCGGCGTGGTGCTCGACCGCGAAGTCGATGTGTCACGCGGCGACTGGCTGGTCGCTTCCGGCAGCATCGTGCCGTCACGTACCTTGCATGCCACCGTCGCCTGGCTAGACGACGAACCGATGGTGCCAGGCCGCACCTACTGGGCGCTTCACGGCCACCGTTGGGTCAAGGCTCGCGTCGCGCGCATCGTCGACAGGATCGACATCGAGACGCTGGCCCGTCAAGACGCGGACACACTGCCCGCCAACGCACTTGGACATGTCGAGCTGGCGCTGCAGGAGCCACTCGCGACGCTGCCGTTTTCACAATCGCGGGCGCTCGGCTCGCTGATACTGGTCGATACCGCATCTCACCGTACTGCCGCCGCAGTGTTGGTGCAGTGAGTGCCGTCCAGCGGGACGACACGCGCGGCTGTAAATCCCGCAAACGTCCTGCGCGCATGACCGCACTGGCATCCCGGAAGCCACATATGGCGCACGATGCAGTCATGTCGTCGCGTTCCGAAGCAAGTTCCGCAAAACCGCCCGTCGTCGACGGCGCTGACAGCCTGGTGCCGGAAGTCTCTACGGTCAGCGCGAGCAAATTGGCCGAGCCCCCTCCGATCTTCACCATTGGGCATTCGACGCGTGACTACGCGGAGTTCGAAGCGCTGCTGAGAGAACACGCGGTTCAATGCGTGGTGGATGTCCGCAAACTGGCAGGCTCCAGACGCTACCCGCAATACAACGCCGACACGTTGGAGCAAGCGTTGGCTCAGGTGGGTATCGGCTATGTACACATGGCGGCCTTGGGCGGCAGACGCGGACGCAGTCTGGCACCAGCGGAGCCCTCACCCAACGGGTTTTGGACCAACCAGAGTTTCCGCCGCTACGCCGACTACGCTCTCGGTACAGAGTTCGCCCACGGGCTGCAAGAGCTTCTGGCTTTGAGCGTTATGCAGCGGTGCGTATTGATGTGCGCGGAAGCCGTGTGGTGGCGCTGCCATCGGCGCATCATCACCGACTACTTGCTGCTTCAGGGTCGCGAGGTAAGGCACATCATGACCGCTGGCCGTAGCGAAGCCGCCCACTGCACCCCGGGCGCTGAGGCGCAGCCGGCCGCAAAGAACGAGGCACAAGACGAGCTGCGGCTGATCTATCCCGCGCCTGCCTAGCGCTGATGCATCCGACTGCTGCGCCCGTCACTGCTGCAGGAGGCTCAACCGCTGCAGCGCAGGACCCCGGTTTGCGGCAGCAGGCCGCGCCTTAAAATCAAATTTCTCACCCATCGCGTACCGGAGCTCAACATGACCCACGTCGTCACCGAAAACTGCATCAAGTGCAAATACACCGATTGTGTGGACGTGTGTCCGGTCGATTGTTTCCGCGAAGGCCCCAACTTTCTGATAATCGATCCAGATGAGTGCATCGATTGCGCCGTCTGCATTCCCGAATGCCCGGCCAATGCCATCTTTGCGGAAGAAGATGTACCGGCAGATCAGCTCGCCTTCATCAAGATCAACGCGGACCTTGCGGTGGCTGCCGGCTGGAAGAGCATCACCAAGCGCAAGGGTCCGCTGCCGGATGCCGATGAATGGAAAGACAAGCCCAACAAGATTTCCGAGTTGATCCGCTGAAGCCTGTTATCCCCGTCGCTGCTCCGAGACTTGACCTGTCGCGACAGCCAGCTTGATGAACGCATCCGACCCGATCGAGACTGATGCGCTCGTCATCGGCGCAGGGCCTGCTGGACTCTTCCAGGCTTTCTACCTGGGACTTCTGGGTGTCGGGTTCCACATCGTCGATGCGCTGCATGAACCGGGCGGGCAGGTCGCGAAGCTTTACGGTGACAAGCCCATCTATGACATCCCGGGCCTGCCTGGATGCACCGGCGACGCACTGATCGCCGGCTTGCTGCAGCAGTTGCAGCCCTTCGATCCGCCCATGCATCTGGGGCAGGAGGTGACGGAGCTGTCCGTTCGTGATGACGATGTATTCGACCTCTGCACCTCGCACGGCCAACGCTTTCATGCCCGCAGCGTTTTAATTGCCGCAGGCGTCGGTGCATTCGCGCCGCGGCGGCTGAAGGCGCCCGGACTCGAGGCGTTCGAGAACACCGATCAACTGCTGTATGGGCAGGACCCTCGGGTTTTGCACTGCGCCGGCAAAGCTGTGGCGGTGGCAGGCGGTGATGCGCTGGCGATCGACCAAGTCGTCGCGCTGGCTGGTTTGCCGGAAGATCAAAGACCGGCGGCCATCACATTGCTGCATCGCCGCGCTGTGCTGCAGACCGATGCAGGGCGGCTCGCGGCTTTCGAGCGCCTGTGCGCATCCGGTGCGGTCAAACTCATGGTTGGCCAGGTCAGCGGAATCGAGGTCGCGCAAAAGCGGATGCAGGCTCTCGTTGTGACGGCGCCAGAAGGCGCAAGCATTCGCTTGCCGATCGACACGCTGGTGGTAGCGCTTGGCCTGAGCCCGCGACTCGGGCCGCTGGCGGACTGGGGCCTTGAACTCGCGCACAAACAGGTACCGGTCGATACCGAGCATTTCGTGACGCGGATACCCGGTATTTACGCGGTCGGCGACATCAACCTCTATCCCGGCAAGAAGCGGCTGATCCTCTCGGCATTCCATGAAGCAACGCTGGCTGCCTTCGCGGTCGGCGAGCGGCTTTATCCAGATCGTCGAACCGCTTTGCAATACACCAGCAGCAGTTCCGAGCTGCAAGGGCGGCTTGGAGTCGGGGTGGAGCCGATTCGGTAACTAGGTCGCTACAGCGACATCTGGCCCGAACGCCGTCAGATCAGAGCCGAACGCCCTGCATATAGCTGTCGAAGCGCGCTTCTGCAAATCGCGCCCACAGCAGCTGGTCTTTCTGAAACGTGCGGTAGTCGGCGTAGAGCTTTTTCCATTCGGGGTTGCTGTCATCCAGATCGCGGTACACATCTAGCGCGGCCTGGTAGGAGGCATCGAGCACTGGCTTGGGAAACGCCAGCACCTTCGCTTTTGCACCCACCAGTTGCTTGAGCGCGTGGGGATTGCGTGCGTCGTAACGGGCTTGCATATCCACGTGCGCGTAGGTGCTGGCGGCATCCACCATTGCCTTGTGTTCGGTAGTGAGCGCGTTGTACGCCTTCTGGTTGACCAGCAGATCGAGCTGCAAGCTGCCCTCCCACCAGCCGGGGTAGTAGTAGTACGGCGCCACTTTGTAGAAGCCGAGGCGGTAATCGTCATACGGACCGATCCACTCCGCCGCATCGATCCGACCCGTTTCCAGCGCCGTGTAGATTTCGCCGGCGGGAATGTTCAACGGGATAGCACCCAGGCGCTGGATGACTCGACCGCCAAAACCACCAATCCGGAACTTGAGGCCTTGCAGGTCCTCAACCGCGAGGATCTCCTTTCTGAACCAGCCACCCATCTGAGCGCCGGTATTACCGCAAGGAAAATTCACCGCGTTGTAGCCGGCAAAAAACTCCCGCGTGAGCGAGAGTCCGTTGCCTTCATACATCCAGGCCGTGAGCTGGCGCGAATTCATGCCAAAGGGAATGGCTGCCCCGACCGCGAAGGCTTCGTTCTTCTCGAAGAAATAATAGGACGCTGTGTGGCACGCATCGATGGTTCCATGCTCCACGCCGTCTACTACCGCCAGCGCCGGCATCAGTTCCTCGGCGGGATAGACGTCGACCTGAAAGCGCCCACCGCTCATCTCGGAAACCTTGCGGGCAAAGGTTTCTGCCCCGCCGTAGATGGTGTCGAGCGGTCTGGGAAAGCTCGATGCCAAGCGCCAGCGGACGATGGAAGCGGCATGTACGGCGGGCGCAATGCCAGCGGCAAAAACACCTGCCAGACCACCGAGGCCCGCTCGACCTATTACCCTGCGACGATCCACCATCGGCGAAGTCTCCTGTCTTTTCATTCCCGTTGCCAAAACTGGCCCACGTTGAGTTTGCATGCGTTCACGGGCGCCAGCCCGAACTGCTTGCAGGCGTTCCTCGCGCGCCACGGGGGTTTTCCCGTGGATGCATCCCGATTCAGGTAACTGAAAGCAACGCGGATGCACAGTCGCCTCGCCGCAGGCATTCCAGACAGAG
>JBBSUX010000148.1:0-8904 GCA_038234045.1 Burkholderiales bacterium
CCCCAGTTCTTGTAGTCGGGCTGGTCCATCCGCATCCCTTCCGGGGCCATGTAGCCGTCGAGGCTGAGTGCAATGTTCACGAATACCTTGCTCATGCATTTTCCTTCCTGGGTTTGTAAGGTTTTAAGGTTGTGCATCGGTCCGCGCGCGGGTCGAGCTTGCGCTGCCGGCGCCTTCGCCGAAGCTAAAAGGGGCAGTCTGCCAGTGGGGAGATGAATTCCGTGCGCCAGTCGGCGGAGTCGGCGCTGGTTCGCGGGCCGAGGAGGTAGCACTCGTAGAAATCCGGTGCGACCGCCACATCGTGCGCTGCAATCCATTGCGTGAATTCGCCCCATGCTGCAGGCAGGCCTTCATAGGCGCCGTGATACACCGTGCGCACTGCCCGCATCGCCGGCCACTGGCCTGGTTGCACGCGGCCGGTGGGCGTGACCCGCTGCGCCACGGAAACCGTCAGTTCGAATTCGAAGCGCGCGCCGGGCCGGTGCAGGTGATGGGCGCAGACCGGGCCGGCCGGCCTCAAGCCTTGCGATTGCAGCGCCGCCATCAGCTCCTGGAAGCCGGGGCCCATGGCTTCCCGCATTTCGGCGGGCGTGACGCTGAAGGCGATGAATGCGGTGGACCGCGCCGGTAGCCCGACGATGCTTGGCGGCTCGATCATTGCGGCACCACCACGATCCAGCCCACGCCGAAGCGGTCGGCGAGCATTCCGAACGCGGGTGAAAAGAAGGTCTTGCCCAGCGGCACCCGCACCTGGCCGCCATCTGCCAGCGCATTGAAGAGGCGCTCGGCGGCGGCAGCGTCGGCAGGGTTGAGCGACAGGCAGATGCCTTGGAAGTTTGGCTTGCCGGAACCCATCCCGTCGGAGGCCATCAGCTGCGTCTGGCCGATGGTGAATTCCGCATGCATGACCATCTCGGGCGCTGGCCCGGTGCCAGTGCCTCCGCTGGGGCATTCGCCGGGGGAGGCTGGCTCTGGGCAGTCCTTGTAGCGCATAAGGGCGCCCACCTGGGCGCCGAGCGCCTTGCGATAAAACTCGAGCGCTTCGTCGCAGCGCCCTTCAAAAAACAGATAGGGTTGCACTTGCAGGGACATGGCGGACTCCTTGTTGAGCGTGACAATCGACTGGACAAAACCGCACTTGTGTACGGCGTCTACAAATGATTCCACAAAAAATGGACACTGTCTACAATTGGTGCTGTGCATGAGTGAAAAATTGCGACCATCCCAGCCCCGCGCCACCTATCGGCACGGCGATTTGCGCCGCGCCTTGCTCGACGCCGGCATCGAACTGGCACGCGCTGGCGGTCCCGAGGCCGTGGTGCTGCGCGAAGCCACGCGCCGGGCCGGCGTGACACCCAACGCGGCCTATCGGCACTTTGCCGGGCGTGACGATTTGCTGGCTGCGGTGCGCGCTGCCGCCGTGGCCGCAGTGGCGCACTCCATGGAGGAAGAATTCCGCGCTGTGCCCCCCGGCGGCAGCGCCACCGAGCAGGCGCACGCCCGGGTGCGGGCAGTAGGTGCTGGTTACCTGCGGTTCGCGTTTGCCGAACCCGGTCTGTTTCGAACCGCGTTCGGCGGGCAGTTCACCGTAAGCAGTGATGCCGCGAAAGCGGGACCGAGCGGACTCGATCCATTCCAGCATCTCAACGCGGCGCTGGACGAACTCGTCGCGGCGGGTGCGCTGCCCTCGTCACGCCGACCGGGCGCCGAATATCTGGCCTGGTCGACCGTGCACGGCATGGCGCTGCTGGCACTCGACGGGCCGTTGCAGGGCGTGCCTGAAGCGGTACTCGATGCGATGGGCCAGCGCCTGCTCGACATGGTCGAACGTGGTTTGTGATCAGGCCGAGGTCGCCGGATCGCGGACGCAGGCTCGCGTCGTTCGCGCGCTTGTTACATCCTGCAGAATGCCGAAGGCTATCGTCGCGCCAGATTTACCAAACCCACAAAAAAGGATTCCCATGAACCTCGGTTTCAGCATTGCGCCTGTCGTCTCCCTGATCGCAGGCATCCTGATTCTTCTGGTGCCGCGCCTGCTCAACTACATCGTTGCGCTGTATCTGATCATCATCGGCATCCTCGGACTGATCGGCACGCACTGACGGCCGCAGCCCGTTCCTTCCGCCTTGCCGATTGTTGCCAGTGCGCGGCGTCGACTGAGCGCTGCTGATGCCCACGTTCGAGATCCTGCTGATCCTGGTTGCGTGCTGCGTGCCGCTGGCGGTGCTGGCCGACGCGCTGCGCATTCCGGTCGCTGTGACCCTGGTGCTGGGCGGAATGGCGCTGGCGCTGGTGCCCGGCATGCCGCAGGTGGAGCTGCAGCCCGAGCTTGCCTTGGCGCTCTTTCTGCCGCCCTTGTTGCAGCTGAGCGCCTACCGCACCGACTGGGCCGAATTTCGGAATAACCTGCCCCCGATTCTTTTGCTGGCGGTGGGCGCTGTGTTCTTTACTGCTGCTGCGGTGGCGCTGGCCGCCCATTGGGCGGTGCCCGGTCTGCCGTGGTGGGGCGCGGTGGCGCTGGGGGCCATCGTCGCGCCGCCGGATGCGGTTGCTGCTTCGGCTGTATTGAAAAAGATGCCCTTGCCGCGCCGGATCGTGTCGGTGCTGGAGGGCGAGAGCCTTATCAACGATGCCTCTTCGCTGGTGCTCTATCGCTTCGCCGTGGCCGCCACGCTGGCCGGCGGAGCGAGCTTCGGCCAGGGCGCGCTGGCATTTGTCGGGGCGGCGGTGGGCGGCTGCCTGGTAGGCTGGATTGCCGGCAAGCTCACGATGTGGATTTTTGCGCGGGTGCACGGCACGCTGCTCGACGTGATGGTGGGTTTACTTTCGGGCTACATCGCCTACCTGGCGGCAGACCGCATTCATGTCTCTGGTGTGCTGGCGACGGTGGTCTGCGGATTGTTTCTGGGCCGCTATCAGCGCACGCAGTTCACCGCGCAAACCCGGCTTGAATCGGCAGCGGTGTGGTCGTTTCTGGAGTTCTTTCTGACAAGCCTCGTCTTCATCATGATCGGCTTGCAGCTGCGCGGGATCGTCGGCCGCATCGAGCGGTTCAATGGCTGGGATCTGGCGCTGTTCGCGGCATGCAGCACCGGTGCGCTGATCATCAGCCGCTTCGTATGGATCTTCGGCACCTCGTGGCTGCGGCATCGTTTGTCGGACAGCGAGGATGGCCGTACGCCCTGGGCGCATTTCGCCGTAATGTCGTGGTCCGGGATGCGCGGCGTGGTGAGCCTTGCTGCGGCGCTTGCCCTGCCGGGTAATTTTCCGCAGCGCGATCTGGTGGTTTTCCTGGCGTTCTGCGCCATTCTCGGAACGCTGCTGCTGCAGGGCACCACCCTGCGTTTCTTCATCCGATGGCTGGGCGTGGAAGACGGCGGCGCTGGCAGGATGCGCCGCGAGATCACCCAGGGACGCAGCCGGATCGAGAGCGCCGAGCGTGATGCTGTGCGGGAGCACGCCGGGGGCAACAGCGAGCACCGCGCAGCGGCAGAGGAGCTTATTGGCGAGTTTGAAAGTCGCGCCGGCCGGCTTGAATCCACTGGCGACAACGCCGACGCGCAACTGCACACCCATCGCGCGCAGCTGCGTCTGCGGTTGGTCGCGCTTGCCAAGGCGCGGCGCCAGTTCGACGCGCAGGCAGGATCGCTGGATCCGGAGGCGCGCACCACCTTGATGGCCGAACTCGACCTGCAGGAGACGCAGATCCGCAGCGCGCTCGGCGAAACGGAAGGCCAGGAAATTGAAGGCTTTCATGATAACAAATAGGCCTCTACCGATTTACCTATATGCGCATTCAGCAATCAAATAAATAGCAGAAGGCGGATCTTGGCAGGTTGGCCCGCGCCTCATCAGGTCTGCCCGCTTAACCCTTCCGCCTCAACTCGCAGGGGGCGTGTCTACCAATCCCCAGCGTCGCATGAACGCTTCGCGCTTGCGCGGCTGGATATTGAGACGGCTGACTTCACGGCCCACAGCCGCCAGCAGGCGCGGGTCCATCACGGGCCGCCACAACATGGGGAAGTAGGAGAGGGGAAACATTCCAAAATAGCCAAGCGGCAGCTGGGGCGCCTCGTCGAAGTGGCGTAGCGACTGGTAGCGCCGCATTGGATGCGCATGATGATCCGAATGCCGCTGCAGATGAAACAGCGCCCAGTTGGAAAACACATGGTTGCTGTTCCAGGAATGTCGCGGTTGGCACGGCTCGTAGCGACCTGAAGGCAGGCGCTTGCGCAAAAGACCATAGTGCTCGACATAGTTGGCCGACGTGAGCTGGAAATTGGCCCAGAACGACGCTGCCATCACAAACACCAGAATGCCCGGGCCGAGCCACAGCGCGAGGCCTGCCCACAGAGCCAGTGTGACCATGCCGGTCTGCAAAATCTCGTTGTGTGGCGACCAGGCAGAGCGCTGTTGCATTGCAAGGCGTGATGCTTCCAGCGCCCAGGCGCGTCGCAAAGCGCCCGGCATTTCGCGCAGAACGAACGCGTAGATCGATTCCCCCATGTGCGCCGATGCCGGATCACCCGGCGTTGCCACATCGCGGTGATGGCCGCTGTTGTGCTCGATCGAAAAATGTCCGTAACCGGTAGGCGCAAGCACCAGCCGGGCAAGAATGCGCTCCAGCGCCGGCAGCTTGTGGCCCAGCTCATGCCCAAGATTGATGCAGAAGCCGCCCACCGAACCGGCCGTCATCACCATTGCCAGCACGCCCCACCAGGGCAAAGCATGCCGCGCAACGAACCAGGCGCTGAAGATAAAAGCCGACCACAGCACCGGCACCAGCAGATAGCAAACCAGCCGGTAATAGTGGTCTGCCTCCAGCATCGGAACAGCCGATTCCGGCGGATTGCTGCGATCTTCGCCAAGTAGCAGATCGAGCAGCGGCGCGACGACATAGAAGAACACCACCGGCGCCCACAGAAGGCGGGCATCACCGGTGCGCACCATCAGCAGCGGCCCGATGAGGACGATGGCCGGGACAACCACCGAGAACAGCCAGGCCCAGCGTTTTCGGTCCAAATAGGGCTGCGGCTGCGGTGACTCCGGCTGCGCTGGCATCACTGCGGGATGTGCGGAGGAAAACGTCAGCGGCATGGATTCCTCCTGTAATGCCCGAGGTTTCCTAACTTTGTCTAAGTCTGCGATTCTGTTCCTGTGGCGCGGCAGATGTCGAGCGGCTCCAGCGCCTGTTTGGCGGGCCCCACCTGCATGCCAGGCGGCAAGGCGACGGCGTTCTTGATGGCCAGCACCTCGGCCATGATGCTCACCGCGATTTCGGGCGGAGTCTTGCTGCCGATGTAGAGGCCGATGGGGCCGGCTAAACGCGCCAAGCTGCCGTCGGTCTGTCCGAAATGCTCGATCAGTCGCATTTTGCGCGCTTCGTTGTTGCGGCGCGAACCAATGGCGCCGATGTAGAACGCGTCTGTTTCCAGTGCCTCGATCAGCGCCAGATCATCGAGCTTCGGGTCGTGGGTGAGGGCGATCACGCAGCTGCGGCGATCCACGCCAAAATTACGAACCACATCGTCGGGCATGCCGCTGTCGACGGTGACATTCGGCACGCTCCAGGTGCCGCGGTATTCCTCGCGCGGATCGCATACGGTCACGGAAAATCCGCAGAAAAGCGCCATGGTGGCGAGGTACTCCGCCAGCTGGCCGGCGCCGATCAGCAGCATGCGGTATTCCGGTCCGAAGCAGTTGGAGAGCCGCTGGCCGTTGTCGTCCAGTCCGCTGGGTTTGTCGCAGCGTTGCAGGCTGACCTGCCCGGTCGAAATCTCGGTGTGACGCTCCATCATGTGACCGGCACTCAGCTCTTTCACCAGATCGGCAAGAAGCGCCGAATCGGGGTTGAATTCGAGCAAGAGTTCGAGCGTGCCGCCGCAGGGCAGACCGAAGCGGTGCGCCTCGTCCGCGCTGACGCCGTAGGTCACGCGCTCAGGCGGACCGGCAGGAATCGCATGGGTCACGCCGGGCGCCGTCATGGGAGTGCCGGCGGCCCCGTGTCGAGCGGCGCTGTAGCGGTAGATCAGGTCGTCCTCGATGCAGCCTCCCGAAACCGAGCCCGATACGGCGCCGGTTTCGCACAGCGCCATGATCGAGCCCACCGGGCGCGGCGACGAACCCCACGTGCGTACAACGGTGGCCAGCAAGGCGCGCTGGCCAAGCTCGCGCCACTGCAGCAGGCTGCGCAGGACAGTGAGGTCGAGGTTTTCCATGAAATCCTTCTTCTGCCCAGACTCAGCGCGCGACCCACCAGGCGAAGCCTGCGACGCCTGCGACGACAAGCACCCAGCCCCAAGCAGGCATATCAGCTTTGGAGCGGGCGGTACCGCCTGCGCCTGAATCCGGCGCAGCGTCGTGTTCCGCCGCTTCCGAAATGTCTTCCGGTGTCGGGTAGAGCCGTTCGAGCTCGGCTTCGAAACGTTTGAAGAAATCCTCAGCCAACGACTTCGCTGCGCCATCGATCAGGCGCTGCCCGAGCTGCGCGATCTTGCCGCCGACGCTCGAATGCACGGTGTAGTGCAGCTCGCAGCCGTGCTCGAGGGGTTTCAGCTCGACGGAAGACGTGCCCTTGCCAAAGCCGGCGACGCCACCCTGCGCTTCGAAGTGAAGCCGGTAGCTGGTGGGCGGCACGATGTCGGTGAGGGTGACCTTGCCCGAGAAGCGCGCGGCCACCGGACCGATCTTGATAGCGGTCGTCACGAGGTAGGTGTCGTCACCCACTGCTTCGAACTTTTCGCAGCCGGGGATACATGCTTTCAAAATTTCGGGATTGTTGAGCGCATTCCAAGCCTGTTGCTGGCTGGCGTTCAGCGTGCGTTGTCCTTGCATGTCCATGGCGGATCTCCGTCGAAAATTGGGGGTCGTTTCAGCGCTGCATCACCCGGGCCATCGCCTCGGCCAGGTCTTCGAGGCGAGACAGGTTGTGCACAGCGAGCATGCCGTCGACATGGCGTTGCAATACCTGCGCACCGGTGGCCAGCGGCGCATAGCCCTCGAAGCGTAGCAATGGATTGAGCCACAGCAATTGGCGGCTGTGCCGCTTGAGCCACGCAAGCTCCGCATCAAGCGCTGCAGGCTCTCCCGTGTCCAGGCCGTCGCTAATCAGCAGCACCACCGTGCGCCGGCCCACCAAGGTACGCGCGTGGCGCACGCGTAAGCTGGCCAGCGACGCGCCCAAGCGCGTGCCACCGGCAAAGTCGGCAATGGCGGCGTTGGCCGTATCAAGCATCTGGTCGGTGTCGCGTTGACGGAATGCAGGCCGCAGGTCGGTCAGGTCTGTGCCGAACGCAAACGCAGCTCTCGGCGTATGGCGTGTGGCGTTGTGCAGAAAAGCCAGCAGCAGACGGGCATAGCGCTCCATCGAGCCGGAAATGTCCACCAGCACCAGAAGCGGCAACGCCTGCGGCCGGCGCTCGCGCCGGGGTATCCGCAGCAGTTCACCCTCGCTGCGCCGCGCGTGCGCAAGCGCGGCAGGCCAGTGCGGTCGTGCCCCACGCGAACCCGCACGGGTGCGTCGCCCCGTGACCGGCGGTAGACGAAACGGCACTTCACGCACCAGGCGTTCGATCAACTGGTACTCGCTCGCGTTCAGCTCAGCGAAGTCGGCATGGCGCAGGCGTTGCGCGGTGCTCGACGTCATGGCGGCGTCGAGCTTGATTTCGGATTCCTCGGGCGGCGCCTGGCCGCGAGCCCGTACGGCTGCCAGCGCCTCTTGCACGCGGGCCTTGCGACGATCAGGCGTCGCTTGCCGTACCTTGGGCAGCATCTGTGCAAGCAGTTGCTGGGCCAGCTCGGGGTTGCGAAACAGGGCATCGAACAACTGGTCGAACACCTCGCCGTCCTGCTGGCGGCTCACGAAAACTGTCCGCAGTGCTGCTTGCAGATCGTCCTTGCGGGAGATGCCGACCCACTGCGCGGCCTCGATTGCCAGCGTAATCCGGCTGCTGTCTATCGGCACACCGGCGCGCCGCAAAGCGCGGCCGAATCCGGCGATGTTTCCCGAGAGTTTTCCGCTGCGTGCGTCGCCCAGCTGCATGGCGCTCAGGCGGGCTCGGGCTGCAGCAGCTCGTCGATCAAGGGCAGCAGCGCGGCCACGTCCTCGCGCTGCTTGAAAAGGATGCCGGCAGTGTCCTGCACCACTTCCGGGTCGAGCACCAGCGTGTCCAGCGCCACCAACGCCTTTGCCCATTCCACGCTCTCGGCGATCCCGGGGCTGCGTTGAAAGGCATTGGCAAACGGTATCGAGCGCAAGCGCGAAACGAATTGTGCAATCTGCTCCGACAGTGCGGGTCCGGCCTGCGGCACCAGGCTTTGCACGATGGCCAGTTCGCGTTCGCGCCCGGGGTAATCCATCCACTGGTACAGGCAGCGGCGCTTGACCGCGTCGTTCAGGTCGCGCGTGCGGTTGCTGGTGAGGATGGTCACCGGTGCGGCTTGCGCGCGGATGGTTCCCAGCTCGGGGATGCTGACCTGATAGTCACCCAGGTATTCCAGCAGGAAGGCCTCGAAGGGCTCGTCGGCCCGATCGACCTCGTCGATCAGCAGTACGGCGCCCGGTGCGGGTGCCTGCAGCGCTTGCAGCAGCGGGCGCCGGATCAGGTAGCGCTCCTGGTACACCTCGCGCTCGATATCGTCCGGCGCGGCACGGTCCTGCACCGCGCGCATGTGCAGCAGTTGCGCGGTGTGGTTCCATTCATAGAGCGCTTCGCGCTGCTCCATGCCGTCGTAGCATTGCAGTCGCAGCAGCGGCCGGCCCAGCACCTGCGCGAGCGCCTTCGCCAGCTCGGTCTTGCCGACACCGGGCTCGCCCTCCAGCAGCAATGGGCGCTGCAGCTTCATCGCCAGAAATACCGAGGTGGCGAGCTGGCGTGGTGCGTGGTAGCCCACGCCGTGCAAGGC
>JBBSUX010000149.1:0-8878 GCA_038234045.1 Burkholderiales bacterium
ACATTCAAATCATGAGCCAGGTGCGCGTCCTTCGGCCCGAGCGCGCGTCATGGATACCGCTGGGCGCATGACCGATCGCCCCGAATGCTCCGGCGGCACGGTTCTCGTCCTACGAGCGGGCATAGCGCTAGCCGACATGCGCGACCCTGGCCTTCGTCGAGGGTGATTCATCGCAACCAGCTTGCGCTGGTTCCTGCAGGGCCAACCTGGGACAACGGAGACTTCACATGAACAGAAATGTAGAAATCGAAGGCGACGAGGCTGCGCGCCTGGATCGCGAACGTACCGGCGATTCGGTGAACGCACGCACGGATAAGCTGAAGAAAGAGCTGGTCCGTCAGACTGACGAGTTAAAGCGCAAATACGAGGATTCCGACAAGCCAGAGGCTGATGGCAGAGCGCAATAAGCAACTGCGTAGCGGCGGCATCGAAGTGAGGAAGGCGTCTAACTAGACGGTACCCGGTACCGCCCGTCTCTGAGAATAGTTTTCCATGCGCGTCTGAGCGCTCGGGTATTGCACTCGCTCTGCCAAGGACTGCATGGCACCGAACCGAATAGCGGCTTCGTGGATTCCGCCGCGCCCAATCATGCTCGTAAAGATCGCACCCACAACTTACGACCCTAGTACGACGCCCTCATAGCCCGCCAGCCGTTCGCCCGGCCCGATGCGGCCCTTCCGCCCGGCGACGGTTGAGAGCCACAGCCGCCGGGTGCCCGTCAACCAGGCTGCGGGCACCGACACGGGTGCGGCGCCGAAGTTAAGCAGGACTAGCGCTCGCTCATCATTAGCTGAACCTGCATCGATTTGGGCATCGATTCGCGCATAGGCAAGAAGGTCGCCTTCAACCCCCACCGGCTCCCAACGACCACGGTTCAAGCAGCCGTGCTGTCTCCGCAACGCAATCAGCGCGCGGTAAAAAACGAGGATGGATGCGTCGTCGTGCTCTTGCGTGGCGACATTGCTTTGCGCGGCATCGGCGCCAAGCGGCAACCAGGGCGTGCCGGTGGTAAAGCCCGCATGCGGCGCGGCGCGCCACAGCATGGGCGTTCGCTGCGGGTCGCGCCCAAGGCCTTTGCCAGGCTGGTTTTTTTCGAACGGGTCCTGCACCTGGTCGGGCGCGATCGGCACATCGGTCATGCCGAGTTCGTCACCGTAATAAAGCGTGGGCGTACCGCGCAGGGTAAGCAAGAGCATGGCCGCCAGCCGGGCGGAATCAGCGCCGACGCGGCTCGCGATGCGCGCCTTGTCGTGGTTGCCAAGCACCCAGTTCGGCGCGCCGCCAGGGGGCAATATCGCTTCATATCGGCGCACCAAGTCATCGATCGCTTGCGCCTTCCATGGCACGCCGATCAGGTGAAAGTTGAACGGCAGCTGCGCGCCCTGAAGCACGCCGTCTTTTTCGGGGCCGTAGTAGGCAGCCAGGCGGTCGATCGGCAGATAAATCTCGCCGATCAGCAGGCGTTGGGTTTCTGGGCTGTCGAATTCCTGCAGCACGTTGCGCATCTCGACCACAATCTGCTGTATCTCGGGTTGGTCGATCGTGTACGTGGGAAGCAGGCGATGCGCCGGATCGCCGCCGGGTTGGTAGTCGGGGTTCGGTGGATTGTTGCGGTACAGCGCGTCCTTGATCAGGTGGTAGATCACGTCGACCCGAAAGCCGTCAACGCCCCGGCGCAACCAGAACCGAAGCACCTCGTACATCGCAGCGCGCACCTCGGCATTGCGCCAATTCAGATCGGGCTGCTGCGCGAGGAACGAATGCAGGTAGTACTGGCCGGTTTCCGTGTCGAACGTCCAAGCGGATCCGCCGAAATTGCTGAGCCAGTTGTTCGGTGGCCCGCCATCCTCGCCTGGGTCGCGCCACAGGTACCAGTCGCGCTTCGGGTTGCTTCGGCTTGATCGCGATTCCAGAAACCAAGCGTGCTGGTCGGAGGTGTGATTGGGGACGTAATCCAGGATCAGCCGCAGCCCGCGCGCACGCGTGGCGGCCACCATCGCATCGAAATCGGCGAGCGTTCCGAAGAGCGGATCGATGTCGCAGTAGTTGGAGATGTCGTAGCCGAAATCGGCCATCGGCGAAGGGTAGATCGGCGAGATCCACAGCGCATCGACGCCAAGCGCGACGAGGTAATCAAGCCGCCCCTGGATGCCATTCAGGTCGCCGATGCCGTCGCCATCGGTGTCCTGGAACGAGCGGGGATAAATTTGGTAAATGGTGCCGTAGCGCCACCATGCGTCTGCCGACATCGGCGTTTCCTTCGGGTTGGTTTTTTGTGTGCTTCGAATCGCGTGTTGGAATTGTGGCGCCCCGTGCAGCGAAGCAGCCAGCCAATCGATCGATCCGGCAAAATTCAGGCCGAAGGGCGAATGCTTTACGCCATCCAAGTCCGAGCCATCGAAGCTCTTTTCTATTCCCCAACCCGAAAGAACTCACCATGCCAAAAGCCTACTGGATCAGTGCGTACCGTGCCATCAAAGACGCGGACAAACTCGCTGCTTACGCAAAGCTGGCCGGCCCGGCCATCACCGGTGGAGGCGGTCGCTTTCTGGCGCGAGGGATGCCGGCCGAGGCGTACGAGCACGGGCTTTTGCAGCGGACCGTATTGATCGAATTCGACAGCATCGAGCAGGCGAAATCCGTCCATGACAGCCCGGATTACCAGGCAGCGCTGGCCGCCCTGGGGGATGGCGCTGAACGGGATCTGCGGATCGTCGAAGGCGTTTGAACAACGCCGGATGAGGAGTAAGAAAGACGCGAACGGTCAACATCGACCACGCCGAACTTCTTCAGGTATCGATGGCGTTCAGCAGGCCTTGCGGTAGGCCACGTTCGCGTCGAGGTACTGCTTGCCGACCTCGTCAACCGCATCGAGGGGTGAAGAATTCATCAAGAAATATACCTCTAGCGCATGCAGATTAAGCGCCATCAGCTATATCCATAATAGCGCTTTATCTTCCCCTTTAGCGTAAGCGCCAGATCGTTCCACCGTTCGCCTTGAAGGACCGACGGGCCACCGTTACGGTTACCCCATGCCAGGTAAGCTCAGACGGTAGTGCTCGGAAAGGTCACTTCCATGTGCTGGCAGATGGCGCCCGGTGTGGTGAACCAGACGTCCCCGTTGTCGCGTATCAAACTTGGCCAATTGCCGTGCCGGCTCAGTCACAGCTTGCGGCGACAATGGTTCGTTCGCCTCATTTCGTCGCCACCCCGTGTCCGTTTCGCTCTCAAGCAGCCCCCAACTGTCCCCGGATCCTCATCTCATCCTGCATGAGGTTTTTGGCTACGACCGGTTCCGCGGCCCGCAGCAGGACATCGTCGAGCATGTGATCGCGGGCGGTGATGCCTTGGTGCTGATGCCGACGGGCGGTGGCAAGTCGCTCTGCTACCAGATTCCCGCGATCGCCCGGCAGCGGGCCGGGCTGGGCATCACCGTGGTGGTCTCGCCCCTGATCGCGCTGATGCAGGACCAGGTGGGCGCACTGCACGAAGCGGGCGTGAGCGCTGCGTTTCTCAATTCGACGCTCGACTGGCAGGAAGCGCAGGATGTGGAGCGGCGTCTCTCCCGTGGCGAGACCACTCTGCTTTACGCCGCCCCTGAGCGCCTGACCACGCCGCGCTTTCTCGAGCTGCTCGATGGGCTGCGGGACCGCGGCCAGCTGGCGCTTTTCGCGATTGACGAGGCGCATTGCGTGAGCCAGTGGGGCCATGACTTCCGGCCGGAATATCGGGCGCTGTCACTGCTGCACCAACGCTATGCCGGCGTGCCGCGTATCGCTCTCACCGCCACCGCCGATGCGCTGACCCGCGCCGACATTGTCGAGCAGCTTCAGCTGGAGGATTCGCGGCAATTTGTCAGTAGCTTTGACCGGCCGAACATCCGCTACACCATCGTCGAGAAGAAGGAAGTCACTGCCCAGTTGCTGCGCTTCATCCAGCGCGAGCACGAAGGCGAGGCGGGCGTGGTCTATTGCCAATCGCGCAAGCGCGTCGAAGAGCTGGCCGCAACGCTGGTGGCGAGCGGCATCGACGCCCTCCCCTATCACGCAGGCCTCGACGCCAAGTTGCGCCAGCACCACCAGAATCGCTTTCTGCGCGAAGACGGCATCGTGATGGTGGCAACCATCGCTTTCGGCATGGGCATCGACAAGCCCGACGTGAGATTTGTGGCGCATGTGGACATGCCGAAAAATATCGAGGGCTACTACCAGGAAACTGGTCGTGCCGGGCGCGACGGCTTACCGGCGGATGCCTGGATGGCGTACGGGCTGCAGGACGTGGTGAACCAGCGCCGAATGATCGACGAGAGCCCCGCTGGCGAGCAGTTCAAGCAGGCGCTGGTGGGCAAGCTCGAAGCGCTCTTGGCGATGGCGGAGGCGACCGACTGCAGACGCGTCCGCCTGTTGGGCTATTTTGGGGAAACCTATGGTGCGCGGCCGGCACTCGCTGCCGAAGACGCCACGCACGACACAGCGAGCGACAGCGCCGTTGATGCAGGCGACGAACCAATTTTCAGCCCGAAGCTGATGTGCGGCAATTGCGACAACTGCATCGATCCGCCCGAACTCTGGGACGGCACCGACGCGGCGCAGAAGCTGCTTTCGACCATCTACTGGATCCGGAAAAACGGCGGCACGGGTTTCGGCGCCGGGCACCTGATGGATATCGTGCGCGGCAAGCCCACTGACAAGGTTGCGCAACATGGCCACGCCAGGCTTTCCACCTTCGGTCTGGCGCAAGACCTGAGCGAGCAGCAACTGCGCAGCGTGCTGCGGCAGCTGATCGCGACGGGAGCCCTGCATGTGGATGCTGAGGCGTTCAATACGCTGGAGCTCACGGCGGGTTCTCGCGCCGTCCTGCGCGGAGAAGCGCCGGTGCGGCTGCGCGCCTCAACCGCTGCGGCAAAAGGCAAACCCGCCTCCCGCAGCGGATCAACCCGCCGCAGTGGCACCCGAGCCAAACCAGCCGCCGCAGCCCATCTGGATGCGACCGCCCAGGCCCGCTTCGACGCTCTCAAGGCGTGGCGGGCCGAGGTTGCCCGCGAGCACAACCTGCCAGCCTACGTGATCTTTCACGATGCAACCCTTGCGGCAATAGCCGAACGCGCGCCCCGCTCAGGAGGCGACCTGCAGGGCATCAGCGGAATGGGTGCGCGAAAAATGGAAGCCTACGGTGAAGAAGTTTTAAGGGTGTGCCGCGCCGCGTAAGGGCAGCCGATGCCGCAGGGTGTGCAGCACAACGACCGCTAAAATGCGAGACCAGCGCTGTGATCGGCCGGCCGGGCGTTTTTTGGCTCGCCCAGCCTGAGCCGCCACCCTCCACCGGACAGCACCCCGCCCTCTCGAAGGAACCGCCATGTCGCTCCCCGTTCACGCTTCCACCAATACACCCGCGCCGGACAATACGCACGACACCCGCGCCCACATCGCGGAAGAGCAGTCACATGATCCGGTCGAGCAGATCGTGCCGCTGATCCCGCTGGTCATTCCAGTAGTCGGCGCGATCATGATCTTTCTGCTCGCGTTCATCGCAGTGACAATGGCCTGAATTCGGCGTGTGGGCCATTAGCCCCGGCAACCCCTTCTGTTTTCGTGCTCATTGAGACCCGCTCGGGAAACCGACGCGGGTTTTTTGTTTTCCAGCTGCAGATTCACACCCATTTGATCGGCGCATAACCTGATGCATTTATTGCATGAAACTACGGTGTAACCCCGTGAGCTAACGCGGGCGGATTCATAGAATCAGTCTGCAGATCAAAGTATTGGCCTATCCGCCGCGCAGCCAACTGCTGGATTCAGCGCTGTGGTCTTGAGCCATTGATCGAGAGATGTTGCCGGCGAAGGCGTTCATTGAGCTGAACAACGCCTGAGCCACCACGATCCGCACCAGTTTCAAACTCCAGGAGTCCTCCCCATGAACGCCCCCGAAATGCAGAACCTGCAGCAGCAGGCACCTGCTTATGTCAAAAATGCGCGCCTGCTTGGCTGGGTTTCGGCGATGGTTGCGCTATGCCGCCCGAGCAAAGTGGTGTGGTGTGACGGCAGCGACGAAGAGTACGCGCGCGTTTGCCAGCAACTGGTCGACGCCGGGACTTTCATCCGGCTGGATCCGCAAAAGCGGGCCAACAGTTTCCTCGCGCGAACGGATCCAAGCGATGTCGCGCGAGTTGAAGACCGCACCTTCATCTGCTCCGAAAAGAAGGAAGACGCAGGGCCCACCAACAACTGGAAGGCACCGGCCGAAATGCGCGCGACGCTGCGCCCGCTTTTTGACGGCTGCATGGTGGGCCGCCCGATGTACGTGGTGCCGTTTTCCATGGGACCGCTCGGCAGCGAGATCGCCCATATCGGAGTCGAGCTCTCGGACAGTGCCTATGTTGCAGTGAACATGAAGCTCATGACGCGTATGGGTCGCCCTGTGGTTGATGTCCTCGGCACTGACGGTGATTTTGTTCCCTGTATGCACACGGTGGGTGCGCCGCTGGCCGAGGGTGAAAAAGACGTTTCGTGGCCGTGCAATCCGACGGTGAAATACATCGTCCACTATCCAGAGACGCAGGAGATCTGGTCCTATGGATCCGGCTACGGCGGCAACGCGTTGCTCGGCAAGAAATGCCTGGCGCTGCGCATTGCTTCAGCGATGGGGCATTCCGCAGCCAGCAAGACATCGCCCGGCTGGCTCGCCGAACACATGCTGGTGCTGGGCGTGACCTCGCCGTCCGGACGCAAACATCATGTGGCCGCAGCCTTTCCTTCCGCCTGCGGAAAAACCAATTTCTCGATGCTGGTTCCGCCGCCCGCTTTCGACGGCTGGAAAGTAACCACGATCGGTGACGACATCGCCTGGATCAAGCCGGACGCCGCGGGTAAGCTGCGCGCGATCAATCCCGAGGCGGGATACTTCGGTGTCGCTCCGGGCACCAACCTGACGACCAACCCGAACTGCATGAAGAGTCTGGATCACGATGTGATCTTCACCAATGTGGCGCTGACCGACGATGGTGACGTCTGGTGGGAAGGTCTGGAGCAGGATGCGCCAGGAAAAGCACTGCCCGCCCATCTGATCGACTGGCAAGGCCGGGACTGGACCCCGGAATCCGCGCGCGAAAAAAACGTAAAGGCGGCGCATCCCAATTCGCGCTTTACGGTTGCCGCCTCCAACAACCCTGCACTCGATCCCGCCTGGGACGATCCGGCTGGCGTGCCTGTTGACGCCTTCATCTTCGGTGGCCGTCGCTCGACCACCGTGCCGCTGGTGACCGAGGCCCGCAACTGGGTCGAGGGCGTCTACATGGCAGCAACCATGGGCTCGGAGACCACCGCAGCCGCCTTCGGCCAACAGGGTGTCGTGCGCCGCGACCCGTTCGCCATGCTGCCTTTCATCGGCTACAACATGAGCGACTATTTCCAGCACTGGCTTGATCTGGGCGAAAAACTCAAGGCATCCGGCGCCACCCTGCCAAAAATCTTCCAAACCAACTGGTTCAGAAAGGGCGCGGACGGAAAGATCGTCTGGCCCGGCTACGGCGAGAACATGCGCGTGCTGAAATGGATCATCGACCGCATCGAAGGCACCGCACCAGAAGGCAAGGAGCATTTGACGGGGTCGAGCCCTGCATTTGGCGATCTCGACTGGACCGGTCTCGATTTCACCCCTGCGCAATATGAGAGCGTGACCGAAGTCGACACCGCTGCCTGGCGAGAAGAGCTGGCGTTACACGCCGGTCTCTTCGAGAAGCTCGCCCATCATTTGCCAGAGGAACTGTCGGCGACGAAGGAAAAGCTTACAGCGCGTCTCCAAAAGTCGGCCGCCTGATGATTGACTCGGGATAAGCCCGAGCGGTCACGCAAAAAAGCAGCCCTCCGGCATCGAGCCGGTGGGCTGCTTTTATTGATGAGTACGAGGCGGCCCGCGGGCGGCCTCTTCAGACGCTCAGGAAAATCCGCGAACTTCCTGGGCTGCATCACGCGTCATCACCCAACTGAGATCAGCCATGATGCGCGGGTCGGTTTGGGCCAGCGCCCAAAGCGCGCGGTCGGCAGCTGCAGCTTGTTGGCGCATACGCAAAGCGCGTGATGCGTTCAGCAAAACGATGGTCGAGCGACGAAGTGGTGCCGCAAGCATCGCAAGACCGGCGAACGCGAACGCCCAGATCAGCGACCAGGCGATCAACAAATGGTGATCCGACCAGGTGTCGAAGAAAGCGGTTGCCGCCACCAAGGCAAGTGCGGCGCCGATGGCAAGCATCAGTGTGGAAGCGCGGCGGGTAACGGGCTTGCGTGTGGCGTGGACTTGGGCGTGCGGCTCGGCAGCAAGGTTGGCGGCGATCAGGTGTCCGGAAAAGGCGGGTGGCGTGTAGGTGGTCATGGCAGTTTCTCCAAATGAGCCGGTTGGCTCGCATGGAGAGAATATTAGGGTTTACCCACCTGTCTTTCAACTTTATTGTTGTGATGCACAATATTCACCATGGTGATGACAGCGCCCCGTGAGCATGCGATGAACTTCGATACCTTCGACCTCAACCTCCTGCGGGTGTTCGATCAGGTCATGGCCGAGCGCAATCTGACGCGGGCGGCGGCCAATCTCGCGCTGACGCAGCCGGCGGTCAGCAACGCCTTGCGGCGTTTGCGCGATGCCTTGGGCGATGATCTGCTGCGGCGCGGAGCGTACGGCATGGAGCCCACGCCGCGCGCGCTCGCCCTCTGGCCGCAGGTGCGCGACGCTCTGCGCATGCTGCAGTCCACGCTGGCGCCCACGCAATTCATTCCCGGTGAAACCGAGGCCACTTTCGTCCTGACGATGGCTGATGCAACCGCCGCTGTGATCGTTCCGGGCCTGGTGGCCATCATGGAGGCAGAGGCGCCGCGGGTGCAGGTAC
>JBBSUX010000150.1:0-8682 GCA_038234045.1 Burkholderiales bacterium
CACGCCCTTCTTCAACAACTACCGTCCGCAGTTCTACTTCCGTACCACCGACGTCACTGGCGCCATCGAGCTGCCGACCGACAAGGAAATGGTCATGCCGGGCGACAACGTGTCGATCACTGTCAAGTTGATCAACCCGATCGCCATGGAAGAAGGTCTGCGCTTTGCTATCCGCGAGGGCGGCCGTACGGTCGGCTCGGGCGTGGTCGCAAAAATCATCGCGTAATTTTTGCTTGCCGGAGGGGTATAGCTCAATTGGCAGAGCGTCGGTCTCCAAAACCGAAGGTTGTAGGTTCGATTCCTACTGCCCCTGCCACTTGAATGTGGCGTCCCAAGCCCGTCAATGTTTGACGGGCTTCTGCGTCTTTCGGCGACGCAAATATCGGATTCAGGAAAACCCAGCTTCATGGCGACTACACAAGTTGAAAATGTCAGCACCGGCGCTGACAAGGCCAAGCTCGCCGCGACCGTGGTTTTTGCGGTTGGGGCGATCGTCGCGTTTTATCTGCTCGCGCGTCAGGGCCCGCTCGTTCAATGGGCCGCACTGCTTGTGTGCCTCGCGCTGGCGGCCGTGGTCTTTTTTACGTCAGAGTCCGGTAAGCGGCTGATCGGCTTTGGCCAGGATTCCTGGCGCGAAATGAAGAAGGTCGTGTGGCCAACCCGCAAGGAAGCGATTCAGGTCACCACGTATGTTTTTGGTTTCGTTGTCCTCATGGCGCTGTTCCTGTGGCTGACAGACAAAACCCTGGAATGGTTCTTTTATGACCTGATTCTGGGTTGGAGAAAATAATGTCGGACACAGACGCAATCGTTCAGGCCGTCAGTGGCGGCGACACTCCGGCCGCCTCGGCTGCTGTCAATCCTGATATGCAGTGGTATATCGTCCATGCCTATTCGGGCATGGAGAAAGCTGTAGAGCGCAACATCGCAGAGCGCATTGCGCGGGCCAGCATGCAAGCCAAGTTTGGCCGCGTTCTGGTTCCGACCGAAGAAGTCGTGGAGATCAAAAACGGCCAGCGCAAGACGACCGAGCGTCGCCTGTTTCCTGGCTACGTCTTTGTCGAGATGGTGATGGATGACGAATCCTGGCACTTGGTAAAACACACCAACAAGGTGACCGGGTTTGTGGGTGGTGCAAAAAATCGACCTGCCCCCATCTCCGAAGAGGAAGTGCAGAAGATCGTCAGCCAGATGCAGGAAGGCACCGAGAAACCGCGGCACAAGGTGGAATTTATCGTGGGCGAATATGTCCGCGTCAAAGAAGGTCCGTTCACCGATTTCAACGGATCGGTGGAAGAGGTCAACTACGAAAAGAGCAAGGTCCGTGTATCGGTGACGATCTTCGGTCGAGCGACGCCAGTGGAGCTCGAATTCGCTCAGGTCGAGAAAACCTGAGTGCGTTGTGCGGTAAGGCTTGTGCCGTCGCACTCTACAAATACCAGCTTGCGCTTTTTGACTCGGCGCAAGTTACTTCTCCCAGAGTCTTGACCCCGGGGAGCCGGGCGCCCTTCCAGGTGCTGGCGTTACTACCCGCAAGGAAACTATATGGCAAAGAAAATCGTCGGTTTTGTCAAGCTGCAAGTCCCAGCTGGCAAAGCCAATCCGTCGCCCCCGATCGGCCCTGCGCTCGGTCAGCGTGGCCTCAACATCATGGAGTTCTGCAAGGCTTTCAATGCCCAGACTCAAGGTGTAGAGCCCGGTCTGCCGTTGCCCGTGGTGATTACGGCTTTCGCCGACAAGAGCTTCACCTTCATCATCAAGACGCCCCCGGCGACTACCTTGATCAAGAAGGCCATCAAGCTCGACAAGGGTTCCGCTACTGCTCTGACCAACAAGGTTGGCAAGATCACGCGCGCACAGCTCGAAGAGATCGCAAAGACCAAGATGAAGGACATGAACGCGGCGAGTATCGACGCCGCAGTTCGTACCCTCGCTGGCTCGGCCCGCTCGATGGGCGTGAATGTGGAGGGCGTATAAATGACCAAATTGACAAAAAAGCAGAAGGCTTATGAAGGCAAGGTCGAAAGTACCCGTCTCTATGCGCTTTCCGACGCTCTCGCGCTGGTAAAAGAAGCCGCTACCGCCAAGTTTGACGAGTCCGTCGACGTTGCAGTGCAACTCGGTATCGATGCGAAAAAGTCGGACCAGGTCGTGCGCGGAGCCGTGGTGCTCCCAAATGGTACCGGTAAAACCAAGCGCGTCGCGGTTTTCGCTCAGGGTGCCAAGGCGGATGAAGCCAAGGCAGCCGGTGCCGACATTGTGGGCATGGATGATCTTGCCGCCATGGTCAAGGCGGGCAATATGCCTTTTGACATCGTCATCGCTGCTCCTGATGCAATGCGCGTGGTCGGTACCCTCGGTCAAATTCTGGGCCCACGCGGTCTGATGCCGAATCCCAAAGTCGGTACTGTTACACCTGACGTCGCAACCGCGGTGAAGAACGCGAAGGCTGGCCAGGTTCAGTACCGGGTAGACAAGGCCGGCATCGTGCACAGCACGATCGGTCGTCGCTCGTTCGACAGCGACAAGCTGCAAGGCAACCTCGTTGCCCTGATCGATGCGTTGAACAAGTCGAAGCCAGCGAGCAGCAAAGGTGTCTACCTGCGCAAGATCGCGGTTTCCTCGACCATGGGTGTAGGCGTCCGCGTCGACACGCAAACCGTCAGCATCTGAAGACGGACAAATTCGGACGGCGTCAAAATCGTCCGGTGGTGGGTCGCGGGATCAGTCTAACAGCTGGTGCCGGGAGCCATCCAAGACCGCTGGTATGCAGAACGGCTGCATTTAATCGCAATGTCGACCAGCGCAGATGGCGATCCCGCTGCAGTGGAAATTTCCTCGACAGTTGGTCGCTGCAATGAAGGCGTGCCCAGGAATCTCCCGGGCACTTTTGAAGGAGTAGACCTTGAGTCTTAATCGCAGTGAGAAGGAAGCGGTCATTGGTGATGTGACCGGACTCGCCGCTAAAGCTCAAACGCTCGTGATCGCGGAGTACCGTGGCATCACGGTGGCGGACATGACGAAATTGCGCAATGACGCGCGCAGCAAGGGCGTGACCCTGAGTGTTCTGAAAAACACTCTGGCCCGCCGTGCTGTCGCCGGAAGCGCTTTCGACGTGCTCGCAGACCAGATGACCGGTCCCCTGATCTATGGCTTCTCTGAAGACGCTGTGGCTGCTGCGAAAGTGGTGGCTGATTTCGCGAAGACCAATGACAAGTTGGTGATTCGCGCAGGCGTATTCGGTGGCAAAGCCCTGGATGTGAACGGCGTTAAGCAACTGGCCAGCATTCCTACGAAGGAAGTCCTGCTGGCCCAGCTGCTGGGCTTGATGCAATCCCCCATTTCGCGGACGGCACGTGTGCTGGCTGCGTTGGCGACCCAGCGTGGCGATGGCGCGGAGGCACCGGCAGCAGAGCCGGAAGCCGCTGCGGCAGCGTGAACCAAACTTGTAAGTAGGAAATCAAATGGCATTCGATAAAGACGCATTTTTGACCACGCTTGACAGCATGACGGTCATGGAGCTCAACGACCTGGTGAAAGCCATCGAAGAGAAATTTGGCGTAAGCGCTGCGGCCATGTCCGCACCTGCTGCCGGCGGCGGTGGCGCTGCTGCAGTCGCTGAAGAGCAGACGGAATTCAACGTCGTTCTGCTTGAAGCCGGCGCGAACAAAGTGCAGGTCATCAAGGCTGTGCGCGAAATCACCGGTCTGGGCTTGAAAGAAGCCAAGGACATGGTTGACGGCGCACCGAAGAACATCAAGGAAGCCGTCTCCAAGGCTGATGCTGATGCAGCCAAGAAGAAGCTCGAGGACGCTGGCGCCAAGGTCGAACTCAAGTAAACCTGCCTGCGGCCGAGGCTGGGGTGTCCGAAAGGCCCCCAGCCTTTTGCCGCTTGTGTTCAGCGCAAACAGGCGTTGACGATTCTGAAGAGAACACCAGCAAATCGCCGTGACATGACGATTTGCTAGTGTCTTCTGACCCCGACAGAAGAAGATGCCTTGGTCCGGGCGATGTGCAATGCATCGCTGTCCGCCATGGTTGGTAGTGGCCAACCACCAAGCCCGCCGATTTCGCTCCGGTGGGTCAGTCGTCGAAGGACTCACGTCTTTTCCCGGAGATTTCATGGCCTATTCGTTTACCGAACGCAAGCGCATCCGCAAGAGTTTTGGAAGCCGCGACAGCGTGCTCGAGATACCCTACCTGCTGCAGATGCAAAAAGACGCCTACACGGCATTCCTGCAAGCTGGAGTTGCGCCGAGGAAGCGCAGCACCGAAGGCCTTCAGGCGGCATTTGAGGCCGCATTCCCGATCGTTTCGCACAACGGCTTCGTGGAGATGAAGTACGTCGAGTACAACCTTGCGAAACCTGCTTTTGATGTGCGCGAATGCCAGACACGCGGTCTGACCTTTTCATCCGCCGTACGTGCCAAAGTCCAGCTCATCATTTATGACCGAGACTCTTCTACGTCGCAGTCGAATGTCGTGAAGGAAGTCAAGGAGCAAGAGGTCTACATGGGCGAAGTGCCCTTGATGACCGACAAGGGCTCATTCATCATCAATGGAACCGAGCGCGTCATTGTTTCGCAGCTGCATCGGTCTCCCGGCGTTTTCTTCGAGCATGACAAGGGCAAGACCCACAGCTCGGGCAAATTGCTGTTTTCTGCCCGTGTGATCCCCTACCGCGGTTCCTGGCTCGATTTCGAATTCGACCCCAAGGACCTGCTGTATTTCCGCGTGGACCGTCGGCGCAAGATGCCGGTGACGATCCTGCTGAAGGCCATCGGCCTGAACTCGGAATCGATTCTTGCCAACTTCTTCGTGAACGACAACTTCCGTCTGATGGACAGTGGTGCGCAGATGGAGTTCGTGTCTGAGCGCCTGCGAGGCGAAGTAGCACGGTTCGACATCACCGACAAATCCGGCAAGGTGGTGGTGGCCAAGGACAAGCGCGTCACTGCGCGCCACACGCGGGAGCTTGAGGAAAGCGGCACAACGCATATCAGCGTTCCGGAAGACTTTCTGGTCGGTCGCGTCGTAGCGCGTGATCTTGTCGATGCGGACACCGGTGAAGTAATCGCCAAGGCAAACGACGAGTTGACTGAAGCCCTGCTGAAGAAGCTGCGCACCAGTGCGATTCAGGATATCCAGGTCATCTACACCAACGAGCTGGACCAAGGGGCCTACATCTCGCAAACGCTGCGGGTGGACGACACGACGGATGAGTTTGCTGCTCGCGTGGCGATCTACCGCATGATGCGCCCAGGCGAGCCGCCGACAGAAGACGCGGTGCAGGCCTTGTTCCAGCGTCTCTTCTACAACCCCGACACCTACGATCTTTCGCGTGTCGGCCGCATGAAATTCAATGCGAAGGTTGGCAACGAAGGTTCGACCGGGCCAATGGTCCTGACCAACGAGGACATCCTCGCAGTGGTCAAGATCCTCGTCGATCTGCGCAACGGCCATGGCGAAGTGGACGATATCGACCACCTCGGCAATCGACGCGTGCGCTGTGTCGGCGAGCTGGCTGAAAACCAGTACCGTACGGGTCTCGCCCGCATTGAAAAGGCGGTGAAGGAACGTTTGGGGCAGGCTGAGCAAGAGCCGCTCATGCCGCATGACCTGATCAATTCCAAGCCGATTTCTGCGGCGCTCAAGGAGTTCTTCGGGGCTTCGCAGTTGTCGCAGTTCATGGACCAGACCAATCCGCTGGCGGAAATTACTCACAAGCGACGTGTCTCGGCGCTTGGCCCGGGCGGATTGACGCGCGAACGTGCTGGATTCGAGGTGCGTGACGTGCACGTCACTCACTACGGCCGTGTCTGTCCGATCGAGACGCCGGAAGGCCCGAACATT
Organism: Burkholderiales bacterium; assembly: GCA_038234045.1. GTDB lineage: Bacteria > Pseudomonadota > Gammaproteobacteria > Burkholderiales > Burkholderiaceae_C > JBBSUX01. The sequence goes on from JBBSUX010000150.1 coordinate 5,854, forward strand.
GGCCTGATCAACTCGTTGGCCTTGTATGCGCGCCTGAACGACTACGGCTTCATCGAAACGCCGTATCGCCGGGTGATCGACAACAAGGTCACGATGGACATCGACTATCTCTCCGCGATCGAGGAGGGCAAGTATGTGATCGCGCAGGCTAATGCCGTCCTCGACAAGGAAGGCCGTCTGACCGGAGAACTGGTCTCCGCCCGCGAGAAAGGTGAATCCGTACTCGTTTCCGCTGACCGTGTCCAATACATGGATGTGTCGCCAGCGCAGATCGTTTCCGTGGCGGCTTCACTCGTGCCATTCCTGGAGCATGACGATGCGAACCGTGCGCTCATGGGCGCCAACATGTCGCGGCAGGCTGTGCCTGTTTTGCGGCCTGAAAAACCCATGGTGGGAACCGGTATCGAACGCGTCGCAGCGGTCGATTCTGGCACCGTGGTCACTGCAAGCCGAGGCGGTATCGTGGACTATGTGGACGGTTCGCGCATCGTGATTCGCGTCAACGACGGCGAAGCGGTCGCTGGCGAAGTGGGCGTGGACATCTACAACCTGATCAAGTACCAGCGCTCGAATCAGAACACCAATATCCATCAGCGGCCGATTGTCCAGAAGGGCGACAAACTGCAAAAGGGTGATGTGCTCGCCGACGGTGCTTCGACGGACCTGGGCGAAATCGCGATCGGGCAAAACATGCTCATCGCCTTCATGCCCTGGAACGGCTACAACTTCGAGGATTCGATCCTGATCAGCGAGCGCATCGTCGCTGAAGACCGCTACACCTCGATTCATATCGAGGAACTGGTGGTGATGGCGCGTGACACCAAGCTCGGGGCCGAGGAAATCACCCGTGATATTCCAAACCTGGCAGAGCAGCAGCTCAACCGGCTGGATGAATCCGGCATCATCTATGTGGGAGCCGAGGTTCAGCCTGGCGACACACTGGTCGGCAAGGTCACCCCCAAGGGCGAGACCACGTTGACGCCAGAAGAGAAGCTTCTGCGTGCGATCTTCGGCGAGAAGGCCAGCGACGTGAAGGACACGTCACTGCGCGTTTCGCAAGGTTCGCAGGGAACCATCATCGATGTGCAGGTCTTCACCCGTGAAGGCATCACGCGCGACAAGCGGGCCCAGCAGATCATCGACGATGAGCTCAAGCGTTTCAGGCTCGACCTGAACGATCAGCTCCGCATCGTCGAGGCAGACGCGTTCGACCGGATCGAGAAGCTCCTGAATGGCAAGGCTGCCAATGGCGGCCCGAACAAGCTGGCCAAGGGAACCAAGATCGACAAGGCCTATATGGCGTCGATCGACAAATACCATTGGTTTGATATCCGTCCGGCGGATGACGATGTTGCGGCGCAGCTGGAATCGATCAAGAACACCATCGAGCAACAGCGCCACAGTTTCGATCTGGCTTTTGAAGAAAAGCGCAAGAAGCTTACCCAGGGCGACGAACTGCCGGCTGGTGTGCTGAAGATGGTCAAGGTCTATCTGGCTGTGAAGCGCCGCCTGCAACCGGGCGACAAGATGGCTGGCCGGCACGGCAACAAGGGCGTGGTGTCCAAGATCGTCCCGGTCGAAGACATGCCCTACATGGCAGACGGCACACCTGTCGATATCGTGCTCAATCCATTGGGCGTGCCGTCGCGGATGAACGTTGGGCAGGTGTTGGAGGTCCATCTGGGCTGGGCCGGCAAGGGCATCGGGCATCGCATCGGCAACATGCTGCAGCAGGAAGCCAAAGCCTCCGAGTTGCGCAAGTTCATGGAAGAGCTCTATAACGGCTCGGGCCGCAAAGAAACTTTAGGTGATCTGAGCGACGACGACGTTGTTGAGATGGCCAAGAACCTGACCAACGGCGTTCCGTTTGCCACGCCGGTATTCGACGGCGCGAAAGAGCAGGACATCCGCAACATGCTCCAGCTTGCGTACCCAGATGACATCGCTGCCGTCAAGGGGCTCACTGCCAGCCGTACGCAGGCGATGTTGATCGACGGACGTAGTGGTGAGCCGTTCGAGCGGCCGACCACCATTGGCTACATGCACTTCCTGAAGTTGCACCACTTGGTCGACGACAAGATGCATGCGCGCTCCACCGGTCCTTACTCGCTGGTCACCCAGCAGCCGTTGGGCGGCAAGGCGCAGTTCGGTGGTCAGCGTTTCGGCGAGATGGAAGTGTGGGCGCTGGAGGCTTATGGCGCCGCCTACGTGCTGCAAGAGATGCTCACCGTCAAGTCCGACGACGTGCAAGGCCGTACCAAGGTGTACGAAAGCATCGTCAAGGGCGAACACACGATCGAAGCCGGCATGCCGGAATCGTTCAATGTGCTGGTCAAGGAGATTCGTTCGCTTGGTCTAGACATCGAACTCGAACGCTCATAGGGCATGGCTGACGAACAAGCCTTGGATGCTGCGGGAAAGACAAGCCCGAGACCTTGCGGGACAGACCAAGAGCGAAGCTACTTGCTCTGTCCTCAACTGATCAGAGGCCCCCGCTCCCATCCCTCAGATGTCTTCGTTCTCAAGATTTAATTAAGGAATGAGTCAATGAAATCACTACTCGACCTGTTCAAGCAATTCACGCCGGACTAGCATTTCGATGCCATTCGTATTGGTATGGCTTCGACAGAAAAAATCCGCTCATGGTCATTCGGGGAAGTCAAAAAGCCCGAAACCATCAACTACCGCACCTTCAAGCCCGAGCGCGATGGCCTGTTCTGCGCCAAGATTTTCGGCCCGATCAAGGACTACGAGTGCCTGTGCGGCAAGTACAAGCGACTGAAGCACCGCGGCGTGATCTGCGAGAAGTGCGGCGTCGAGGTCACGCAG
>JBBSUX010000151.1:0-8644 GCA_038234045.1 Burkholderiales bacterium
ATTTACCAAGAGCAATGATTTACGCATTGATAATTTGTACAATTCTTTACGTGGCGCTTGCGCTGGTGCTTACAGGAATGGTGTCTTATACGAGACTTAATGTAGGAGATCCTTTGGCAAAAGTCTTTGAAGAAATCGGATTGCCATGGATCGCAGGGATTGAGCGAAGCCAACAACGCGCCGAATCTGGCGGGCCAGTACCCCGAAGTGATCATCAAGCAGATGCATGATTTCAAGGCCGGCATGCGATCGAGCGCGGTGATGCAGGCCATGGCGCAAGGCGTGAGCGACAAGGACATTGCAGACCTGGCGGCCTACTACACCTCTTTGCCGAAAGCGCGGCGCGCTCCGGTCATGGCGGACGGCAGCGGCGGCCCATCGCTGGTGCGGGTGGGCGACCCGCTGCGCAATATCGTGCCCTGCATTTCCTGCCACGGCGGTATCGACCACAAGCTTGGCGCACCCTGGCTCGAAGGCATGCCGGAGGTCTATCTGCATACACAGCTCACCAATTTCTCCACCGACGCACGGCGCAACGACAGCTTCGCCCAGATGCGCAATGTGGCGCGCAACATGACGCCGGAAGAAATTACAGAAATCTCGCGCTTCTATGCACGGCGCGGAGAAAACGAGAACGACAGCGCAGCGAAATGAATGGAGCGCGCAGGCCGCTTGACAAGCCTCGCCAGCGACACCGCAGCATGTCGCACAGCACGACTCCGATCAGGCGGAGGCAGCCAACAGAAGTCCGCCGTCTGCCCCATGCCCCGCAGCCGATAGGCCGGCCTTTGGCGCAGCCAGCGTGGCAGCTTGCGAATCGGCAACCGCGCTGCGCCCGCCTGTACCGTCCCGCAGGCGGAACACCGCTACCGCACCCACCAGTTCGTCAGCCTGCATGCGCAGACTTCCTGCGGCAGCTGCGCTTTCCTCGACCAGCGCAGCGTTTTGCTGCGTGGCACGGTCCATCTGTGCAATGGCATCGCCCACCTGCGCCACACCCGCGCTCTGCTCGCTGCTCGCTGCACTGATCTCGCCCATGATGTCGGTAACGCGGCGGATGGATGAAACGACTTCCTGCATCGTGACACCCGCTCGATCGACCAGGGTCGATCCTTGTTGCACGCGCTCTACGCTGGCACCGATCAGCGTCTTGATCTCGCGGGCCGCATCGGCGCTGCGGCCCGCGAGGCTGCGCACTTCGCTCGCCACCACCGCAAAGCCCCGGCCCTGTTCGCCGGCGCGAGCGGCTTCCACCGCTGCATTGAGCGCCAGAATATTCGTCTGGAACGCGATCGAGTCGATGGTGCCGATGATGTCGCCGATACGTCGTGAGCTTTCGTTGATGCCCTTCATGGTTTCGACCACCTGCGCCACTACCTCGCCGCCCTGCACCGCCACACCAGTGGCCCCTTGCGCAAGCTCATTGGCCCGCTGTGCGTTGTCGGCGTTCTGTTGAACGGTGGAGCTGAGCTCTTCCATCGAAGCCGCAGTCTGCTGTAGCGCGGACGCCTGTTCCTCGGTGCGCGAAGAGAGATCGTTGTTGCCCTGCGCAATTTGCGCGCTCGCTGTCGCCACGCCTTCGGCGTTGGAGCGCACGCCCGCGACCATCCGCTCCAGATTGGCCTGCATGGATTGCAGTGCTAGCAATAATCCGGCTGCTTCGTCGCGACCATGCGCATCAATCGATTCGCTCAGGTCACCAGCTGCAATGCGCTCCGCGCTGGCAGACGCCTGACGGATCGGCCTGACGATGGAGCGCGCGAGCGCGAACGCGAAGAATGCGCCCAGCAATATCGCAGCGGCTCCGCAGGCCATCATGATGCGTTCGCCCTTGACCGCGTTGGCTGTGGCCGCGACTACCGAAGCATCATAGATTTTCTGCTGATGCTCATCGAGCGCATGGATCGCCTGCCTGTACGCTTTTGACTGTGGCTTGAGGAAGCCGTCGATGTCAAAAAAAACATCTGTTCCGTTGCGCCGTGTCGTCTTGAGCTCGGCGCTGGACTTGGCATACGCTGCAGCCGCCGCTTCCACCTTGGCGATCAATGCCCGGCCGGTGCTGTCTACCACCAGAGCGGACAGGCGCTTTTCCACGTCCGCCGTGTTCTTCGCGCCATCGGCCAGCTCCGCATCCCACATGTCCATGCGCGACATGTCGGCCTCCAAGAGAAGCGCATGCGTTCGCGCCCAGTTCAGATCGACCTGGTTGCGCCATTCCTGGGCCAGCATGAGCTTCTGGCTGTCGACGGTAGCGAGCACGCGCGTGGTGTTTGCCAGGTCCCGCAGGCGCCAGACACCGACAGCAGCTGTCGCTGCCAGGATCAGGAGCACGATGCCAAAGGCCAGGGCGAGCCGGGCGCCGATCTTGAGGTTTCGCATGATGTAAGTTGTTCCTTGCTTCTTCCAGCCGTGATGCCGCCGGTCGCTTCGTTGTGGCGCGGCATGGTTGCTGCCAGTCTGGATGACCGATCAGACACAAGTGCCGCTTTGCACAATGGATTTCGACCGTTCGGGCACCAACTTGAGCCAGCTCGGCCGTGATTTCGCGCAAGAAAAGAAATCGCTCGGGAGAGGGTGCGACTAGTCGGGGAAACTTGCTATTTTTTCAGTAGTAAGTAGTGCTTACGGGTAAAGGAAACGAGCCATATTTCGTTCGAACAAATGAGTCCGTGATCGCTACTTCACCTGTAGCTTGCCGAGCTTGCGCGCGAGCGTTCGGCGGTGCATACCGAGCCGCCGAGCGGTTTCCGAGATGTTGAAGCCGGTCTCGGCCAGCGTTTCATGGATGCGCTCCCACTCCAGCGTCTTGATCGAACTGGTGCGCTGGGTGAGCTCGACCCCGACATTGCCCTCGGCGCGGCCGAAGGCTGCTTCAATGTCGTCGGTGTTGGCCGGTTTGGCCAGATAGTGGCAGGCGCCGAGCTTGATGGATTCGACGGCGGTCGCGATGCTCGCGAAGCCCGTGAGGACCACGATCAGCATCTCCTCGTCAAAGGCATGCAGGGCCTGCACGCAGGCCAGCCCCGAGGCCTCGCCCGCAAGCTTCAGATCGACCACCGCATAGTCGGGTGCATGCGATTCCAGCAGCGCGTTCATGGCGTCGAGGCTCGGCGCCATGATCACCTCGTAGCCACGACGCTCGAAAGAGCGGCAGAGCGTGCGGGCAAAGGCGGCATCGTCCTCGACGATCAGCAAGAGACGCTGATCCGCAGCTTCGTTCTGCGGGTCCTCATCACCGACAGGTGGCGGCCAGGTTTCATCGGCCATGATGGGATGCCCCTTCTTTCAGTGGACGATCGAGCACGATAGACGCCAGTGGCAGCGTGACCGTCACTACAGCGCCGCCCGGCGCGGTTGCAGGAAAGCGCTCGGCATCATCCACATCCATGCCGACATCGGCTGCCGCGCCGCTGCGCACCGTCTTGCCCGGCGGCCGGTTCTGCGCATGCACCGATCCACCCAAGGTGCGCGCAACATTCACCACCAGAAAAAGTCCCAAGCCGCGCCCCGGCTGGCTCTTGCCCGACTGGTAGGGCTTGCCGAATTCCGCGAGCATCTTGGGCGCGAAGCCGGGACCCGCATCGACCACAGCGAGAACCAGGTTTTCTTCTTCACGCCGGGCCTCCAGCCGCAGCCAGGCAGGCGAGGCTTCAAGCGCGTTGTCCAGCACGTTGCCCACCATCTGCTGCAGGGCCGAATCCGCCACCATCGGCAGATCGGGCGTGAAACGATTGTCGTATTCCAGCGCCGAAGAGGGCCGCGCCTGCTGCCACTGCGCCACCACATGATCGAGAAAGCGGCGCACCGTGGTCTGTGCCGACGATTCGCCTCGTGGACCGCCGGTAGAGAGCAATATTCCGCTGACGATCTTCTTGCAGCGTTGCACCTGCGCCTGCATCTCGCCCACCTCCTGCAGCAGGTCGGGATTGGAGCGAAAGGGCTCCATGCGCCGCCAGTCGCCCAGGATCACCGCCAGGGTGGATAACGGCGTGCCCAGTTCGTGCGCGGCGCCGGATGCCAGCAAGCCCATGCGAACGATGTGCTCCTCTTCTGCGGCGCGTTGGCGCAAGCTCGCGAGCCGTGATTCACGCTCGCGCAGGTTGCGCCCGATTCGACTGATGAACACTACTAGCAACGCCGCGTTGAGCAAAAAGCAGATCAGCAATCCGTCAACATACGGATCGGCCAGCGAGCCCTCAGCCGTATGCGGCAGAAGGAGCGGATCAGCCCACAGCGCAAGCCCCGCCAGACAGACCGTGGTGACGCCCAGAATGGTCCAGGTAGACCAGGCCCGCAGCAGCACCGCGCCAAGCGTTACCTGCAGCAAATACAGAAAGGCAAACGGGTTGGTGGCGCCGCCGCTGAGATAAAGCTGGCCGGTGAGCATGCCCACATCCACCAGCAGCGCGACGAAGAGTTCGCCATTGGTGACCTCGCGCTGGGTTCTCCAGCGCAGATGGCTCACGATGTTGAAGGCCGCGAGTGCGGCCAGCAGCGCCGCCATCTGCCGCAGCGGAAGTACGACGCCCAGGCCCAGCGTCGCCACCGCGATGGTGGCAATCTGGCCAAACACCGCGATCCAGCGCAACTCGATCAGCTGCGCCAGATTCTTCAGCCCGGTGCCGTCGTCCAGCACAGGCGGCGGATGGGTCCCGGCAACCCTAGCACGGGCTGACGGCGCCGCAAAGCGCGCCGCGCGGCCAGAAGATGGGGTGCGGGAGGTGGGGCGGATGAGGGACATGGAGGCAGTCGGGCGGGCTGGTCTATGTGCCATCAAGCGGCGTCAACGCGTATTCTGGCCTGACGGAGCGTCAACGTCGGCATCTCCTTCTCCGGATGGAGTTTCTTCCTCCGGGCGACTGACCCGCCACGTTGCCCACGCCGACATCAAAGCCAGCGTGTACCAGGTGATGGCGTAGAGCAGATGACTGTTGTGAAAGTTAATCACCGTCATGCCACCGATCGGTTCCGACGCGTGGCCGACGACCACCGACCGGCCATTTGAAGGTAGCGGCTGCGAGCCATTGGCACCGGCTTCTGCATCAATGAAATACGGCGCCTGCATTTCAGCAGGAGGAAGCCCCAGTGTTGAACCGATCGCCGCCACGTCCCGCGAATACCATCGACCGTCCTCGGGTGCGTTATGCCTCAAAAAGGCGCCACCCGGTTCGGTGATGCGCAGCAGGCCGGCAACCGTGACCTGTTCGCCGGGAGGCGCGGCCGGGCGCGCGATACCCAGGGCCGCAACCGGCGCATGTACGGCGCTATTGGCGCCAGTGCCCCCGTCAGCTGCATCCTCATTGCCGCGTGGCGTTGCAAGAAAGCCCCGGTTGACCAAGACCATCCAGCCTGCAGTCGTGCGCAGCGGCGTCAGAACCCAGTGCCCGGCACCGCGCTCCGTGGTGGCCTGCACGAGGGTGTCGTGCCCCGCCAGAAAACGACCTGTGACCTGAACATGGCGATATGGGGCCGACTCACGTGTGATGGCAGGCCAGCCGGAAGGGCCGGGAGCATCGGCCGCAGGCGCCCTAACCCTTGCGTCAACCGCAGCGATCAGGGCCAGCTTCCAGGTGCGGCGCTCGACCTGCCAGGTTCCAAGTGCCAGGAACCCCGCGCACAGAACCAGAGTCAGCAGCATCGGCAGCAGTCGGCGCCTTTTTGCCGGCGCCTTCAGCAGCGCCGACAACGAAGCTGGGACCGCAGTGCTGCGACCTTTGCTGCCAGATGCCATCAGGGCATATTCATCGTGCCCGACATGCCAGGCATCATGTTCGCGTTCAGGTGATACATCACCCAAAGCGACCCGGCCAGCGTGATCACGACCAGCACCAGCGTGAAGATCAAGGCGAGCAAGGTCCAGCCCCCTTCCGCCTTGGTGTTCATGTGCAGGAAGTAGATCATGTGCACCACGATCTGGACAGTGGCGAACCCGAGGATCACGAGCGCTGTCGTCTGGGAGCTCGCGAACACACCGCTCATCACGATCCAGAACGGAATGGCCGTGAGCACCACCGCCAGGACGAACCCGGTCATGTAGCCCTTGAACGTGCTGTGGCCGGCGCCTCCGGTTTCGTCATGCTCTTCGTGGTGATGGCCGTCTGCTCCGCCACCATGCGCATGGTTCGCGGCATGCGGATGCTGCTGCGTCTGCCTCGCCGTGCTCATGGCAATACCCCCATCAGATAAACGAAAGTAAAAACGGCAATCCAGATCACATCCAGAAAGTGCCAGAACATCGAAAGGCACATCAGGCGGCGACGGTTATCGGCGGTGAGCCCGACCTTCTTCACCTGCACCATCAGGGTCACGAGCCAGACGATACCGAAAGTGACGTGCAGCCCGTGTGTTCCCACCAGCGTGAAGAACGACGACAGGAAAGCACTGCGCTGCGGCCCGGCACCGTCGTGGATCAGGTGCGTGAACTCCTGCAGTTCAAGTCCGATGAAAACCATGCCCAACAAGCCGGTGATCACCAGCCAGATCAGCATCGGGTTGACCCGGCGCTTCTGCATCTCCAGCATAGCGAATCCGTAGGTGATCGAGGACAGCAGCAGCATTGAAGTATTGAGCGCTACCACTGGCAGGTCGAATAGCTGCGCCCCGGTAGGGCCTCCCGCATAGCTGCGAGCCAGCACGCCGTAGGCCGCAAAGAGGCAGGCGAAGATGAGGGAGTCGCTCATCAGATAGAGCCAGAATCCCAAGAGCGTGCCATTTTCCGGATGGTGGTCTTCGGTCTGGTGGAAGCTCAGCGCCTCTTCCCGCGCCACTGCGCCGCGCGGCAACTCACCGTCGGAGTTCGCGCTACCTGGCAAGCTCATGGCTTCAGACATGGACGGCCTCCAGCATGCGGGTGCGTTGGTTCTCGGTTCGGGTCACTTCTTCGGCACCTATGTAGTAGTCACGCTTGTAGTTGAAGGTGTGGCCGATGGCCACCACGAGCAATGCCACGAATGCGATGCCCGCAATCAGCCACATGTGCCAGATCAGCGCGAAGCCCACCGCCGCACTCAGCATTCCCAGGAAGAAACCGGCCGACGTGTTTTTTGGCATATGGATCGGACGGTAGCCTTCGAGCGGCCGCTCATAGCCGCGCTGCTTCATCTGCCACCAAGCGTCCAGGTCGTGCACCACCGGCGTAAAAGCGAAGTTGTACTCGGGTGGCGGCGATGAGGTGGACCACTCCAGCGACCGCGCATCCCATGGATCGCCGGTGACGTCGCGCAGTTCCTCGCGCTTCTTGTAGCTCACCACCAGCTGGATGATGAAAGCGGCGATGCCGAGTGCGATCACCACTGCGCCGGCTGCAGCGATCTGAAACCAGATCTGCAGCGACATATCCTGAAAGTGGCTCAGACGGCGCGTGACACCCATCAGGCCGAGGATGTACAGGGGCATGAACGCCATCCAGAAACCAACGAGCCAGCACCAGAACGACACTTTGCCCCAGAAGACGTCGAGCTTGTAGCCGAATGCTTTGGGGAACCAGAAATTGATGCCGGCAAAAGCACCGAACACCGTGCCACCAATGATCACGTTGTGGAAGTGTGCAATCAGGAAAAGACTGTTGTGCAGCACGAAGTCGGCCGGCGGAACTGCCAGCAATACACCCGTCATGCCGCCGATCACGAAAGTGATCATGAAGCCGATGGTCCACATCATCGGGAGCTCGAACCGGATACGGCCGCGATACATCGTAAACAGCCAGTTGAATATCTTCGCCCCCGTCGGGATCGAGATGATCATGGTCGTGATCCCGAAGAACGAGTTCACGCTGGCACCCGAGCCCATCGTGAAGAAATGGTGCAGCCACACCAGGTAGGACAGCACCGTGATCACGATGGTGGCGTAGACCATCGACGCATAACCGAAAAGCCGTTTACGGCTAAAGGTGGACACCACCTCCGAGAAGACGCCGAATATCGGCAGGATCAGGATATACACCTCGGGGTGGCCCCAGATCCAGATCAGGTTGACATACATCATCATGTTGCCACCCATGTCGTTCGTGAAAAACGCCATGCCGGCATAGCGGTCGAGCGCAAGCAGGGCCAACACCGCAGTCAGCACCGGGAACGCGGCGACGATCAGTATGTTGGTGCAGAGTGCCGTCCAGGTGAAGATCGGCATCTTCATCAGGCCCATGCCGGGGGCGCGCATCTTCACGATGGTGGCAATCAGGTTGATGCCGGACAGCAGCGTTCCAACCCCGGCTATCTGCAGCGACCAGATGTAGTAGTCCACCCCCACGTCAGGGCTGTGCAGGATACCGGAAAGCGGCGGCATGGCGAGCCAGCCGGTGCGTGCGAATTCACCGATGAAAAGCGATGCCATCGTGAGCGCGGCACCGCCCACGGTCATCCAAAAACTGAAATTGTTCAGGAATGGAAACGCCACGTCGCGCGCGCCAATCTGCAGCGGCACGAGGTAGTTCATGAAGCCCGTGATCATCGGCATGGCAAAGAAGAAAATCATGATCACGCCGTGCGCGGTGAAGATCTGGTCGTAGTGGTGCGGCGGCAGAAAACCCGGGTTGTCGCCGAAGGCAATCGCCTGCTGCGTCCGCATCAGAAGTGCATCGGAAAACCCGCGCAAAAGCATCACGATGCTCAACACCATGTACATGATGCCGATCTTCTTGTGGTCG
>JBBSUX010000152.1:0-8614 GCA_038234045.1 Burkholderiales bacterium
TGACCAACATCTCGACCTCACAGTTGTTCGCCGGCGGCTTGCTGGTGGGTTTGTTGCTTGGCGTGACGTTCATGCTTGTGGCGATCCTGATTTCGTGGCGTAACGGCTACGGCGGGCGCCGCGCTTTCACCTGGAAGCGGGTGGCTAGCAGCGGCCGTGCGGCCCTGTGGTCGATGGGTGCGCCCGTGATCGTTCTGGGCGGTATTTTGGGGGGCATCGTCACCGTCACCGAGGGTGCGGCGTTGGCTGTGTTCTATGCACTTCTGGTCGGCACGGTGATCAACCGGGAGTTGGCGTGGCGCGACCTGCCGGGTCTGATCGTGCGCTCACAAGTGGTAGCAGGCGGCATCTTGTTCATCATCGCGATGGCAAAGGTTTTCGGCTGGCTCTTGACCATGCAGCAGAGCGCCCAGTTGCTCAACGTCTTTGTCAATTCGATGGCGCTGCCGCCGCTCGGTCTGCTGCTGCTGGTGCTGGGCCTGTTGCTCGTCATCGGCTGCGTGATGGAGACCACCGCCGCGCTGCTGCTGGTGGTGCCGGTGCTGGCATTGCTGACGCCGCAGATGCAGATCGACCCGGTGCAGTTTGGCGTGTTGGTGGTGACCAATCTTGCGATCGGGATGCTCACGCCGCCGGTGGGCATTTGCCTGTTCGTGAGCTGCGGCATTGCCGAGGTTTCGCTGAGCCGGATCTCCAGGGCGGTGCTACCGCTGGTTGCGGTGGCATTGCTGGACATGCTGATCGCCGCGCTCTGGTCGCCGCTCACGATGTGGCTGCCCACCTTGCTTTACCGCTGACGCTGGGCAAGTTGCTTACAACTCGTTTTGAAGAAATTTTTGCGACGGGTTTGGCGACTGCTATCCACACTCCATGCATCGCCCCATGCGTCCTTGTCCTGAGCGCACCGCTATGAATAGTTTTACCGGAAACACATCACCCCCCGCAGGCGCCGCGCGTCCGCCTTTCATTCCGCGCTTGCGCCTCTACCAGCAGTGGTTGCAGGAACGTGGCGGGCCGGTTTTTGCAGACTACGAAGCGCTGCGACATTGGTCCGTAACCGACCTCGATGCGTTTTGGCAAAGCATGTGGGATCACGCCGGGATGCTCTCGCCCACGCCGCATTCAGGCGTGCTGGCCGAAAACCGCATGCCCGGCGCGCGGTGGTTTCCAGGTGCTCAGGTCAATTACGCGCGCCAGGTGCTGCGCCATGTCGAGCCAGCAGAGGCGGCCGGAATGCCGGCCATCATCAGTGAAGACGAAGAGGGCAACGTGCGCGAGATGTCCTGGCCCGAGCTGCGCCGGCAGGTGGCGTCGGTGGCGCTCTGGTTGCAAAAGCAGGGCGTAGTGGCCGGCGACCGGGTGGTGGCGGTGCTGCCCAACGGGCCGGAGGCGGCGGTGGCATTTTTGGCCTGCGCAGCAATCGGTGCGGTCTGGAGCGTTTGCGCGCCCGACATGGGTGCCAGCGCGGTGCTCGACCGGTTTCGCCAGATAGCACCCAAGGTGCTGATCGCAAGCGATGGGGTTTTCTATGCCGGCAAGGCGATCGACCGCAGTGACGTCGTGGAAAACCTGCGCGCGGAGTTGCCGAGCGTGCAGCAGTTGCTCGTTGTGCGCACGCCATACGCTTCTAAAAAAATAGCTAGTAGCGATTATTGGGAAAGCGCTACAGGCCAGAATGATGCTGAATCTGCGGCTTTCGAGCCGGAATCTCTGCCGTTCGATCACCCGCTGTGGATCGTCTATTCCAGCGGCACCACCGGCTTGCCGAAGGCACTGGTGCATGGTCATGGCGGCGTGCTCCTCACCCTGCATGCGTGCAACCTGCACAACGATGTCGGCTCCAGCTACGAAGCCAACAGCTGGGGTGAGCGTTTTCACTGGTACAGCTCTACCGGCTGGATCATGTGGAATGCGCAAATGGCGGGGCTGGTGGGCGGCACCACCATCTGCCTCTACGACGGCAGCCCGGGCGGCAGCAAGCAGGCGCCCGATTGGGGCACGCTGTGGCGCTTTGCGGCGCGGCATGGCGTCGGCTTCTTCGGAGCCGGCGCGGCGTTCTACACGCAGTGCATGAAGGCCAGCGTTGATATTGGCGCCTGCGGCGATCTGTCCCGCGTGCGGGCATTGGGCTCCACCGGATCGCCCCTGTCCGAAGACGTGCAGCGCTGGGGCACTGCGCAGTTCGAGCGCATCGGCACGCACGACATCTGGTGGTGCAACATCTCTGGTGGTACCGACTTTGCCGGAGCCTTCGTCGGCGGCCATCGCGAACTGCCGCAGGTGCCGGGCCGCATGCAGTGCCGCCAGATCGGCCACGCGGTTGAGGCCTGGAACGATGCGGGCGAACCGCTCATCGACGAAGTGGGCGAGCTGGTGTGCACGCAGCCGATTCCGGCGATGCCGCTCCATTTGTGGAACGACCCTGACGACAAGCGCTATTTGGCGAGCTATTTCGACACCTTTCCCGGCGTGTGGCGCCACGGCGACTGGTTGAAGATCGACAGTGATGGCAGCTGCACCATCTATGGCCGCAGCGACGCCACCATCAACCGCCACGGCCTGCGCATGGGCACCAGCGAAATCTACAGCGCGGTCGAGGCATTGCCCGAGGTGCTCGATGCGCTGGTGGTCGATCTGGAGCATCTGGGCCGCGACAGCTTCATGCCGCTTTTTGTCGTGCTGCGCGAAGGCCAGGTGCTGGACGAGGGCTTGCAAAGCCGTATTGCCGGCGCCATCCGCAGTGCGTTGTCGCCGCGTTTCGTGCCCGACGCTGTGTTCGCCGTGCCGGCCATTCCACGCACACTTTCGGGCAAGAAGCAGGAGCTGCCCGTGAAGAAGCTGTTGCTCGGCAAGCCATTGGAGAAAGTGGTGAATCGCGAAACCATGGCCAATCCGGAGAGCTTGGCGTGGTTTGTCGACTATGCGGCGCGGCGGGCGCCGGCGGGTGAAGGGTCCTCAAGCCCGGATTAAGTTGGCGTTAAGTTGCCGATCGCGACAATAGCAAGATGTCTTCTCGTCTTGCGCCACGCCCGGCGCCCCTTCCAGGAGCCCAGCACGCGCTGGCGCAGCTGCGGGATGTTGATCCAGCAATGCCCCTTTCCGCATCCGCGGCAGAGATGAGCGCTGCGGATGACTCTGCACCGACGGGAATGAGGCGTCATCCGCGCAGCCTGTCGTGCGTGATCCCGTGCCACAACGAATCGAACAATCTCGTCGAGCTCCTGCCGATCCTGGCGACGATGCTCGAGAGCTGCGCCCGCCGCTGGGAGATCATCCTGGTGGACGACGGCAGCACCGACGCGACGCCTGCTGCGATGGAGCCGTGGCTGCAATCGGGTCATGTGCGCTTGCTGGAGCTTTCCCGCAACTTCGGCAAGGAAGCCGCGTTGACCGCAGGGCTGGAAGCCGCCGCCGGCGATGTTGTGGTGCTGATGGATGCCGATCTACAGCACCCGCCGGCGCTCGTTGCCACTTTTGTGAAGCAGTGGATGGCAGGCGCGGATGTGGTCTTTGCGCTGCGATCGGACCGGCAGGACGAGAGCGCTTTCAAGCGGCTGGGGACGCGCTGGTTTTACCGGCTGGTCAATGCCACCGGACGGTTCGAGGTGCCCGAAGGCGCCGGGGATTTCCGCCTGATGGACCGCACAGTAGTCGACACACTGCTGGCGCTGCCGGAGCGCAACCGTTTCATGAAGGGCCTCTATGCCTGGGTCGGTTACCGCACGGTAGCTGTGCCCTATGTGCCGCCGCCCCGGCTCAACGGCCGCACCAACTTCAACGTCATGCAGCTCATCAGCCTTTCGCTCGACGGCCTTACATCGTTCACCACCTGGCCCTTGCGCGCGCTCAGCGTAGCCGGCTTTGCGCTTGCGTTGATGGCAATGGCCTATGGCGCCTACCTCACGGGTAGCTACCTGCTCTATGGCAATGAGACCAGCGGCTGGACGACGATCGCTGTCAGCCTCATGGCTTTTGCGGGTATCCAGCTGATTTCGCTAGGCATCCTCGGCGAATACATCGGACGCATCTTCGAGGAAGTCAAACGCCGGCCGCTGTTCGTGGTGCGCAAAAGCAGCGGGCACGGCCTCAAGGCAGAAGAGTGAGGGCGCTGATAACGCGGGCGCGCGCCACCGCACTCGGGCATGAGCCGCTCACGGCCGCATTGCTGATTTTTTTCGTTCTGGCGGCAACGATCGGATGGCGCCCGCTGCTGCTGCCCGACGAGGGCCGGTATGTGGGTGTGGCCTGGGAAATGATGCGCTCCGGCGACTGGATCACGCCCACGCTCAACGGTCTGTCGTATTTCCACAAGCCACCGCTTTTCTATTGGTTGAGTGCCGGCGCCATGTCACTCTTCGGTTGGCACGAATGGGCGGCCCGCCTGCCGCCGCTTCTGGGTGGCTGGCTTGGCGCTTTCTCTACCTTCATGTTTGTGCGCCGCTGGTGCGACCAGCGCAGCGCACGCATCGCAGTGCTGGCGCTGGTTTTGCAGCCGCTCTTTTTTGTCGGCTCGCAGTTTGCCAATCTCGACATGCTGGTGGCGGGCTGCATCACCGCCACCATCGTGCTCTTGGCCCATACAGCCCTGTCGCGGGAAGCGGGGCTTGCATGGCGCGGATCGCTTGCAGGCGCCTACGCGGCGGCGGCATTCGGCATGCTGGCAAAGGGCCTCATCGGCGTAGCGCTGCCGGGGCTGGTGGTGGTGGTGTGGCTGCTTTGGCTGCGTAAACCCCGCGCGCTGCTGCGTTTGACGTGGCTGCCGGGCATCGCGCTTTTCGCGCTGCTGGCAGGGCCCTGGTTGATTGCGATGCAGCTCAAATTCCCCGAGTTCTTTCACTACTTCATCGTGGTGCAGCATTTCGAGCGTTTTGCGGATACCGGCTTCAACAACGTCGCGCCCGTCTGGTTCTACGTAGCAGTGCTGGCGCTGGCATGGCTGCCGTTTGCGCCCTGGCTGCTCGGCCTGCGCCGAGCGCCGTCGCTTACCGCGCCGGGTCAACCGCAGCGTCGGCAGATCCGCCTTCTGATGGTGGTGTGGGTGGTGGCCATCACCGCGTTCTTCTCCATCCCTGCTTCCAAGTTGGTGGGCTACATCTTTCCGGTGTTGCCGCCCGTGGCGGTGTTGCTGGCGTTTGCATTGAATGGGGCTGGTGGGTATCGCCGGAACCCCATCCCGATCTGGATGTGGTTGGGGCCAGCGCTTGCTGCCATGGCTGGCGTGGGGCTGGTGGTCGTACTGACGGTCCATCCGAGGAAGTCTTCACGGGAACTGGCGTTGACTCTGGCTGCGCAACGCGCGCCGGGCGAGCCAGTGGTGATGGTCCAGGAATATGTCTTTGATCTGCCCATCTATGCACGCCTGAAAGCGCCGGTCGTGGTGGTTGAGGATTGGGCAGCACCAGAAGCCCGACAGCGGGACACCTGGCGCAAGGAGTTGCTCGACGCAGGCCAGTTCGCACCAGCACGGGCCAAAGCCCTGTTGATTGAACCGTCGGCTCTCGCGCCGCTGTTGTGCCTCGGCCCTCCTACCTGGGTTGTCGGGAGCGGCGATTTCGCTCAGCTTTTCCCGTATCTGAGCGCTGCGACAAGCGTTGCTTCCGATGCAGGCCGAATGCTCTGGCGCGTCGATCCCCGTGAGCCGGCAATGGCCGCAGCATTGCACTGCGCGGCAACCGATCCAGCTGCCGCAGCGGCACAAACGCAGCCATGACAGCCAGCAACTTCCGGCGCATCGCCATCGCCGTGGACGACGTTGGCCTTCACCCGGGCATTTGCGAATCGGTGCTGAAGCTCGCACATATTGGTCGGGTGCAGGCGGCGGGTTGCATGGTGGGGGGAGACCGCTGGCCAGCCGATGCCGTTCAATTGCGGCGATTGCCGCGCACGCAGATCGAGCTTGGGCTGCACTTCGATCTCACCGAAGTTCCGCTGAGGATGAAGCCGGTGCGCCAGCTGCCGCTGCTTTGGTGCGCCGCCTATGCGCGGGCCATGCCAAAAGCCGCGCTCTCGGGCGAGATCGATGCGCAGCTCGATGCCTTCGAGAGCGCTGTAGGCAGGCCGCCTGACTTCGTCGATGGCCACCAGCATGTGCATCAACTTCCATTGATCCGGGACGTGTTGTTGGAGCGCCTCGCGCGGCGCTATGCGGGTGCGAGGCCCTGGTTGAGGGCAACCCGACGTCCGTTTCCTGCCTCCGGAGTAGCTCCCCGATCACCCACAGATCGAACCCCGGTTCGCGAAGCGCTCAAACCCTGGCTTATCGAATTGCTGGGCGCAAAAGCGCTTGCAACCGATGCGGCAGCAGCCGGGTTCACGCAGAACCGTGCGCTGATCGGTTCCTACGACTTTTCAGGCGGCGCCGGGCGCTATGCCCGCTTGATGGAGAACTGGCTTGACGCAGCCGGCGACGGCGACCTGCTCATGACCCATCCGTCCATGATGCGGGGCGCTTCGGACGGCCTGGGCCAAGCCCGTCGCGACGAGTATGAAGTGCTCGCGGGCGAGGCCTTTGGCGTCGCACTGGACGCCTGCGGTGTGATGCTGGCAACGATGGCTGAAATACGCGCCTCTTCGTCGCACCGGAGCGGGGCGTCGTCGGGCGCATCCGCGGCAAGCGATCAGACATGAACCCCGTCCCTTAACGGAAAAGGAATGACAGCAATGAACGATGCGCAGCAAGCAGAGCTTTTTGCAAAGGTCCCGGCGGTCACGCTGGGTTTCTGGGTGATCAAGATTGCCGCGACCACGCTGGGCGAAACCGGCGGCGATGCGGTCACGATGTCGATGAACCTCGGCTACCTGACCGGTACATTCATCTTTGCGGCTGTTTTTGCGGTGGTTGTTGCGGCGCAGATCAAGGCAGAGAAGTTCCATCCCTTCCTTTTCTGGCTCGTCATCGTTGCCACCACCACTGTGGGAACGACGCTCGCGGATTTTGTCGACCGTTCGCTTGGCATCGGCTATCTCGGCGGAACGGCCCTGTTAGTCAGCTTGCTGCTGCTGACTCTCGGCACCTGGCGGCTGATGTGCGGGACCGTATCGGTCAGCAGCATCGTCAGCAGAAAGGCCGAGCTCTTTTATTGGCTGACCATTCTTTTTTCACAGACGCTGGGCACAGCGCTCGGCGACTGGGTGGCCGATTCCAAGGGCGGGTGGGGACTTGGATATTTGGGCGGTGCTGCGGTGTTCGCAGCCGGCCTTGCAATTGTGCTTGCGGCTCACTGGTGGACGAATATTTCGGGCACCGTGCTGTTTTGGATTGCGTTTATTTTGACCCGCCCACTTGGCGCCACAGTGGGCGATTTTCTCGACAAACCGCATGACGCGGGCGGGCTTGCGTTGAGCCGCTATGCGGCATCTGCCGTGCTCGCCATCTTCATATTGGGATGTGTCTGGTGGCTACCGCAGCGCGCCGAGCGAAGGACTGACCAGGTCGGTTGACGAATCAGCTTTGGCGCGTCGGCCGAGGCGCCACTTGGCGGCCCCTTGAAAGGCCGCAGCGCCGAGTGCGCCGATTGCCGCGCCAAGGGCGAACCCCGCGAGGATGTCCAGCGGAAAATGCAAGCCGAGGTAAATCCGGCTCCATCCCACTGCCAAAGAAACGACAAGGATGACGAACCCTTCCAGACGCCAGTGCGGTCGCAGCAGCAAGAAGCAGGTGAGGGCGCCAAGCGCACTGGCGTGGGTGCTGGGGAATCCACCACGCGCGCCGTGGTGCAGATAGACGGGGCTCATCCCGATCATGAAAGGTCGCGGGGCCCCGATCCATTTCGCAAGCTCATGAGCAAGCAAGGTCGCGCACCCCAACAGCAGCAGGGCAGTGAGCCATTCAAAGCCCAGCGCACGCCGACGAAGAACTGACCCCAACAACACGCCGAAAATCAGCCAGACGGCACCGTGCTCCACCAGCAAGGCAAAAGCAAGAAGAGGCGGCGAAGCAGCAAAGCCGGCCCCCAGCGCATGAAACAGCCAGCTATGAAGGGCTTGCGCCTGGAGGGAAAGGGTCGAATACATCATGTCGGCGATCGTCCGATTCTTGCACTTAACGACTGCTTAAACATCCCGTCACGAAGCTGGCTTTTCCGCACTCCCGATGTCGATACATGCGCCGCCATAATCGATTGCCAAGCTGGCGCGGCCCGACAATTCGTGTGCTTCGCGTATTCCGCGCTCTTCTTGCTCCCCCCATGCGAATTCTGCTGATCGAAGACGATGCGATGGTCGGCAAGGCCATGCGCCAGGGCCTGCAGAAAGCCGGAATGAGCGTCGACTGGGTCACGAACGGTCGTGCTGCCGTTCTTGCGCTAGCCAATGGCGTCTACGAAGTGGCTGTGCTGGACCTGGGCCTGCCCGGTCAGGACGGCATGGAGGTGCTGAAACACCTGCGCAGCGGCGGCAGTGAGATCCCGGTCATTATTGCCTCGGCCCGCGACACCGGCCGTGACGCGGTGCAGGGCCTGGAGGCAGGCGCGGACGACTACATCTCCAAGCCCTTCGATCTTGACGAGCTGGTGGCGCGTGTGCGGGTTCAGCTGCGCCGGCGATCCGGCACGGGCTCCCCGCTGCTGACAGTGGGAACCCTGACCCTCGACCCATCAGGCCGGCGGGTAACGCA
>JBBSUX010000153.1:0-8524 GCA_038234045.1 Burkholderiales bacterium
GGGCGCGTCGCTGGCGGGCTCATGGAACTTCTGAGCTCACTCATTGCCCGCCTGCCGCACCAGACCTGTGTGCTGGTCGAAGTCCAAGCGACCGCAGGATCGGTCCCGCGCGAGGTCGGTACCTGGATGGCGGTTTTTCCTGCCCGGATGGACGACGCGGATATGGTGCCGGATCTGATCGGCACCATCGGGGGTGGCAGGTTGGAGTTCGACGCTGTGCGTGAAGCGCGGCAGCGCCTGCAGGCCGCCGCGCCGATACCGGATGCCGTGCTGCGATACCCGCTCGGCCCCGCACTGGGGCAATGCTGTGGCGGCGTGGTGCACCTGCGTTTTACGGTGGTCAATGCGGCAGATTCAGACTCGCTCGCCGTTCGGCTCTCTGCGAATTACCGGCCAGTGAGCTTGTTCGGCGGCGGCCATGTGGGCAGCGCTCTGGCCCGCGTGCTGGCGCCCTTGCCCTATCGGCTGACCTGGATCGACAGCCGCGATGGAGTGTTCCCACCGGATCTTCCGGCCGGAACCCACTGCGAACATTCCGAGCCGGTGCAGGGTGCCGTTGCCTCGCTGGCCAGCGGTTCTGCGGTGCTCGTGATGAGCTTCAGCCATGCCGAGGATCTGGACATCCTGATCGCCTGTCTGCAGCGCCAACGGATGCATGGCGATTTGCCCTTCATCGGCCTGATCGGCAGCCGCACCAAATGGGCTACGTTCTCGCACCGACTATCGGCGCGCGGCTTTACGGCCGACGAGCTGGCGCAGGTGCGCTGCCCGATCGGTTTGCCGGGCATCGTCGGCAAGGAGCCCGAAGTGATTGCGGTGGGCGTTGCGGCGCAGCTGCTGCTGGAATTTCCTGTGGCGCCCAATTCGCCGATGCGAGCGGACAAACCGGCAGATACTGCGGGTCTTTTGGGATCTGCCCGCCAACATTTTTCATAACGCAATCATCCGGTCGCAGCGGAGCACCTCAGTGCGCGGCCTTTTTCCCTCTGCTCAGAGCGCCCGCAGTGGTGAGCAGTTTTAGATCGTTGACGAGAGTTGCGTGTTCGACCTGCACGCCATCGTCTTCGTCATTGAAACTGCAAGTACGAAGAAAGAAGGAACGAAAAGACCATGGAAAGCTATCTCCTCGACTGGGCGAATCTGCTGCTGCGTTGGGTGCATGTCATCACCGCCATTGCCTGGGTAGGCTCGTCCTTCTATTTCGTCTTTCTCGACAGCAGCCTGACAGCGCCTGAGGATGAAAAGCTGCGTGCCGATGGCGCTACCGGTGAACTGTGGGCTGTGCACGGCGGCGGCTTCTACCACCCGGTGAAGTACGCCGTGGCGCCGCCCAAGCTGCCGCCGCATTTGCACTGGTTTTTCTGGGAGAGCTACACCACCTGGATCACCGGGTTCTCGCTCTTTACCGTTTCGTATCTGTGGAACGCCGGCACTTACTTGGTCGATAAGTCTTTGGTGCCATGGTCGCCCGGCGCTGCGGTGGCGATATCGCTTTCGTTTCTCGTCGTGTTCTGGGCGGCTTACAACACCATCTGCCAGGTGTTTGGCGACCGCAAGAACGGCGAGCGCACAGTGGGCATTCTGGTGAGCCTGCTGGTGGTGGCCGCCGCCTGGCTGGCATGTCACTGGTTTGCCGGGCGCGCGGCCTTTTTGCTGGTGGGCGCGATGATCGCCACCTCGATGAGTGCCAACGTGTTCTTCTGGATCATCCCGGGCCAGAAGACCGTTATCGCTTCCATCAAGGCCGGCGAGCCGGTCGATCCGGTCCACGGCAAGCGCGGCAAGCAGCGCAGCGTGCACAACACCTACTTCACGCTGCCGGTTCTCTTTGCGATGCTGAGCAATCACTACAGCTTTACCTGGAGCCATCCGCAGAACTGGATCATCTTGGTGTTGATGATGGCTGCCGGCGCGGCGATCCGCCAGTTCTTCGTGCTGCGCCATGGCTACAAGCTCGGGCGCAACCGGCATCCATTGCCGTATGCGCTGGTGGGTATCGCGGTGATTGTCGGTGTGATCGTCTGGCTGCAACCCACGCAAAATGCTACCAAAACAATAGCTTATAGCGTAGGTTTAAGAAAGAATGAAGCCGTTTCTTATGCGAAATTACAGCCGGTGCTGGCACAGCGCTGCTACTTGTGCCACGGTGCCACGATGCAGATGAAAAATATCCGCCTCGATTCGCCGGAACTGGTGCAGCAGCACGCGAAGGAGATCTACCAGCAGGCGGTGGTGTCCAAGGTCATGCCGATGAACAATGCCACCGGCATCACGGATGCGGAGCGTGCGCTGATCAGCCGGTGGTTTCTCTCGGGCGCTGCGGTGCAATAGTTTCGCCATCCGGTTTTTGTTGGGGTGGGCGACCCGGCAGCCAGCGATTCGTCAGCCATCCTTCGCGGCACGGTTTCACAATGCGTGAAGGAGACAACACCGAATGACGACCTCACCTTTGCGCCCCCCCCTCCAGTCTGAGCGCGCGCCCTTAGCGCCGGATCCAGCCCAGCATCCGCGCGAATTTCTGGCGCATCTTTTTAGCGCAGCCGTGACGCGGGCCTTGCCGCTCAAAAACACCGCCGCCTGGCTGCCGCCACCGCCGCGTGGCCGAACCTTGGTGCTCGGTGCCGGCAAGGCCGCCGCTTCTATGGTGCATGCGGTGGAAGCACTGTGGCCGGCAGATGCGCCGCTTTCAGGTCTGGTCGTTACCCGCTACCACCATGTCCCGCAGCGGCCAGCCGGCGTGCCAGAGCGTGTGGAGATCGTTGAGGCGGCGCATCCGGTGCCTGATGCGGCAGGCCATGTCGCCGCGCAGCGCATCCTTGCGCTGACCGAAGGGCTCACCGCCGACGATCTGGTGCTGTGCCTGATCTCGGGGGGCGGCTCATCCTTGCTCACGCTGCCGGCAGAAGGCATCACGCTGGAAGACAAGCAGCGCATCAATCGTGCGCTGCTGGCATCGGGCGCCGACATCACCGAAATGAACTGCGTGCGCAAGCATCTTTCGCGCATCAAGGGCGGGCGCCTTGCAGCAGCCTGCGCGCCAGCCACGGTGCTGACGCTGGCGATCAGCGACGTGCCGGGCGATGCGCTTTCGGTCATCGCCAGCGGCCCGACGGTGCCAGACGAAAGCACGTGCGCGGATGCCTTGCATATCCTGCGGCGCTACCGCATTGAAACGCCGGCAGCACTCGTCGCGGCACTGGAATCGGGCGCACTGGAAACGCCCAAACCTGGCGACGCCGCGTTCGACGGCCACAGCGCGCAGCTCATCGCCACGCCACGGCAGTCGTTATTGGCAGCAGCCGAGGCGGCGCGTGCTGCCGGTATCAGCGCGCACATTCTCTCGGACGAAATCGAAGGCGAATCGCGCGAGGTCGGCAAGGTTCATGCGGCGGTGGCGCGGGCAGTTGCGCGGCATGGCGAACCGTTCGCGAGGCCGTGCGTGATTCTTTCTGGCGGCGAAACCACCGTCACGGTCCGAGAGCGCGTGCCCGGTTCACCGCGGGGGCGGGGCGGACGCGCGGGTGAGTTCTGTATGGGGCTGGCGCTCGCCTTGCAGGCAGAGCCAGGTATATGGGCGCTTGCCGCGGATACCGACGGTATCGATGGTGTGGAGGACAACGCCGGTGCCTTCGTCGCGCCCGATACTCTCGCACGTGCCGCAGATGCCCGGCGGCGCCTGGCCGACCATCTGGACCGTAACGATGCCTACGGCTACTTCGACGCACTCGGTGATCTGCTGGTGACCGGGCCCACGCATACCAACGTGAACGACTTCAGGGCGATTCTGATTCTTTAGGAAGCTTGTGGTTGCGGGTCGGGCGATTGGGGTGGCCGGCGGTCCCTCCATCACCAATGCCACATCCGCTGGAACACGCCATCTTTGTCGACGAGCAGATGCTTCAGACCCCCCAGCACATGCAGCGAAATAAGCACCACCAGCACCCACGCAATGAAAGAATGGACGTTAAAAAGACTCTCTGAAATTGACTGATCCGGAGCGACAAGCCTTGGAATCGGCAAGCCAAAAAAACTTATTCCGTCTTTGCTGAAAAGCGCGCCAGTGAAGCCGACCAGTGGCATAGCGATCATCGCCGCATACAGCAAGCACTGAACCCAGCTCGAAGCCCTTGCCTGCCAGTTCGGAACCGTGGGTGGCAAGGTAGGCGGCTTATGAGTCAGCCGCCAAAAAATTCGCAGCAGCACCAATACGGCAACTACTATTCCAATGGATATGTGCAGGTGGACGTACCACGGGCCGCTGGGCTCCTTTTCAATGGAGAGCATGTACCAGCCCAAAGCGATCATGCCGGGAATGAGCACTGCTAGCACCCCATGAAGCGACACAGCGACGAGGCCGTACCGGCTAGGCTCCGCCGGTGGAGGGTTCGCGTGTGACAGCATGTTGATCCTTGCGTTTGAAGTTATTTCGAATCCTGTTCCGCTTATAAAGCGCAGGCCTGAGAGCGGGCTCAATCGGTAATTTGAATGGCGACCTCATCCGCTGTGCATTGCCCGCTATTTCAGCACGGCGAATCGAGCACTTTCGCGAGAATATTATCGAAGGCTTCCGCCTGCTCGAACTGAACCCAGTGCCCGGCGTTTTCGATCAGTGTCATGCCACAGAAGAAATGCGGTGCTGCCTTGGCATACGCCTGCTCCAGAGCGGAAATCCACTCTCGGTAAAGGGCGTCGTGGGCTCCGTAGATGGCATGGATCGGGCAGCGCACCAGAGGCAGCGCGCGTGCCAGCGCATCGGTGTGGGCAAGGCGTCGGCGCGGCGCGCGGTCGCGCAGCACGTTGGCGACGTGAAGCGCAAGCGCCAGCCCTTCGATAGCAGCAGGATCGTGCAGCATCAGTGCGCCCAGGTTATGCCGATGGGCGGCTTCCTGCGCCGCAGGTTCCGCGAGATGGCGCCACGCCTTCAGCTCGAACTGTCGACCGGGAACCACGCCCATGGCCGGTGCGCCCACCAGTACCAGTCGCTGCGCCAGTGATGGATGCGCAGCCAGTAGCAGTCCAGCCGTAAGTCCGCCGAAGGAAAATCCCACCAGGTCGATGGCGCGCCCGGCAAACAATGATTTCAAACCAGTCGCCAAAGGCGCCACCAGAGCATCTGCGTCCGATCCATCCGGCGCCGCTGCCGAATCGCCGAAGCCCGGTAAATCGGGCACCCAGACTTCACGGCCCTGCGCACGCAACGCTGCAATGTTGCGCAGCCAGTGCGTCCAGCTGCCGCTGCCGCCGTGCAGCAGAACGATGGGGGGATGCGTTGCAGCGCCTGCAACGCTTGCCGGCCAGCTACGCCAGACCATGTCGCCGGTGCCGCAGCGTGTGCGATGCACGTGGCTTGCCGCGTCAGCGACAGTGATGGCGCGATGGGCGGGTGGTTGGCTGGTGGCGGACATGGGGTTGCAATGCGATTCGATGAACGGAATTTTCTTCTGCTTTGTCCGAACCATTACTCGCGATGCCGAAACGTAACCGCTGCACGCGGCGAGGAAGAGTAGGCTGTGCTCAGCTCACCAACCAACAGGACACCACATCATGGGACTTTCCGATTTGCTGCAACAGGCCACCGGCTCCAGCCTCGACGGGAGCGCAGCTTTCGATCAGGTGGCGGGCTCGGCCTCTCGCGAACAGCTGGGTGCTGGCGTTGCCGAAGCGCTGCGCTCTGACCAGACTCCGCCGCTGAAAGACATGGTGGGTCAGCTGTTCGGCCAATCCTCGCCAGGTCAGCAGGCCGGTTTGCTCAACCAGATCATCGGAGCTCTTGGCCCTGTGTTGGCGAGCGGCCTGGCCGGAGGCGCGCTCGGGCGCATCTTGCAGCCGGGCCAGCAGCAGATCACCCCCGATCAGGCATCGCAGATGAGCCCGGAAGAGGCCGGCGCCATCGCGCACCATGCCCAGGAACAGAGCCCCGGCATCGTCGACCAGATCGGGCGCTTTTATGCCGAGCATTCAGGGCTGATCAAGACCCTGGGCAGTGCGGCATTGCTGGTGGCGATGGCAAAGATGAAGAACGACCAGAGCAACAGCTGAAAAGTAAGCGGTAAGCAGCGAAATATGCTGACTGCGGCGATGAGAGGGTTCCTAGGACATTCCCCAACTTCCTTGTTTGTACTGCCGCTCCTATAGATGTAATCGACAAGACCGGGTAGGGTGACAACGATCCGACATTGATAAGACCTTGCGACGGGAGGCAGGCATGGTGGTTGGCCCATTGACGAGATGTCTTGAAGACCCCGAAGCTCAAAGCTGCGACACGACTGGCGTTCAGAGTGAACGGTCGCCGCACTGCGTGACTGCGCGAAGGCATCGCATCACGCGCTGGGTAGCAAGCGTTTTTTTCGCAACTGCAAGCGTTGGGTATACCGTGGCACAGCCAGCGGCTCCGGCTTCGGGCGAGGCGGTTGCAACGGAATTGCCAGCCATCACGCCGGCGATGAAACTGGCAGGGGAGAAGATCGTGCAGAAAGGCACGGCCGGCGGCGCGGCGGCATGTGCCAGTTGCCACGGTGCGCAGGGCGAAGGCGGGGCTGCGTTCCCGCGGCTTGCCGGGACAGGGCAGGCCTATCTGCTGGAGCAGCTCGGTGCCTACGCTTCAGGCGGACGCAAGAACGCGATCATGCAAGGTGTTGCCGCTGCGCTGACGGAGCCCGAACGGGAGGCCGTCACGGCATATTTCAGTTCGCTCCCGCCGCTGATGGCGAAAAACCCCGAGCCGGCAGCGAAACCGGCCGATAACGGCGCCTGGCTCGCAACGCGTGGGCGCTGGTCTGACGATATTCCTGCATGCGCTCAGTGCCATGGCCCTGGCGGTTCCGGTGTGGGGGCGCATTTTCCGCCGCTGGCCGGCCTGCCTGAGGCCTACATCGCGCAGCAGCTCAAAGACTGGAAGACTGGCGCGCGGCCGCCTGGCCCGCTGGCCTTGATGCCAGCGGTGGCTGGTCGCCTCAAGGACGCTGATATCGATGCGGTGGCGAAATACTACGCTGGGCTGTCGGTGGCCGCATCGACCCCGCAATCCGCCGAAGGTTCGGGCGCGACGGTGCGAAAGGAGGCTGCGCAATGATTCATTTCACCCCTACGCCAGTTCCTGATCGAAGCTTTTCGCGATCTCTTCAAGGTGATCGGTACGGGCTCGCGCGCCAGCGGGGCAAGATTGACAACCTGCTGGTGGGTTTCATCACGGCCGGTGTTGTGGCCATCTTCGGTTCCGTGCTTTATCTGAATCTTTCGGTCTTCAACAATCTGGACGAATTGCAGGCCGAATCGCGGGTGGCCCTCGCGCCGGCTCCTGACACGCAAACCAGCGCTAAGGCGGCAATGCCGCAGGCATCCGCAGCACCATCTGCGGACGCGTCTGTCGCCGCTGCCGGAGCGCCGTCTGCCGTATTGGCATCTGGCGCAGCGGATACAGCTCCTCGCGCCAACAGTGCCTTCTCTGCCTCTGCCGGCACCGCGACCGCAGCGATTGCGCCGACAGCCGGAGGTGCTGCGATGAAAGTGGCGTTTGTGCCGCCCGACGAAGCGAGCCTGCCCAACGACGGTTTCGGCAAGGAAGTGCGCCGGGGCGAAGACCTCTTCAACCACACGCAACAGCTTGCACGCAAATATGTGGGCAACAGCCTGAACTGCGTCAACTGTCATCTGGACGCCGGCCGCAAGGCGCATTCGGCACCGTTCTGGGCCGCCTTTGGCGCGTATCCCGCGTATCGCAAGAAAACCGGCGAGGTCAACACCCTGGCCGAGCGCATTCAGGGCTGCTTCGAATACAGCATGAATGGCAAGGCGCCGCCGCTTGGCAGCGACGAACTGAAGTCGCTGCAGAGCTACGCGTTCTGGCTCGCCAAGGGCTTGCCCGCAGGTGAAAAGGTGGCGGGTGCGGGCTATCCCAAACTGGCCAAGCCCGCCAAGGCGCCAGATTTCGAGCGCGGGGGCAAGGTCTACGCGCAGAACTGCGCGCTATGCCATGGTGCGAACGGGCAGGGCCAGCGCGCAGGCGGCGAGCAGGTGTTCCCGCCGCTGTGGGGCGCGCAATCCTTCAACTGGGGCGCTGGCATGCACTCCATCGTGAATGCCTCGGGCTTCATCCACGCCAATATGCCGCTAGGCAAAGGCGGCAGCCTGAGCGAGCAGGACGCCTGGGATGTGGCGTTGTTCATGAACAGTCATGAGCGCCCGCAGGATCCGCGCTTTACCGGCAATGTGGCAGATACACGCGCAAAGTTTCACGACACCGACAGCTCGATGTACGGAAAAACAGTCAACGGCAAGGTGCTTGGCAGCGCTAGCCCCAAAGCCGGTGGCAGCACGCGCAAGGGGACTTGAGGGCAGACGCCGTGTGTAGCGTGCCCTCTGCTCTGCTTTCATTCGGGTGGGGAGATCAGAGTTTCCCTAGCGCCCGCAGCACGTTTTCAGCCGTCGCGGGTGCCTCCAACTGGATCCGCGCCCGGTCATGCTCTGGTTGCGCGGCAGCGATCGCATTGCGCAGCGCTTCATACACGCTCACTGCCAGCATGAA
>JBBSUX010000154.1:0-8513 GCA_038234045.1 Burkholderiales bacterium
CACCCATCCTGACCGAGGCGTTCGCGTCGGCACCGATGGCGTGCATCCGTTCGGCATCGTGCCGGACCGTGATCCTCCATGACACCGTTGGCAGGCGGCAAGGTCGCGGACCGAGCGTCCTCACGGCAAAAGCAATTCTGCCCAGCTAGTCCTTCTTTGATAGCTGATAGCGCTTATTCAATAAGCGCTAGAGGCATATTTCATCGTATATCTGCACAATCCGCGCGTTCCACCGCACGCGGTTTCACGCTGGTTGAAGTGCTGGTCGCGCTTGCCATCGTGGCGATTGCGCTCGGCGCCGGCGCGAAGGCGACCGGCGCGCTCACCCGCAATGCCGAGCGCCAATCCAGCGTGCTGCTGGCGCAGATCTGCGCCGAGAACGAGCTGGTGAAGGTGCGCCTTTCGCGCCAGATGCCGGGCGTCGGCGACAGTGTTGTCGCTTGCGCGCAAGGCGGCCGCAACTTCACCGTCACGCTGGGCGTGCGGCCCACCCCCAACCCGAGCTTTCGGCGGGTCGATACCACGGTAAGCGACGGCAGCTACGCGCTGCTCAAGCTCTCGACCATCGTGGGACGTTTCTGATGATGCGCGCGGAGTCTGCTATGGCCTCCAGAAGCCGCGGCTTTACCCTCGTCGAACTGCTGATTGCCATCGCACTGATGGCGTTGATGGCGATCCTCAGCTGGCGCGGGCTCGATGGCATGGCGCGCACCCAGTCGATCCTTCGGGAGCGCTCGGATCAGGTCGCTGCGCTGCAGACCGGATTGCTGCAGTGGCAGGCCGATCTGGACGCCATCACCGAAACGCCGCACACGGTGGCGCTGGATTGGGACGGCCGCGCCCTGCGCCTGACCCGGCGCGGCACCCAAGGCCCGGGTGACGGATTGCGCGTAGTTGCCTGGTCGCGTCGCGCGCTTGCCGACGGCGCCAGCTGGTGGCTGCGCTGGGAATCACAGCCGGTGACCACCCGCGAGCAATGGCAGGACGCCTGGAATCAGGCAGCCGCTTGGGCGCAGAACCCGGGAGCCGATGCGCGCCAGCGCGAGGTGGCCATTGCGCCATTGCTCGACTGGCAGGTGGTGTACTTCCGCAACAACGCCTGGACCAATGCGCTTTCCAGCGCAGCGGGCACCGCACAGGCGACCACCGGAGCGACTTCCGATGCGGTCGCGGCGGCAGTCGGTGGTGCGACAGCGGGCGCGGCGGCTGGCACCGGAGTGCCGCCAGCGCCTGGGGCGACTGCTGCACCGCCAGAGCTCCCCGACGGTGTGCGCCTGGTACTGAGCCTGCCACCCGGCCGCGCCATCGCAGGTCAGCTGGTGCGCGACTGGGTGAATCCGACCGTCGGCGGAGGCAAATCGTGAGCCCCAGAGCCCATCGGATCACCTCGCGCTGTACGTCTCAGCGCGGCGCGGCATTGCTGATGGCGATGCTGACGGTGACGCTGGTAGCCACCTTCGCAGCCGCATCCTTGTGGCAGCAATGGCGCGGCGTGGAGGTCGAGGGCACCGAGCGGGCGCGGATGCAGGCGGCGTGGGTGCTGGTGGGTGCGCTCGACTGGTCGCGCCTGATCCTGCGCGAAGACGGCCGCACCGGCGGCTCGGACAATCTGAACGAACCCTGGGCCCTGCCGCTGCAGGAAGCGCGCCTCTCCGACTTTCTTGCAGCCGACAAAAACAACACGGTGAGCGACGCCGATGCCGCCGATGCGCAACAGGCCTTTCTCTCGGGGCAGATGGTGGATGCGCAGTCGTTCCTCAATGCCACCAACCTCACGCAACCCGGCAAGCCGGGTGAAGAGGCTGAAGCCGTGTTCGGTCGGCTTTTCAATCGGCTCGGCCTGCCGCCGGGCGAAATCGCCATGATCGCGCGCGGCATGCGCGCAGCATCGGCCAATGACGGCGGCGCCAGCAGCGCACCCCTGTTGCCGCGCCACGTGGCGCAGATGGCCTGGTTCGGCGTGTCACCGCGCACCCTGGCGGCGATCGAGCCCTATGTGAGGATCCTGCCGGTCATCACCCCCATCAACGTCAACACCGCCAGTGCCACTGTGCTCGAAGCAGCGCTCGGCGGGATCGACGCCTCTACCGCGGAACGACTCGTCAGCGCGCGCGCATCGCGACCGTTTCGCAACTATCCGGCCGACGTCGCCGCGCTGACAGGCGCCGGGATCACCCTCAACCCGGGCGCTGGCGCGGTGGCCAGCAGCTACTTCGAGGTGCGCGGAAGGCTGCGGCTGAGCCAGGCCACGGTGGAGGAGCATTCGCTG
Source organism: Burkholderiales bacterium (assembly GCA_038234045.1). Classification (GTDB taxonomy): domain Bacteria; phylum Pseudomonadota; class Gammaproteobacteria; order Burkholderiales; family Burkholderiaceae_C; genus JBBSUX01. Next base: position 2,270 of record JBBSUX010000154.1, read on the forward strand.
GTGCGCCGGGCGGGCATCGATGTCCGCACGCTATGGCGCGAACGCGGCGCGCTCGGTATTGATGCTTCGCTGGCAGCCGCCGAGGCGGCAAAGCGATGACCGGCCAGCAGCAGGATGCGTCCCATCCGTCGCAGGATCGCCACGCTCACAGCCGCCACTGACATGCGCTCTCTACAATCGCCCGCGAAGCGCGCCCCATGAGCATCCTGATCGTCCAACTCACCCAGCCGGGCGCCAATGCCGCGCCATCGACGGAGTACGCCTACGTCCTCAGCACCGATGGACATGCAGTTGAGCGCCAGGGCAGTGCCGCGCCGTCGCTGCTGCCGATGCCGCGGCGTCCGGGCGAAATCGTCGCCCTGGTGCCGGCGCAGGCGCTTTCCTGGCAGCGGGTCGATCTGCCGCGCGGCGTGAAGAGCGGACAGGCGACTCGATTGCGCGCGGTGCTCGACGGCCTGCTCGAAGAACGCGTGCTCGACGATACGCAAACCCTGCATTTCGCCCTGGCGCCCGATGCGCGCGGCGGTGAATCGGCATGGGTGGCGGTGTGCGACAGGGCGTGGCTGCGTTCGACGCTGCAAGCGCTCGAAACAGCCGGGCGGCGGGTAGCGCGCATCGTTCCTGAATTTTCGCCTGATCCGTCGACTGAGCCGCAACGCGTGCTGCATGCCATCGGCTCAACCGATATCGGCTGGCTCGCTGCCTCGGGTGAGCACAACGGCAGTGCTGTCACGGTGCTGCCCTTGGGAGCGCCAGCCTGGGCGTTGCTGGGTGACGAAGCCGCGCAAGGAGCCGAGCTTCCGCTGCTGTTGGCTGAACCCGCTGTGGTGGCATTGACCGAATCTCTTGCTGGCCGGCCTGCTGTGCTGCAAACATCGGCTGAACGCTGGCTCGCGGCGGCGCGCAGCCCGTGGGATCTGGCGCAATTTGACCTGGCCAATTCCGGCCGCACGCGCGCTGCGCGCCGCGCTGGATCGTGGGCCGGCGCGCTATGGCAAGCACCGCAGTGGCGCGCCGCCCGCTGGGGCATCGGCCTGCTGCTGGTGGCCAATCTGGTCGGGCTCAATGCCCTTGCCTGGCGCGAAGGCCGCGAGCTGAAACAGCAGGAAGCCAGCGTTCGCAATGTGCTCACGCAAACTTTCCCTTCCGTACAAGTCGTGGTCGATGCGCCGCTGCAGATGGAGCGCGAGATTGCCTTGCTGCGGCAGGCCACCGGCAGCGCCACGGGCGGCAGTCTGGAATCGCTGCTGGCTGCCGCAGGCGCGGCATTGCCGCCTGACCGTGTGCCAAGCGCCGTGGAATTCAGCGCTGGCGAAGCACGCCTTTCGGGCCTGCAACTCAAGCCCGACGCAGTGGCGCGCGTGGCCGACGCGCTGCGGCCACGCGGGCTGAGCGCCACGGTGCAGGGCGATGCCCTCGTGCTGCAACAGGATCATCCAGCCGCTCAGAGCGTCGGGCAAACCCCCGCTCCAGGCCGAGTTCGAGACCGGGAGGCGACGCGATGAAAAAGCCGACGGCTTCCTTCTCGCCCAGCAGCCGCAACAGAACGCAAAGCTCTGCCGCGGGCAGCCCCTGGCGTTCGCAGCTTGCGCCCTTGCAGCAACGCTGGCTGGCGCTTTCCGCGCGCGAGCGGAGCCTGGCGCGGCTGGCCGCAGCAGCCGTAGCCATCCTCCTGATCTGGGCCATCGGGCTGGCGCCTGCGCTGCATACGCTGCACGACGTGCAGCAGAGGCGCGGCCCGCTCGAAGCACAGCAGCAACGCATGCTCACATTGAAGGCAGAAGCAGAGCGCCTGAAGAGCCAACCCGTCATAGCCGGCGGCGGGGAGGACGCCGCACGGGCTCTGTCCCAGTCAGTGCAGGGGCGCCTGGGCGATACCGCGCAGCTGGCTGTGGCTGGCGAGCGCGCGACCCTCACGCTGCGCGCCACACCTGCAGCCGCTCTGGCTGCATGGCTGGCCGAAGCACGGGTGAATGCGCGCGCGCTGCCGCTTGAAGCGCGACTCACTCGGGCGGCAGCGCCTGCGCGACCGCTGGCTTCTGCCGCCGCGCCGCTTCCCACAGCGCCAACTGGCAACGCTCTGGACAGCATCAGCGCCCGCCTTGCCGCGCTGCAGGCAAGCGGCGCTGCCGGTGGCATTGCCGGCGGCTTTCCGCTGCAAGGCAGGCCGCAACAGACCGCGCCGGTCGCGAGACAGGCCGTACCGCCGGTTGATGCTGCGGCAGATCTGCCGCACTGGAACGGCACGCTGATCATGGCCTTGCCGCCGCAGCGCTGAGCGATGCAATTCACTTTATCCCCGGTCTGATGGCTTCGCCTCGCTTCAACGCTGCAACACCCCTGCGCGCACGCGTGCGTGGCGAGGCCGTGGCTGGCGCGCCTGCGGCCAACTGGGGCTGGGCGTGCATCGGCGCGTTGTTAGGGCTGTTGCTGGCGTTTTCGCTGTTTGCGCCAGCGCGCTGGCTGGCGGCAGGAGTGGCCAGCGCCACCGATGCGCGGGTGCGCCTGACATCGCCGCGCGGCTCCGTATGGAATGGCTCGGCCGATTTGGTGCTGACCGGCGGCACAGGCAGCAACGACGCCGCCGCGCTGCCCGGCCGCATCGACTGGCGCCTGCGCCCGCGCTGGGACGGCATGACGCTGGCTTTGACAGCTGCATGCTGCACGCCGCAGCAACCCATCGCGTTGCAGGCGCATCTGCGCTGGCAGGGTGCACAGATCGTTTTTGCCGACAGCACCTCGCGCTGGCCGGCCGGTCTGCTGACGGGTCTTGGCACACCTTTCAACACCCTGCAACCGCAGGGCTCGCTCGAACTCTCCACCCATCAGCTCGAACTGGTGCTGGCCGCCGGCCGCCTGCAGGTCGAGGGCAACGCCCAGCTCGATGCGCTCGACATGTCCTCACGCCTTTCGCCGCTCAAACCGATGGGGAGCTACCGCGTTTCTCTCGGCGGTGGAGCGGTACCAGCTATCGCACTGCAAACCCTTGCTGGCGCGCTGCGCATGGAGGGCAGCGGCCAGTTCGTCGGTGGCCGGCTGCATTTCAGCGGCGAGGCCAGCGCCGCGCCGGAGCGCGAGGCAGCGCTCTCCAATCTGCTGAACATCCTGGGCCGCCGCTCAGGCGCTCGCTCGATCATCTCCGTGGGCTGACGACGGGAAAGACAAAGACACCATGCAACAGACCCTCGCGCACCGCCTTCGTTTCACAACGAATTTAATAGCTGCCTGCGCAATGACAGTATGCGCTAGCAGCACTTTTTATACTAAAAATGTGAATGCGCAGACGGCTGTGGGCGCGGCGCCCTCGGCGGTCGGTTCGCGCGAACCGGTAACGCTTGATTTCGCCAATGCCGAGATCGATTCGGTAGCGCGCACCATGTCCACCATCACCGGGCGCAACATCGTGATCGACCCGCGCGTGAAGGGCACGATGACGCTGGTGACCGAGCGCCCGGTGCCACCGGCAGTCGCCTTCAACCAGTTTCTTGCGGCGCTCCGTTTGCAGGGCTTTGCGGTAGTCGAATCGGCCGGCCTCTACAAGGTGGTGCCAGAAGCCGAGGCCAAGCTGCAAGGCGGCTCGGTCACGGTCACGACACCCGGCGCCCGCAACACGGTAGGCGGCAACCAGATCGCCACCGAAATCTTCAAGCTCAATTTCGAGAATGCGGCCAATCTGGTGCCGGTGCTGCGCCCGTTGATCAGCCCCAACAACACCATCAACGTGAACCCGGGCAACAACTCGCTGGTGATTACCGACTACGCCGAGAACCTGAAGCGTCTCGGCAAGATCATCGCGGCGATGGATGTGTCCAACGGCAGCGATGTCGAGGTGATTCCGCTGCAGCACGCGCTGGCCACCGATCTGGCGCCGCTGGTGCTGCGGCTGGTCGAGCCCGCAGGCGGATCGTCGGCCGCTGCGCCGCGCGCGAGTCCCGGCCTGCCCGGCGCCGGTGGCGTCAACGCCGCCGCCAGCCAGGCCCAGGGTGAAGCTGGCTACAGCACCACGCTGATAGCGGAGCCGCGCAGCAATTCGATCATCCTGCGCGCCGCCACTCCGGCGCGGGTAGCGCTGGTGCGCTCGCTGATAGCCAAGCTCGACCGGCCCACCAATCTGGGCGACAACGGCGACGCCGGCAACATCCATGTGGTGTATCTGAAGAATGCCGAGGCGACCCGCCTGGCGGTCACGTTACGCGCCGCACTGGCATCGCTCGCGCCACCCGGCTCCAACACGGCCGCGGCAGCGGGCAGCAGCGGCGCGGCCGGCGGCGGCGGTGCCAATGGCGGCGGTCTGGGCAGCCCGACATCGCAGCCGCAAACCGCCGGCTACGGCGGCGGTGGCTCCTTCGGCAGCGGCGGCAGCGCAACGGGCGTCAGCACTGGCGCATCGGCCAACTTCGGCAACAGCGCGATACCCTCCACTGGCGGCAGCATCCAGGCCGATCCGGCCACCAATTCGCTCATCATCACCGCCAGCGAACCCGAGTTCCGCCAGCTGCGCGCTGTCATCGACAAACTCGATGGCAGGCGCGCACAGGTGTTGGTGGAAAGCCTGGTGGTGGAGGTCAACGCCAACAAGGTCGCCGATTTCGGCATCCAGTGGCAGGCCGCGCTCGGTCATCAGGGCGGCGGTACCGTGGGCGTAATCGGCAACAACTCCAGCATCGCCGGAACGAACATCCTTGGCCTTGCGCTGGCGGCTGCCACTGGCACGACAGCTGCGCTGGCAGCCAATCCGCCCTCGCCCGGTTTCAACCTTGCGCTGGCGCCCCGTATCGCAGGCAAGTACTACCTCGGCGCACTCGCCAACTTCCTGCAGAACTCGGGAGATGCCAATGTGCTTTCCACCCCGAATCTGCTCACGCTCGACAACGAGGAAGCCCGCATCATCATCGGCCAGAACGTGCCGTTCGTGACCGGCTCTTACGCCAACAGCACCGGTGGCGGCACCGTCAATCCGTTCACCACGGTGGAGCGCAAGGACGTCGGCCTGACCCTGCGCGTCAAGCCCCAGATCGCCGAGAACGGCACGGTCAAGATGGCGATCTATCAGGAGGTTTCGAGCGTGGACCAAAGCACACTCGGCAACCCGAACGGCCCGACCACCAACAAACGCTCGATCGAATCCAATGTGCTGGTGGACGACGGCAGCATCGTGGTGCTGGGCGGGTTGCTGTCGGACGACTATTCATTCGGGCAAGACAAAGTGCCGGTGCTGGGAGACATCCCGATCGTGGGCGGTCTCTTCAGAAACGAAACCCGCAGCCGCAAGAAGACCAATCTGATGGTGTTTCTGCGCCCCATCGTGATCCGCGAAGCATCCGACGCCAACAGCGTGACGCAAGACCGCTATGACGCGATCCGCGCGCTTCAACAAAACATCCAGCCTGATAGCAATCCGCTGCTCAAAGGCGTGGAATCGTCACCGATATTGCCGCCGCTTGTGGTGCCGCTGCCTTCCTCGCGTCGCGATGGCTCGCCCAGCGCCGACCGCATTCAGGGCACCACGCTGATTCCACGCTCGCAGCCCTTGCCGCTGCCACCTGTGGTGACGACGCCGCCCGGCGCTCGCCCGGAGATGCGTGGCACATTGCCACCTACCTCCGACCCATCGAGCCGGCGGGAGGGGCCATGAGGCTCATCTGATGCTGCGCCATCCCCTGCCCTACGCCTTCGCCCGCGCGCACCAGCTGCTCCTGGAGGACGACGGCGAACAGCTGCTGCTCTGGCATGGACCGCAACCCGATCCTGCGGCCTGCGGCGAGGTGCTGCGCAAATATGGCGTGCGCCAGTTGCAGCGCACCGATGCCGGCACGCTGGCGCAGCGCATCAGCGGTGCCTATGCGCAGGGCGAATCGAGTGCTGCGACAGTGGTGAGCGAGGTGGAAAGCGATGCCGATCTCTCCCGCATGATGCAAGAGCTGCCGGCGGTCGAAGACCTGCTGGAAACTGCAGGCGACGCGCCCATCATCCGCATGCTCAATGCCTTGCTCACGCAGGCCGCGCGCGACGGCGCGAGCGACATCCACATCGAGCCGTATGAGCGCACCTCGAGCGTGCGTTTCCGGGTCGACGGCACCTTGCGCGAAGTGGTGCAGCCCAACCGCGCGCTGCATGCGGCGCTGATCTCGCGGCTGAAGATCATGGCCGACCTCGACATCTCCGAAAAACGCCTGCCGCAGGACGGCCGCATCAGTCTTCGTATCGGCACCCGTGCAGTAGATGTGCGCGTATCCACCCTGCC
>JBBSUX010000155.1:0-8418 GCA_038234045.1 Burkholderiales bacterium
CCGTGAACACCTCCTCAAGCTGGGGCCGGGCGGCGAGACCGGACCGGTGAACGACCTGGTGCGCAGCACGGCGGAGCGCGTCGGCGCTGCCATCGTGGGCAAGCGGATGTTCGACCAGGGCGAAGTGACGTGGCCGGAAGAGGCCCCTTTCCACACGCCGGTCTACGTGCTGACCCATGAAAAGCGCGAACCCTGGGCGCGCCCCGGCGGCACGACCTTCCACTTCATCAACGACGGACCGGAGCACGCGCTGGAGCTTGCCCGGCAGGCCGCCGGCGATCGGGATATTCGTATCGCCGGCGGCGCCGATGTGATCCAGCAGTACCTGAATCTGCAGGTCGTCGATGAGCTGCAGATCGCCCTGGCTCCGGTTCTGCTGGGCGGCGGGCGGCGCCTGTTCGAGCACCTGGCTGAGGGCGGTTCGCAGTTCCGCATTGCCAGCGTGCTGGACGGCCCGGCTGCCACCCACCTGCGCTACGTGCGCCTCTAAAGGTATAACGACCAGGCGTGCAATGCCGTCGCGCCAGGTCGTTCCAATCGGCTCCGTAGGCTCCATGTCGTTCGGCGTGCTGGCCGACCGCTTCGGCGTGGGCTGGATCGTGGTGGTGCCGCAATGATCAAGCCGCCAGAATCATTGCCGGCTTGCTTGCACCTGACTCCGGGAAGATCGGTCAATTCCTACAGTGCTGGTGCATGTGCGGGCTTAAATTGGTCTTTCGTCAACAAAGGAGTTCCGGATGCCCAGCCCCAAAGACAACACCAAGATGACCGGAGATACCCACCTGCCCGAGATCGAGTCGAACCTGCCCGTAGAAGAAGGATCGCCCATCGGCCTTGGCACCAAGGGAATGCAAAGCGGCCTCGTCGGCAACGCTGTCAAAACGGCCGGGGTGATTACGGATGGCAAGGAGACCACTGCGGAAGATGACCATTCGGAAGAGCGTCGAACAACGGGCGGAAAACCCCGCGCTTGATGGCCTGACGCCGAACTGCCAGGCCCCGCGCCCGTTAAAAGGCGAACGCCTGCTGGCACAGACCGCAAGCCGCAACCTTCCGGAATCGATTCATGTTGCACGGCGTGCCAGCCAGACGGTTTTTCAAGGAGCTCTTCAGCGCAGCCAGTGGGGACGACATCTTGAACGGTGCCGCATCTCTGGCGTTTTTTCTGACGCTGGCAATCTTTCCGGCCATGATCCTGATGATGGCGGTGATTCCGTATTTGCCGATTGACCATGTCGGCCAGGCCATCATGAACCTCCTGCGCCAGGCGCTTCCGAGCGCTGCAGCGATGATGTTTACCAATGTGGTCCGCGACGTCATGCAAAACCAGAGCAGCGGCTTGCTTTCCTTTGGTGCGATCGCAACCGTGTGGGCCGCCTCGTCAGGCATGGCCGCCATCATGAAGCAGCTCAATCACACCTACGACGTGAAAGAAGGACGCGGCTTCATCAAGGCGCGTCTGCTTGCCATAGGGCTGAGTCTGCTTTTCATCGTCCTGGTGATCGGCGCTTTTTCGCTGATTGTGCTGGGCGGGGTGATGCAGGATTGGATCGGCGCGCAATTTGGAGTCAGCGGTGCCGTGCTCACATTTTTCGCAGGGCTCAGGTGGGTCATCATCCTTGCTGCCCTGCTGCTGGCGTTTGCGCTCATCTACTACCTGGCGCCGAACATCGAGCAGAGGTTCGCTCTCATAAGCGCGGGCAGCGCGACCGGCGTGGTGCTGCTCATCCTCGCGTCATTGGGTTTTACGTGGTACACCCGGAATTTTGGAAACTACAGTGCCACCTATGGAAGCATCGGCGCCGTCATCGTGCTCATGCTCTGGCTCTACATGGCCGGGCTCGCGATTCTTTTCGGGTCCGAGGTCAATGCGCTGATCGAGCGTTACGCGGCATCCGGTCAAGAAAAAGGCGAGCACGCGTCAGGGCAGAAAGACCAGAGCCGGCAGGAGGCGAAGCGCAAAAAAGATCCCGGCATTGCCAGCAGCGGTGCGCGCTCAGCTTCTCAAGGTGTTCATTAATACCCGTCCTGAAAGCCTTTTCGAGAAACGATTGGCGCCCGGTCAAAGTCTGAAAAGGCCCATGTCATTCGTTGCTGCCACGCGCACATCCCCAGTCCTGCAAAGCCGGTCACTCGGCTCGCTGTGGCCGCCGCTCGACCCGTTTCTGTTCTGCGCGCATCACGACGATGCTCATCCTACCGGCGACGCCGAGCGGGGCCTGCTGTATCGCTGGAAGATTTCTGGCGGGTGCGATCAAACAGTTCGACCCCCTGGATTTCTTCCAGCGTCTTCATGGGACCGTCCGGCGGCAGAAAAGCTTCCCGCCTCGCTGATGGTCACCAGCACGCGCAGTTGATCGAGGGTCAGGCTGCCGTTGAAGGTCGCTTTCCCCGACGCCAACATTCCTGTCGTGCAGCTCTCGCTGCAACGGGGGCTTGACCCGGCGACCCACTTGGCTATCGGTCACGCGCTCAAGCCATTGCAAGAACAAGGCGTGCTGATCATCGGTAGCGGCCAGACCTACCACAACATGCGTGGCTTCGGCAGCGCGGCTCCCGACCTCAACGCCGAAGCGTTCGACGCCTGGCTTCGGCAAAGCATCACCGCAACGGCCACGCGTGATCAATCGTTGATCGATTGGGAAAGCGCCCCTGGCGCACGCGATGCGCAACCACGCGAGGACCATTTCTTGCCGCTGATGGTCGCTGCTGGTGCTGCCTCGGGCGAGGAGGCCATCGTTGACTTCCATGGATATGCGCTGGGCAAACCCATTTCCGGTTTCCGCTTCGGCTGAGCCGTCACACCCTCGTTATCGATCTGTCCGCTGGTCGATCAATTCGCAAACCCTGAACCATTAAAAAGCTTTCTCATGCCCACTCTTCTCGTCGTTGAATCCAGCCCGCGTGGCGAATACTCGATGTCCCGCGGACTTACCAGGCTGTTCGTTGAGGACTGGTTGAAACATCACCCCGGCGGCCAAGTGGTCGAGTGCGATTTGATGAAGAGCAACCTCCCGTTCGTAACCATGCCGTGGCTCGGTGCTTACTTCACTCCGCCCGAACAGCAGACGCCTGAAATGACGGAGCTTTTGCGTCTGTCCGACGAACTGGTCGCCGAAATTTTGGCGGCCGACCATATCGCCATTGGCACGCCCGTCCACAACTACAACGTTCCGGCCATCCTCAAGACCTATATCGACCATATCGTGCGCAAGGGCGTGACACTCGGCTTTTCCGGCGAGGGGTTGGTCCACGGCAAGGCCTGCACGATCCTGATGGCATCGGGTGGCGTCTACACAGAGGGCTCTCCGATCCGCGACCGGGATATTGCGACCCACTACCTGCGACTGATCCTCAAGGTCCTTGGCATAGAGGACGTTACGGTCGTGGAGGGCGGAAACGCGAAGTCGGTCGACATGGGGCAGATCACACGCGACGCGTTCCTGCAGAAGTTCGCTCCAGAGGTGGCAAAGGCCGCGGCCAGGATCTGATGGCAGCTTGACTGCGTTGTGCCCTGACGACTTTTGCCATTCACCAGGCTCCCTCAACGGTCTACTTTTTGCCATGGTCAGCGCCATTCGCTCGGGCATGCCGAGGAGCCTGCACGTCGGCATGCAGCGGTCGGGGACAATGACCGTTAGCAACCCGCGTCATTGGCCGGCTTGCCTCACGCGCATCTCCGCGCGCGCCCCTTTCACCTTTTTCCGCACGACCCTCCATGAACATCGAGAAGAACAGCGCTGTCACACTCAGCTATCACCTCACGACGCCTGCCGGCAAGCCGCTCGACAAGGGTCAGCTCTCTTACCTGCACGGGGGCTACGAGAGCATCTTCCCTAAAGTCGAAGCCGCGCTGCAGGACCAGGCCGTGGGCTTTTCCACCACGCTGGACCTGTCCGTGGAAGACGCCTTTGGCGCACGCGACGAGGCACTTGCGCGCACGATTGCAAAGGCCGACTTTCCACCGGGTGTGAAGGTGGGCGGACAACTCGAAGGCGTTGGCGACGACGGCAGCCGCAGGGTGTTCAGGGTCGTCAAGATCAAGGGTGACCAGGTGCTGCTCGACGGCAACCATGCGCTGGCGGGCGAGAACATCCGCTTCGCCCTCAAAGTGATGGCGGTTCGCGCTGCAACACCCGATGAGATTGCGCACCAGCATGTGCACGGCGAGCACGGGCACCACCATTGATTTGAGCTACCGGTCCAGACCCACATTGAAGACGTTACATGAAATACGGATTAAATATGTATGAAATGTGCCTCGAGCGCATATAGTTGAAGCGTTATCAGCTATCAATTTATTTAGTCGCGTCGGTTTCGCCTGTCAGCCTTTTGTCGGGGGTTGACGGGGGTTGACGGGGGTTGACGGGGGTTGACGGGTGATCGGCCTTCAAGCCGAGCACCGCGCGGCGATAGGGTTCGCCACCCCCACGCTCCTTGCCAACGCCGGTCGCGGGCGGATCCAGCGTGGCACCCGGGTCCTCCTCACCCACCGCAGAAGCGGTTGCGGCAGCGACTGGTGGCCGTGCTGGGTCAGGCTGCTTGTGGGGATCGCTGAGATCAGGGCGAGCGTCGGCGTCTTGAGCTTGGTGCGGGCTCGAACTCGATGCGAGCGACTCGGGTGGGCGGGGCAATGACATGGCAAATCTCCTGGGCGACGCCGGGGGCCAACAAGAGCCGAACCGGCGGCGCAATGAATGGCGCGAGCGAATGACACGAGCGCGATAACGCGTCCAGCATCAGTCGTTCGCGCCCAAGCGCATGTCATCCGATGCCGACGATCGGCATTAATCCCGCAAAGCTCAACTCGCTCCACCGAAAAGTCGAGGCCACACCCGACACGTGCGCTGGCGGGTCAGTATCCCAGCGTGGTGCGATAGCCGCGGAAATGCAAAACCGCTGTGCGCGCCCGAATCGCTGTCACCACCACGCCAGGCGCAGCGCTATCGCCTTCGTGCAGTACCTGCCCGTTGATGATCACCATGCGATAGAGCGGATTGGACGACATGGTGATGCCGCTGATCGTTAACGCCGGCAGCTGCGCGTGGATGGCAGCGGGCATTTCAGGCAGCGCTTCCTTCGGGGTCGGTTGATCGACTCGTGAAGGCGAAGCAGCGGGGACCGCCGCATCAGGCACAGACGGCGAAGTCGAGCTTGCCGGCTTGCGCTGGCGGCTCTCTTTTGCCACCTTCTGCCGCGACTTGGGTTTTTCTGCAGGCTTTTCGGGCTTTTCCTTCGAGGGTACCGGTGCTGGCGCCGGTGCTGGCGCCGGTGAAGGCGCTGGTGAAGGTGCTGGGATCTCTGGTGCTGGGATCTCTGGTGCTGGTGCTGCGGTGGGAGGCGTGGCGGCCGTAACCGAACCAGTCACAGCCGTCGGTGACTGCGCATCGGGCAGAGGAGCAGCTCCGGTTGTCTGAGGCGTCTGCCCGCCGTGACCACGCCACCAGAGCGCTCCGCCTACGACACCCATCGCGGCAATCGCCAGAGCTCCGATCATGGTCGCCGGTACCCGGTAGCTGCGATTGCGCTCGTGATCCGAAGCTGCGCCACGCTCAGCCGTGCCGGCCGCACCACCGGGAAGTGGCTGATCGTGCAGGCCGGGGACAGCGCCCCGTGCTCTTTCGGCTTCGGCGCGCCGCAGCGCTTCGAGGATGTAGGACATGAATGGTCGATCAGCGTGCACTGTTGCGCGTGAGCCGGGGCTCCGCAACATTGGTGGCGCGGTTGAGCTGCATACGGGTGAGCGGGCCGGCCAGGCCGTCCGGGGTCAGGCCGTGGGCAAGCTGAAAACGATAAATCACGTCATGCTGATCGAGCGCTGGTGCTCCTTTAGAAGCAGCCGTCGCCGACGATGCATCAATCGCCTTGCCAGGCTCCCCCAGATTGCCGGATTCTTTGGACTGCTGCAGCTCCGCCAGTTGCCGCGCGAGCGCGGCGCGATCGGCCGCGCCCGACTCACCTTCGCCCGCGGCCGCAAGCCACAGGGTGTCGAAGGCGCCCCGCCAGCGCGTGGCGAGCAAGTCGAGCGGCACAACCGCGGCCAACTTCAGATCGCCGGGCGCGGCCAGGGTGGCGGTTTTGTCGTCCAGACCGATGAGCAGCGCGTAGCCGACGGCCTCACTCTCCGCGCCCAAGTCCGCGCTACTCCGGCGCAGAGTAACAATGCCCGGTCGGTCGAGCTGCCGCAGCACGGGCAACGCAGCGCGTGGCATCTGCAGGCAACGCAGTCCGCTTTGGGAGAGTGCCTGGCAAGCGGGGCGCTGGCTGCCGATACCACTCTCCATCTGCAACTGCGGTGCATCGGCTTGCCACAGCGCGACCAGGGCGCGCCAGGCATCGTCTTCAGAGTGTGGCAGGGCGGCGGCGAACGATGCGAAGGAAGCGGCATCGACTGTTGCCGCAGCGGGTCTGGATGAGGAGTTAGCCAAGGCTGCACTGGCGATGGACAAGTTGGCATTGGCCGCATCCGGCGCTTCAGCCGAGTCCGACGCTCCCGCGTCGCCGACTTTCCCGGTCGCAGCGGCAGCCCCCGCAACTGCGCTTGCCCCTCTTGCCGGCGCCGGCGGGCTCGCTGTTGCTCCGGAGTCGCGGTGCATGCCCACGAAACCGGCAACCTCCACTGCCGTTGGTGCACGCCAGGTGCCACGCAGAAATTCGGGCAGGCCCGTGCGCGAGATGACGGCAATGGCAATGATCACGCCCAGCAGCATGGCTACAGCCATCGGTAGCCCGACCATGCGCGATGGTCTGGCTTCGCGTCCCCGAGATCCTGACGAGGCCGAAGCAGCATCGCGTGGCGAGGCCAGCCCAAGCGCAATGCTGCGGCGCTTTTTCTTCTTGCCATGCGACGGCACGAACACTTCGCGCGCAGCCCGCGCGACGATGCGGCGATCGACACGATGCGCTCCCAGCGCATAAGCACCCAGCAGCGCTCGGCCGGCCAGCAGATTGATGCGCCTCGGTACGCCACCGGTCAAGGCATGCATGCGCCGCAATGCGGCCGGCTCGAAAGGCAGCGGGCCCACCAGCCCTGCCACCGCCATCCGGTGCTGGATGTAGTGCGCGGTTTCCGCCGCACCCAGCGGGCCGAGGTGATAGCGCGCAATCACTCGCTGCGCGAGTTGCTCCAGCTCGGGCCGGGCCAGCATCTCGCGCAATTCCGGCTGGCCGATCAGCACGATCTGCAGCAGCTTTTTCTCGCTGGTTTCCAGATTGGTGAGCAGGCGCAATTGCTCCAGCACCTCGGCCGAAAGGTTCTGGGCTTCGTCCACCACCAGGACGTTGTTGCGCCCCTGGGCATAGGCACCAAGCAAAAAGCGGTTGAGCGCGTCGATGCAATCGCGCAGTGAGGTGGCGGCCGCGCTGCCAGCAGCGCCGCCGCTGGTCGGGACCACGCCGAACTCGGCGCAGATCGACTGCAGCAGTTCCAGCGCGTTCAGGCGCGGATTGAACAGGTAGGCGACATTGCAGTTGGTCGGAACCTGCTCCAGAAAGCAGCGGCAGACGGTGGTCTTGCCAGTGCCGATTTCGCCGGTCAGCAGCACGAAACCGCCGCCACCGTCTAGCCCATAAAGCAGGTGCGCCAGCGCCTCGCGGTGGCGCTCGCTCATGAAGAGATAGCGCGGATCGGGCGCGATAGAGAAAGCGTCGCGCTCCAGGCCGAAGAATCGGGCGTACATGGGTGCCAAGGATAACGGGCCCAAGGGGCGCTGGCCGGACGGGGCCAAAGGAACGAAACCTGTGCTGGGCGACGTAATCAGCGTGCTGACCTACACAGCCCCCGCACAGCGACTCCTAAGGTGGAGATCCGCCGGCCGCGCGGGCCTTCACAGTCCGCAGCGCGGGGTCGCGCAGCAGCGGGCAGCCCGGTGTGCGCTCAGCCCCATGCGGGGCCGTCGCGCTTCTCGAGTTTTCGCCATGTTTGCAAGCCAACCTTCCATGAGCAACACCACGACCTCCTCCACCCACCGCACCGAAGGCAAAGGAAACGGCGAAGGCAAAGACGCCGGCGCCTTTCACTACACCCTCTACATCGCCAACGGCCGCATCTACGCGCGCAATGCCGACAACAAACTGATCGACCTCGGGCAAGCCACCGAACAGGCTGGCTCTTTCAGCTGGATGCTCGATGGGGAAGAGTCGCTTTGCGGCCGCCATCTGCCCAATGCCGATGCGGTGATGCGCGAGGCGGAAAAGAAAATGAGCTTTGCCTTCCTCGACGGGCAGTTCACCAGCCTGCCTGACCTGATCCACAACGGCGAGGTGCGCGTAGCCGATGCTCCAAGACGGGCGATAGCGCTACGGCGCTCAGGGTGAGCGCCGCGACTCATTCGCAATTCATGGAAAGCAGGGTGCTTCTACGCACTTTCGGCTGGCAGGCAGATCGTGAATATGCAACCCGAGCCCCGCACGTCCCGA
>JBBSUX010000156.1:0-8325 GCA_038234045.1 Burkholderiales bacterium
AACCGTGAGGGTGCCGTGATGCATGCCGGCCGGTCCATTTCAAGCGACAGTCACCGCTTCCGCCCGCAAAATCTCGATGAAACGACGCGTGAGCAGCGACGGCGCAATGTGGGGTGGCAACGCCATTTGTACCGAGAATTCAATGGTTGGTGAAAGAGGACGCAGCACCAGCTGATTGCCAAACAGCGGCGCGACATACGGATTCACGATGCCGATGCCCACGCCCGCAGCGACCAGTGCGCAAATGGTGATGGACGAACTGGTCTCGATCAGTGACTCTTCCCCGCCGCGACCCTGCATCAACAACTTTTTGATGCGCACGGTGGTATCTTCCAAATCACTGAGCGAGACGATGCGCTCCTGTGCCAGCTGGCGCACCTGTATCACCTTGGCAGTACGGAGCGCATGCCCGGCGGGAAGCACACAAACGGCCGCGTCCGTGCGTATCACTTGTGGCTGGAAATCCCTCGGGTCAAAGGTTCCGGTCGTAAGCGCAAGATCGCAGAGATCCTGACGCAGGTAGTCAGCCAGTTGCTGGGTACCAAGCGTCTGGATGTTCACGTAGGTATCTGGAAAGCGCTCCAAGAATCTCCGCATGGCCAAAGGCAGCAGCCCCATGGCGAGTGTCGGCGTACAGCCGATGCGCAGCACCCCGGTGCCTGACTTGCGCATGGCTGCCACCACTGACTCGATCTTCTCCAGTCCGTCGAAATGCCGCTGGATGGTCGCAAAGAGCAGTCGGCCTTCGCTTGTGGGACGCAGCCGTCCTCGATGCAATTCGAACAGCTTCAGCTCCGTTGCGCTCTGCAGTTCGGCGATGCGGCGGCTGATGGATGGCTGAGTGGTGTTCAGCATGTTGGCTGCCTGCACCGTGGTGCCGGACTGCATCAGTGCCTTGAAGGCCTGGATTTGGGGGAAGGTCAGCGAGCGGGCCATAGGCGGTGGCGATCCTGGTAAAGCTGGCGCCAGCGTTGAGGCGGATGGCACCAGACGTCCAAATGAATCTGCAATGGTTCAAGGTGCTTCCGCTTTTCTGTAAAGCGTTAATTGCAACTAAATAGATAGCAAATAACTATATTTCTATCGCATAGTGGGCCGACAAATTTGAATTTTGCCGTATGGGTTGGTGTGCGTACCATTTTGATCAGCAACGCAGTGAAGCTTCTTCTTGACAGGAGCCTCTCCCTTCCCGATATACACACCCACCTCGTGAACAACCAACTGTCTGTCGTCGCGCATGCGGCCCCCTGCCACCGCGTAGGCACCGGGACCGCTCACCATTTCTTCGGCTACTACAACAAGAGCAACTGGGACGGGCACGACCGTCTGCTGCTCGCGCAGCAAGTTCCTGGGATGGATGCAGACCTCACTGAGGCCAGCGAGGCAGAGGTCGGATTCTTTGATCCGTCGGCAAACAATCTCTTCACGGTCGTCGGAAAAACAACCGCCTGGAACTGGCAGATGGGATCCCAGCTGCAATGGCTTGGCGGGTTGGCGGGACGCCAGTGCCTCTACAACGTCCGCACCTCTTCCTCACAAGGTTTCTATCCCGGATTCGGTAGCTGCGTGCATGACGTCGAATCCGGTACCAACCGGATGCTGCCAATGCCGGTTTACGTAGCCGCGCCCAATAGCCAGTGGGCGCTATGCGTGGACTACGAACGTCTCTGGATCACGCACGAAACCATTGGTTATGTACCTCGGGGCGAAGCTCCACGCCTCCATGAAATGCCGGTAGCACCGGCGCAAGACGGCATTCATCGCATGGAGCTGGCCAGCGGAAAAACACGACTACTGGTGAGCTATGCACAGCTGCGCAACTTTCACCCACGTCCATCTATGGAGCGCGCCATCCACTGGGTGAGCCACATCGAGATCAATCCATCATCCACCCGTGTGCTGTTCCTGCATCGCTGGACCGAGCGGGTTAAGGATGAAACGTGCTTTCTGCATCGCCTTATCACCATGGCGCCGGACGGCAGCGACATGCGCCTGCTCGAATGCTCGGACCATCCACTGCCGCAGCTCGCCGACGACTTCGACCCCACCGCTGTCGGTACGTTTGACTATGAGAAATCCGAATACCAGATCTCGCACCCACTGTGGAAGAACGACCGGCAGATCGTTGTCTGGTCGCCGCACGATGACGAGATTCACTACCACCTGTATACCGACGCGGACGGCGGAGCCGTCGAAGTGCTCGGCCCCGACGTGCTGACTGAAAACGGCCACATGACCTTCTCGCCGGTGAACGAGCGATGGCTGTTAAGCGATACCTACCCCGACGCGACCACCAACCAGCGTGCGCTCTTCTTGTTCGATATGCAGACCGGTATCCGCCACGACCTCGGCCAGTTCTATACGGACCCGGCGTTGCGCAAGGAAAACCGCTGCGACCTGCACCCCCGCTGGAGCCACGACGGCCTGCGCGTCTGCATCGATTCGGTGCACGAATCGGTGCGGCAGATGTATGTGGTCGACGTCGCCGAGGTGGTGACCGCCGCTGGCTGAACCCGTCCGGCTCCTGTTTTCTGGTACCCGGTATTCCAGACGGCTTACCGTTCTCTTTCCTCACCCCACGGAGATCAGCATGACTCAGATCCTGAAAAAGAAGATGCGCCCCGCGTACGGCAGCCGCCGCGCGCTGACAGTCCGCACGCGCACGGCGATCGCGCTGACATTGGCGCTCATCGGCAGCTGTGCCAGCGCGGCAGAGCCGCCACTCACCGGCACACTAAAGAAAATCAAGGATGAGGGTGTGCTGGTTGTTGGTTATCGTGACGCGTCGATCCCGTTTTCTTACTACGACTCCGACCAGAAGCCGATCGGCTACTCGATGGATTTCACGAACCTGATCGTCGACGCCATCAAACAGCGCCTCGACGTGCCCAAGCTCACCGTCCGGCAGATCCCGATCACGTCGCAGAACCGGATTTCACTGCTGCAGAACGGCACTTTCGATTTCGAGTGCACCACCACGACACACAACGCATCGCGCGCACAACAGGTCGATTTCACCAACAGCATCTTCGAAATCGGCACGCGCCTTCTGGTGAAGAAGGATGCAGGCATCAAGGATTTCGCCGATCTGAAGGGCAAGACGCTGGTGGTGGGCGCAGGCACGACATCGGAAAAAATCATCCGTTCCGCCAATGCCGAAAAAGACCTCGGCATGAGCATCATCAGCGCCAAGGACCACGGTGAATCGTTTCTGATGCTTTCCACCGGGCGCGCAAAAGCGATGATGATGGACGACGCGCTGCTGGCTGGCGAGCGGGCCAAGACGAAGAACCCGTCGGACTACATCATCACCGGCACGCCCCAATCGCACGAGGTCTACGGTTGCATGCTGCGCAAGGGCGACGATGGCCTGAAGGCCCTGATGAACGAGGTCATCGCCAAGGCAGAGACCTCGGGCCAGGGCGAAAAGATCTACACCAAGTGGTTCATGACGCCCATTCCGCCGAAGGGCCTGAACCTCGACTTCCCGATGTCGGACGACATGAAACAGCTCTTTGCTGCGCCTAACGACAAACCATCGCCGTAACGAGCTGAACGAACGCACGATCAATACCAGCCACCAGAAAAAGACACCAGATGGATTACCGCTGGAACTGGGCCGTGCTGCTGCAGCCGGTGGCGACAGGCGAGCCCTCTACTTACCTGGGCTGGCTGATGGCTGGCTTTGCCAACACTGCCATGCTCACGGGCTGCGCCTGGGTGCTGGCGCTGCTGCTCGGCTCGTGCTTCGGCATCTTGCGCACCGTGCCGTCTCGGAGCCTGCGTATCCTGGGCACGGCCTACGTATCGGTTTTTCGCAATGTGCCGCTGATCGTGCAGTTCTTCACGTGGTATTTCGTGGTGCCCGAGTTGCTGCCGACGGCGCTCGGCGACACCTTGAAGAGCGCGCCGCCGTTTGCGCAGTTCTTCACAGTCTCGGTGCTCGCGCTGGGCTTCTATACGGGCTCGCGGATCTGTGAGCAGGTGCGCGCCGGCATCGAATACCTGCCGCGCGGCCAGGTGCAAGCGGGCATGGCGATGGGCTTCACGCTTGCGCAAACCTACCGGCACGTGCTGCTGCCCGTCACGTTCCGCACCATCCTGGCACCGCTCACGTCGGAATTCCTGATAATTTCGAAGAATTCGGCCGTAGCTTCCACCATCGGCTTGCTGGAGCTTTCAGGACAGGCACGCCAGCTGGTGGACTACACCGCGCAGCCGTATGAATCCTTCGTCTGCGTGACGCTGGGCTACATCACGCTCAATTTCATGATCATTCGGCTCATGGGCTTCGTGCGCAATCGCACACGAGTCCCTGGCTTCCTGGGAGGCTAGCCGCATGTTCGAGATGAACTGGAGCGATCTTTTCCAGGCGCGCGGCCTGCTCTTCACCGGCATGTGGGTGACACTGAAGATTACCGCTGTGGCAGTGGCCTGCGGGCTCGCAGGAGGTGTATTGCTGGCAACCATGCGGGTCTCGGGCGTGCGGGTACTCGACTGGTTCGCGCAGGCCTATGTGGCGCTCTTTCGCTCCATTCCGCTGGTGATGCTGCTGTTGTGGTTCTTCCTGATCGTGCCGCAGGTGCTAAAGGCACTGCTCGATCTCTCACCCAGCGTAGATATCCGACTGGTGTCGGCGATGGTGGCGTTCTCACTGCTTGAAGCTGCCTTCTTCTGCGAAATCCTGCGCGCCGGCATCGAGAGCCTGCCCAAGGGGCAGTTCTATGCGGCTCGCGCACTCGGGATGCAGCCGCTGCAAGCCTTGCGCTTCATTATCCTGCCGCAAGCGGTGAAAACGACCATGCCGATCATCCTGACGCAGTGCATCGTGATTTTCCAGGACACCTCGCTGGTGTATGTGATCGCGCTCGGAGACTTCTTCCGCCGCGCCACCAGCATTGGAGAGCGCGATGGCACGCTGATCCAGATGCTGCTCTTCGCAGGGGTGGTGTACTGGATCATCTGCTCTGCGATGACGACGCTTGTGTATTTGGTGCAGCGGCACCTGGCCCGCCGCTAACTTCGCAGGATTTGGCTCCCCCATACAAACCGATCGCATTCGGGCAAACAGGCTATTGAGGCGGAACGCGCCGATACATCGTCCAAAAAAAGCGCGACGATCTAGCGTGAGCGTCGTGCATGCGCCATCACCGCAGCCAAGGTTGATCGACTTTCTGGCGATCCGAGCGCTGAATTCAGGCAGCAACCGAGATGAAGCGATCCCGCTCAAGGGAATGTCGGCTGTCAATGCAACTAGGATAGGCATTCAACCGGATCCGATTAGGGCGACCGGCGCACACGCCGAGGCGTCGTTGATTCGATGGGCTAATTTCCTCAGTAGATCTGTTCTATGCGGCACATCTGCTCGCATGGTTCAGCGAACCCTTTCCTTCGTGCAACGCACACACCAACACATCCGGGCCCATGACGGACTATCTCAATCACCTTTCATTCCTCTCCTGGTTCGACCAACGGACTTTTCTCGGCATTTCGGTTGGCAGCATGCTCATTGCAGCCGCTGCGGTCATCCTCTCCTATCTTGCGATGACGCTGCTGCTGCGTTTCGCGATGAGCCGCGTCAAGAAGATCGCGAGCCGCCTTCCAGGAGACGAGCATCCCACCACCAATGTGATCCTGACGCTGCTCAGCGGCACCAATCGCGCATTGATCGCGCTGGCGGCATTGCTGATAGGGCTTGGCATGCTGGAGCTGTCCGGCCGCTGGTCCACGCGCGTGTCGCAGCTCTGGTTCATCGCGCTGGTGTTGCAGATGGGGTTGTGGGGCACGCGCGCCATCACCCTTGGGCTGGAGCGCTATGTGCAGCGCCATTCGTCGGCCAACATGACGCAGGTGGGCGCCTCCACCGTGCTGATGTCCTGGGGCTTGCGCATCATGCTGTGGTCGGTGGTGTTGCTGGCGATGCTGTCCAACATGGGGGTGAACATTACCGCCTTTGTGGCGAGCCTGGGTGTGGGCGGAATCGCGATCGCGCTGGCCATGCAGAACATTCTGGGCGACCTGTTCGCATCACTTTCAATAGCGGTGGACAAGCCGTTCGAAGTAGGCGACTTCATCAGCACCAATGGCGTAACCGGCACGGTGCAGATGATTGGCATGAAGTCGACCCGCATCCGCAGCCTGAGCGGCGAGCAGGTGGTGATGTCCAACACCAACATGCTCAAGCAGACGATCAACAATTACCGCTTTCTGCAGGAGCGGCGCATCGTCTTCAAGTTCGGCGTCACCTATGCGGCGACGCCCGAGCAGCTCGAGGAAATTACGAAGATCGTCAAGGAGATCATCGATGCCGAAGAGAAGCTGCGCTTCGACCGCGGGCACTTTGCAAGCTTTGGCGAAAACGCCCTCGAGTTCGAGGTGGTCTACATCGTGCTCGACCCCGCTTATGGCGTCTACATGGATATGCAGCAAAAGATCAACCTGGCGCTGATGCGCAAACTGCGCGACATGGGTGTGGGCTTCTCGCTGCCGGGTCGCATGCTCTACATGGCACCGGGCTCGATGCCCAACGCGATGAACCAAAACGCCCCCAATGCTGGGCCGATGCAGGTCAATGCGTCGGGCGCTGAATCGGCCGGACGTCATCCGGATGGCGAGGTTCGGTCACCGATGCAGGAGCGGGCGCCGGGCACATCGGCGAGCACGGGCGCTTCGCCCGCACCACGGCCGATGCAGACCTGAGCACGCGCTGGGGCATGGCGGCTGCGGCGATGTCACCACGGCTTTTTTGGTCTCACGCGTGACGATCCCGCACATCGCAACAGTCGGCGTACCGCGATACTCGAGCGCATGACGAACTTTCTCAGTCAAAGGCCCCGTGCAGGCAAAGACAAGCATCTTTGGGCCATGCTCCTGGCGCTGACCGCCGGCTTTGCGCTGAGCCAGGCGTTTCGCACCACGGCGGCGATTCTGGCGGTGCCGCTCGAACGGGATTTTTCGCTTTCGCCGCAGCAGATCGGGTTCTTTGCGGGCGCCTTTCACTTTGCTTTCGGCGGCCTGCAGCTGCTGATGGGTATCGGCATCGATGTTTACGGCGTGCGGCGCACGATCCTGCTGGCATCGCCGCTGACGGTAATTGGCGCTGTCATGGCGGCGATGGCACCAAGCTTCGGCTGACTGGTGGCCGGGCAGATGCTGATCGGCGTCGGCTGCGCGCCGGCGTTTCTGGTGTGCACGGTGTTCATCGCACGGCACTTCCCGGCGTCGCGCTTTGCGGCCGTGTCGGGCACGGTGATGGGGCTATCGAGCATCGGCATGCTGGCCACCGGGACGCCGCTGGCCTGGCTGGTGGATGCATGGTCGTGGCGCGCAGGTTTCGGTGCGCTGGCGCTGCTGTCGACGCTTGCCTGGGGCGCCATTTTCTGGCGGCTCCATGAGCCCGAGCTGCCGCACGAAAAGCGCACCACAAAGCAGATCGACAAACCCCCGCGCATGAGCATTGGCGCTGCGCTGGCAAGCTATGGCGTGCTGCTGCGCCAGCCCTTCACCTGGGGCATCCTGGCGCTAAGCGCGGTCGGGTATGCCGCCTTCATCACCCTGCGGGGACTCTGGCTGGGCCCGCTGCTGGTGACGCGCAATGACCTTTCATTGGTGGGCACCGGCAACGTGGTGCTGGTGCTGTCGGTGATCTCGATCTTCAGCGCGCCAATCTACGGCCGGATCGATCCCGGTGAGCCTCACAAGCGGCGCCGCTGGATCTGCCGCTCGGCCCTCGCATCAGCCGCTTTGCTGTGCCTGATGGCGCTGGTGCACAGTCTCGTGCTGGAGATCGCCTGCGCGATGGCGCTTGGCATGCTCTCGGGCAACGCAGTGCTGCAATACGCCGACGTGCGCAGGGCCTATCCCCACGACCAGACCGGCCGCGCGATGGCGGTCTTCACCATGGCGATGTTCATGGGCGTGGCGCTGATGCAGTGGGCGACCGGCGCGCTCGCCTCGCTGGCATTGGCCGCCGGGTTCGAGCCCTACAAGGTTGTCCTGCTCGCGATGGCGCTGATGCTTGCGGCTGGCGTGGCGGCGTTTGTGCGGCTGCCGGCGCCGCCGGATGAGGCTGGGATCGCGCGTTCGTAGCGGATAGATTTTATCAATCAAATAGGCCTCAAGCGCTTTATCTTAAAGCGCAACTAGCTATTTTCACGATAGCGCAGTGGTCTTTCTGAACGCGGCAGGCGAAAGCCCCGCCCCGCCAGCAGCGACCGCCCCAGCGCGATCAGGATCCACAAGAAAGCCAGCGGCAGCACCAGCGTCTGCACCACATAGATGGCAATCAGCCGCACGATCTGATCGACCACACGATCAGCGGCATCC
>JBBSUX010000157.1:0-8267 GCA_038234045.1 Burkholderiales bacterium
CGACCGTGGTGCGCTCCGAAGCCGAGGCGCTGCTGCTTGAGAACAACCTCATCAAGACGCAGAACCCGCGCTACAACATCCTGTTTCGGGACGACAAGAGCTACCCGTATCTGAAGATCACCGGCAATCCCGAAATGCGTGGCAACGCGCCGGCTGCAAGCCACGCTGCCACCTTCCCGCGCGTGGCGTATTACCGCGGCGTGGTCGAGAAGCGGCATCGTTATTTCGGCCCGTTTCCCAGCGCGTGGGCGGTCAAGGAATCGATCCAGCTTCTGCAGAAAGTTTTTCGCTTACGCACCTGCGAAGACACCGTTTTCAGCAACCGCACCCGACCTTGCCTGCTGTATCAGATCAAGCGCTGCTCAGGTCCCTGCGTCGATCTGATTTCGGCCGAGGCCTATGGCGTGGATGTGGCGCATGCCGAGGCGTTTTTGCGTGGCGAAACCCGCGAGGTGCTGCAAACGCTCGAATCACGCATGACGCGTCATGCCGAAGCGCTCGAGTTCGAACAAGCTGCGGAGATCCGCAACCAGATCAGTGCGCTGTCCCGCGTACTGCACCAACAGTCGGTAGAAACCGGCGTTGACAAGGACGTCGACATCCTCGCCGTGAGAGTGCAGGGTGGGCGTGCCTGCGTGAACCTGGCGATGGTGCGGGGCGGTCGGCACCTGGGCGATCGGCCCTATTTTCCCGTGCATCTCGAAGACGCGGCTGCAGTGCTGGAAGCGGAGCGGGCGCTTGAGGAAGCATCCGACGATGGAGTGAGCGCTGCCAGTGACGCCAGAGATCCATCAAGCGTCCGCACATCACGCGCTGCAGAAATCCAGGTACTCGAGGCCTTCATGGCGCAGCATTACCTGGGGACCGCCGTGCCGCCCGTTCTGGTGACAGGCATGCCGGTAGCGCCTGAACTGATCGCCGCGCTGTCGGAGCAGGCCGGTATGCGGCTTTTGGTGGTTCAGGCACCGCGCGAGGAGCGTCGCATCTGGCTCGAAATGGCGCAGAAGAACGCCGCACTGCAACTGGCGCGCTTGCTGGCGGAGGAGGGTTCGCAGCAGGCCAGAACTCGTGCGCTGGCCGATGCGCTCGACCTCACCGCAGAAAATCTCGATGAGCTGCGGATTGAATGCTTCGACATCTCACATACAGCGGGGGAGGCCACGCAGGCATCGTGCGTCGTCTTTCAGCACCACCGCATGCAGAACAGCGAATACCGGCGCTACAACATCACCGGCATCACCGGCGGCGATGACTACGCAGCCATGCGTCAGGTGTTGATGCGCCGCTATTCGCGCCTGGCGGATGCGGCG
Organism: Burkholderiales bacterium; assembly: GCA_038234045.1. Classification (GTDB taxonomy): domain Bacteria; phylum Pseudomonadota; class Gammaproteobacteria; order Burkholderiales; family Burkholderiaceae_C; genus JBBSUX01. The sequence continues at coordinate 1,311 of JBBSUX010000157.1, forward strand.
CGCGAATCGGCCGATCCCGACCAGCCTGTCACAGCCACTTCCCGGATGCCTGACCTGGTGCTGGTCGATGGGGGCAAGGGCCAGGTTTCGATGGCGCGTAGTGTGTTCGAAGAGCTGGGGCTTGATCTTGCACTGATCGTGGGTGTGGAGAAGGGCGAAGGCCGAAAGGTGGGTCTCGAAGAATTGGTGTTTGCCGACGGTAGGGAGAAGGTCTACCTCGGACACGATTCCGCCGCGCTGATGCTGGTGGCGCAGATCCGCGATGAAGCACATCGCTTTGCGATCACGGGCATGCGGGCGCAGCGGGCCAGGGTCCGGGTAGGCGCCAGCAGCATCGAGGACATTCCCGGCATCGGCCCGAAGCGACGCGCACGCCTGCTGCAACGTTTCGGTGGTGTGCGCGGTGTCGCGGCTGCGGGTGTGGAGGACATTGCCCAGGTAGATGGAATTTCACGTGCCCTTGCCGAAGAGATTTACCGCGCATTGCACTGAGGTCTAGGGCACCGCAACCGGCTTGCCCGCCGGTCGCATGACACAATCGCCCGCATGTTCTGGACCTTGCCGACCATCATGACCTGGACGCGCATCATCGCGATCCCGATCATCGTCGGCATTTTTTATCTGCCGTTGCCTGAGCCCGCCCGCAATCTGATTGCGACCGTGCTGTTCATTCTGTTCGCGCTGACCGACTGGCTCGACGGCTATCTGGCGCGCAGGCTCGGACAGACGTCGTCCTTCGGTGCCTTCCTGGATCCCGTCGCTGACAAGTTTCTGGTCTGCGCCGCGTTGCTGGTGCTGGTGCATTTGCACCGCACGGATGTGTTCGTAGCGCTGATCATCGTAGGAAGAGAAATTGCCATCTCAGCTTTACGTGAATGGATGGCGCAGATAGGCGCGGCCCGGAGCGTAGCTGTGCACCGCATCGGAAAAATCAAAACGGCGGTGCAGATGGTGGCGATTCCTTTTCTCCTCTACGACGGCCGTCTGTTTGGCATCATCGACACCGGTGTCTGGGGCATATTTTTGATCTGGGCCGCTGCCGTGCTCACGGTCTGGTCGATGGTCTATTACCTGCGCAAGGCGCTGCCGGAGATTCGGGAGCGTGTCAAGAGCTAGGCAGTTGGCCCTCTCAGGCGCAAGTGCACGTTCTCTCCGGCGCGTGCGGCGGAGCGAGCGGGACGCAAGGCAACACCGGGAATCCGTCTAGAATCTTGTCTTCGCCGCCTTGTTGGCCATGTCAATCCGCCGTTTCGCTCGGTTGACACCCTCAGGCGGCGTGGCTTTAATCTGTGGTCGCAGCGGTTCATCACGTGTTCTGCGGTGACCGGATCCGGATTGCTGGAGCGGCCGCCTGACGCGCCCGAGATTTCCGATCATTCAAATAGACAGCAATCATTCAATACAACATACAGAGGGCTTTTTGTGAATAAATCCGAATTGATCGAGCACATCGCCAAAAACGCCGATATTTCCAAGGCTGCTGCCACGCGCGCGCTAGAATCGACGATTGACGCGGTCAAGACCACGCTTAAAAAGGGCGGCACCGTATCGCTCGTCGGCTTCGGCACTTTTGCCGTGGGCAAGCGTGCCGCTCGTAGCGGACGCAACCCGCGCACGGGCGAGTCCATCAAGATCAAGGCTGCTAAAGTACCCAAGTTCCGTCCAGGCAAGGCATTGAAAGATGCCTTGAACTGATCACACCGCAGTTTCGGTGGGGTGCTTAGCTCAGCTGGTAGAGCGGCGCCCTTACAAGGCGTAGGTCGGCGGTTCGAACCCGTCAGCACCCACCAGTAATTGCAAGAAGGCGAACGGTTTGTTCGCCTTTTCTTTTTTCCGCTTCCCGGCTTTCCGCTTCGTGCCGCAGATACCGAAGGTTCCTCCATGTTCGAGTTCATCCGCAAGCATTCCAAGTTCGTCATGATCTTGCTGTTCGCGTTGGTCATTCCATCATTCGTGTTTTTCGGCATGGACGGCTACAAGCGATCGCAGGAAACGGGCAAGGCCGTTGCCACTGTGGACGGGCGCGACATCACTCAAGGAGAGTGGGACGCCGCTCATCGGCAGAACGTCGAGCGCATGCGTGCCCAAGCGCCTGGGATCGACTCCAAGCTGCTTGATTCCCCTGCATCGCATTTCGTCTCGCTCGAACGACTGGTGCGCCAGCGCGTACTAGAAGCCGTGGCAATCCACGAGCATCTCTCGCCCACCGATGCCCGACTGGCTGGCTTCCTGCACGACGACCCTGCGATCTCTTCCCTGCGGGACGCGAACGGCAAGCTCGATATGGCGCAGTACCGCCAGGCACTTGCAGCGCAGGGCATGACCCCGGAGAGTTTCGAGGCGAGCGTCCGCCACGACCTGGCTCTGCGCCAAGTGCTTGACGGCGTGTCCTCCTCCTCCTTCATGCCTCCCGATGAAACCAGTCTGGTGTTGACCGCGCTGGCGGAAAAGCGCCAGATCCAGCTGCTCACGTTCAAGCCGCAGGATTACGCTGCCAACGTGAATGTCGACGACGCCCAGATCGCCGACTATTACAAAGCGCACACGACCGAGTTCCGAATTCCCGAACACGCCAGCATCGACTATGTGGTGCTTGATCTCGCAGCGGTGGAGAAGACCATCACCGTCAGCGATTCGGATTTGCGTACCTATTACCAGCAGAACCTCGCCAGGCTCGCCAGCAAGGAAGAGCGTCGCGCGAGCCATATCCTGATAACCGTTCCGAAAGACGCAGCGCCCGACGTACGCGCCAAGGCCAAGGCCCACGCGGAAGAACTTTTGGCCGAAGTACGCGCGCATCCAGAAATGTTTGCTGAAATCGCCCAGAAGAACTCGCAGGATCCAGGCTCGGCTTCAAAGGGCGGAGATCTCGACTTTTTTGCGCGCGGTGCAATGGTCAAGCCATTCGAGGATGCGGCTTTCGCGTTAAAGAAGGGGCAAATCAGCGACCTCGTTACAACGGATTACGGCTATCACATTATCAAGCTCACCGATATCAATTCGCCGCGCCAGCCGAGTTTTGAGGAGATGAAGCCGCAACTCGAGAAAGATCTCAAGAAACAGCAAGCGCAGAAGAAATTTGCCGAGGCTGCAGAGATTTTTACCAACTCAGTCTACGAACAATCCGACAGCCTGAAGCCGGTGGCCGATCGGCTGCATCTGACAATACAGAGCGCCAGTGACGTCCAGCGTACGCCGAAGCCACAGCAACCAGGACCGCTTGCGAATCCCAAGTTGCTCGAAGCCATCTTTGCCCCCGACTCCATCGAGAAGAAGCGCAACACCGAAGCAGTCGAGACAGGTCCGAGTACGCTCGTTTCCGCTCGCATCAACCAATACGTGGCTGCCCGTACGCCAGCGCTTGCGGACGTCAAAGACAAGGTCAAGGCCGCTGTGGTCGCAGAGCAAGCCGCCAAACTGGCACAGCAGGCGGGAGAGAAGCGACTCGCTGAACTGCGGATGGCGCCCGCGGCAAAAGCAGACGGCTTTGCGGCCATGGAAACCGTCTCGCGCGGTCAGCGCAGCAGTACTGCTGCAAATGTCGTCCGCGCCGCAATGCTCGCTCCAACAAGCGCCTTGCCCGCCTACACCGGTGCCACGCTACAAGACGGTGGATACGCTGTGATCCGAATCGACAAAGTTGAGCCAGCTCCCGCATCGGCAGCAACCGATCAGGATCGTGCCCAAGTGACTACTCGCTGGACCGCAGCGGAGTCGCAGGCGTACTACGAGGTGCTGAAACAGCGCATGAAGACCGATATCAAGGTCCCGAAACCGGTGAGCCTCAACGCGGAAGGTTGATGGATCTGGGCCGGACGCAACTGCGACCAGACAGCGGGTGACGCTATAATTCTTCGCTTGTGGTGGCTGTAGCTCAGTTGGTAGAGTCCAGGATTGTGATTCCTGTTGTCGTGGGTTCGAGCCCCATCAGCCACCCCATATGGTTAATGAAAACCCTGCTACTTAGTCGGTAGCAGGGTTTTTTGTTTTTCGGGAAATGTAGGCAATCTGTAGGCAATTTGGAGCAATCCGAAGCTATATGAAATTGCGGGATTCGACGCTGTGAGCAAGAAATCTCCGCAGTTGGCGAAGCACCTCCCCATCATCGAGGCGTGCGCTGCGCCCATGAAGCCAAGATCCGCCCGACACGTGCCCGGCTACCGTGGCGCTGCCTGAGAGCGTTTCTGAGCTGGTGCAAAAGAGCAGCCGGAATATGCGCATATGCAACCAAGCGTGAACCCTGCCAAAACAAAAAAAAAGAGAGCAAAGAATTGGGCAACGCTGGCAGCGCCAGCCGAACAGTGTGTGCGACTCTCAGAGCTTGGGCCGCGCACCCCTATCAAGCAGCAAATCGTGTGGCACACGCTGCTGGCATATGGATTCGACCAGAAGTCCGTCCGTGCCGCACGTCACGTCTACGACCGGCCTGAGCCTGTCGGACTTTGTAAATGCAGAGTTTCGAGCCTCAAACAACACGTTTTGCGATTTCGAGCGGCTTTCGGGTGATTTTCGACCTTGGCTTGATTACGTTGCTAACTCGTCAGTTGAGCCGACCCACTTTCGCCAGGCGACCTACTATCCGTTGAACGCCCACCTTATCAAGCGTGATGCTTTCCGCAATTTCGGCGGCGCAACTCAATTTCGTTACGTCGAAGCAGAAATTGCAACTCACTTTGAGATGATCACATAAGCGGCGTCGTGCACATGACACATTGAATTGCGTAAAAAGTGCCCGTAAATGGCGCTTGTTATCCTCAATTGATCAAGCATCCGAGCACCGCCGCGTCGCTTGCTTCCTGGTCCGATCCTGCTGCGCTGGCGCGTGTGGTGCCTGAGGGCGCAAATTTTAAGGCGCCCTTGGCATATAGACCTCATCAACAGATCAGGTCATTCGATGTGTTCAGAAAACTGTACGAATCTCCGGTAAAGGGGGCAGGTTCTGTTATGGAGCCGCTTCGGACAGCTTTAACGATCGAACACGTTCCTTCAAAACTGGCAACAGGTCATGTTCGAACCAAGGGTTTCGCTGAAACCAGGGCGTGTTGCGTGCAGAGGGATGTGGCAGCGGAAAGCAATCTGGTGCGAACTCCCGCCAAGCTTTGACCGTCTCAGTCAGTGACGACTTGCGACTCCGACCCAAGAAATGCCGCTGCGCGTGCAAGCCGATCAACAGCTTGAGCTCTATCTTTGGTAGGCGGTCGAGCAATCCGTCGAGCCACATGTCCGCGCATTCGCGCCTTGGTGGTAGATCTCCGCCTCTGCCGCGCCCGGGGTAGCAGAAACCCATCGGGATGATCGCAACCTGAGAGGCGTCGTAGAAACGTTCGTTGCAGAGGCCGGTCCAGCTGCGCAACCTCTCGCCACTGGGGTCGTCCCATGGGATTCCAGACCTGTGTACCCGAACACCGGGGGCCTGGCCCACCACGAGGATTCGCGCTGACATGCCGGCCTGCAGCACCGGGCGTGGGCCGAGTGGGAGATGTGCTTCGCATACACGGCAATTCCGTACAGCGCCCAGCAGACTGTCGAGGTCCTGAAACTGCGTCATCTCCGCCTGTGCCGACGTGATCATTGGCTGGCCCGATGAGGCGGCGGCTCCGCTGCCGGATAGGTTATTTGCAGACCGTCGACGTGAGAGAACAACGTAAGCGTGTGCGGTTTGCGATGCCGGGATCCAATAATGTCTTCCACCCGCACGCCTCGCACAATGAGTGCGTCGGCAATCAGGGAACGGTGACAGCGCCAGGGCACAGCCTCTGCACACATCAGTGCGCACGGCCGGGTGCACGCGAGCTCAACGACGGCGTCGACGTTCTCGACGAATTCCGCGGACTGCATGTAGTCGGCGTAGCCCCTGAACGATGCGTTACGCCACCCAGCGTTTGCCGAATCGGCGCGGGCATGGCGCAGTCCGCCCAAATCCGGCATGTGCGAATACACGATTCCCGCAGCACCGAGCGACTCACGGAGCGCGTCGAGATTGAACTGGGGTTATGACGGGAGCGCGGGATGGTTCTTACATCGATTACCTCAGCCACATCGTTTGACCACAGCAGGCCGACGAAGTCCTCGATCGTCCGGTTCGAATGTCCGATCGTCAAAACAAGGCGCTCGCCTTTAGGTGGCGTTCTTGCGGCTTGCATGACCTAAGCGCCAAGTAGCAGCAATGTGACGAGTACAGACGAATCCTCTATCGCCCTGAGGGAATGTGGAACACCGCCTGAGAGGCATTTGAGGTCACCTGCACGCATGACATCGCGTGTGGTGCCGATTGAAAACTCGACGCTGCCTTCAAGGCATTGAACCGTGAACTCCCCCGCCACCTTATGCTCGCGCATCTCCTTGCCCGCCAGCAAAACGACACGAAATACCTCGAGAGATTGCGTTTTATACAGCGTGCTGCTTTGCGTCGTCGAGAGGGCATCGCCGATTGGACGGATGTCTATCAGTTCGCCCGAAAGGGCGTGGTGAATGGCCATTGAATGAGCCTCCTTATCGAAGTCTAAGATTGAAGACGGGGATCACTCTAGGCGCTAATGCACAAGGCCAGCAAATGCAAAGCGGTTCATGGAGTTCCGGGTATCAAGTCCGGTGGCAGATCACCAAGGCGCACAGTTGAATTTCGATGGATCGCTTAAGCAGCAGTATTGGAACGCCTTGACGCCCCGACGCCTCGGGTTCCTTTCACCTAGGCGAAGTTCTTATGTTTTCCATAGTCGACCCACCGTTTTACTTCGGTACTTTTGGTGAATGGACATCAAGTCCGCCAGCATCTTCCTCAACACCGGCGATCTTCAGCCGAATGCGCTCAATGGCGTGCACGGGCTCCAGTCCTTTCGGACACACTTCCGCGCAGTTCATGATTGTGCGACAGCGGAAGAGCCGGTAAGGGTCGTGGTTGAGATCGGTCAGCCGTTGCTCGGTGCCTCGGTCACGGCTGTCGAAGATGAATCGGTA
>JBBSUX010000158.1:0-8215 GCA_038234045.1 Burkholderiales bacterium
CGGCATGTGCGTAAGGCTGCATTCCATACCCTCTCCACTGCTGTATCCGGCCATCGTGCTGTTCACGTGCATCGGCGTGTACAGCACCAACAACAATGTCTGGGACATCTATGTGCTGCTGGCATTTGGCCTGCTCGGCTACTTGCTGCTGCTGCTTCGTTTCGAAGTGGTGCCGATCCTGCTCGGGTTGATCCTGGGACCGCTGTTCGAGGAAAATCTGCGGCGCACGCTGCTGCTATCGCGCGGCGACTTCGGCGTGTTCATCCAGCGCCCTATCAGCGCTGCAGCTCTCACAGTCACCGCCTTGCTGGTCGGTTGGTCGGTGTGGTCGTATGTGCGTCGCAAAGGTAGTGCCGGCGAAGTGGAGCAACTGGTGGAGATTGCGGAGAGCAAGGCCTGAGGCACAGATTGCCTTTGGTTTGCCCAAACCGTCAGCCATGTCGTAAGCTCCTCCGCACGCGGCGGCTGTCGCGTGACATTCATTCAAAAAAAGGTTTGCCATGGCCCACACATCTCAAGAGACAACCCAATCATCTGGCTTACGCATCAACGCCCGTATCGCACGCTCGGTACTTCTGGCGACCTGCTTTATGGCGTTCGGCTCGGCGGCCTGGTCGCAAAGTCGGGAATATAAGCACGGGTACGAAGAGGGCTTCAAGGCGGGGCGCGACAGCGTGCTGCAGGGCGATCACCGGCACGACCGGCGTGACCGGCGTGACGACGAGCGGCACGATGGCGACAATCGCGATGTGCGTATCCGCATCCTTGACGCGCGCTATGGCCGCGGACGTCGTGTGTGCGACGCGGCGCCCGCCGTGCAGCGCTTTGTCAATCAGCGCGGGGAGGGCGTCTTCCAGGTGGGCAACGACCTGTGCGGGGACCCCGCTCCCAGCGAACCCAAGACACTTGAAGTGACCTACCAATGCGGGCAGCAGGGCCCTGTTCGCGCCTCGGCAGACGAGGGGCGCGAACTGCGCATCCGCTGCCACTGACTGAAAAAGACGAGGATTAGCAAGCGCGTGTCCGGATTCAATCCTTGAAGCTGGGTGCCCGCTTGGCCTGGTTGGCCTGCATCGCTTCCTCGAGGTCATGGCTCTTCAACATTCCCGCGTTCCAGGTGGCGATGTAGTTGAGGCTGTCTGCCACCGAATGATCGCGTGCATAGGTGATCATTTCCTTGGTGCCGCGAATCGACAGCGGTGATTTGGCGGCAATGGTGGCGGCGATTGCTTGCACCCCGGCGTAGAGCGCCTCGCGTGTGTCGAACACGCGGTTCACCAATCCGATTTCCTTCGCCTCTGCCGCGTCGAAGGGGCGGCCGGTATAGGCCAGCTCCCGCGTGATGCCTTCGCCCACCAGCTTGGGCAGGCGTTGCAGCGTGCCGACGTCAGCCGTCATGCCGATATCGATTTCCTTGATCGTGAAAACAGCGTCGGCACTCGCGTAGCGCATGTCAGCGCAGGTGATCAGGTCGATACCGCCGCCGATGCAACCGCTGTGGATTGCGGCTAGCACCGGTTTGCGGCAGCGCTCCAGGCCGGTGAGCATGTCCTGCATGTCGAGGATCACGCGGCGCAAGGTTTCGCGCGAGCGGCCTTCGCACGCGCTGGCGTCCTGCGGCGCGGCGTCCAGCATCATCTGCAGATCGATGCCTGCGGTGAAGAACCGCCCCTCGCCCTGGAGTATCGCTACACGCGCTTCGGGGGTTTCATCTACCCAGCGGAATGCTTCCCTGATCTCGCGCCACATCGCCGCGTTCATGGCATTGAGCTTTTCGGGCCGGTTCAGTCGCACCGTGGCGATGTAGTTTTCGAGCGTTACGGCCAGCGTTTCGAACGGCATGGAGGTCTCCGGAATTAATGGTGTTTTAGGGCTATAGCGCAGGCGCAGTAAGAGCTATTAGCTATCGGTAGAGGATTGAGCGCCACGGAAGTTGCTGGTCCGACGCGCATGATGCGATGCCATGCACAAGCGGCAGAAGTCCGCACGCAGCAGCCCCATGCTGCCCTGCGGCAGCATGCCACTAACGGTGGGCCCAGCGGGCGACTAGCGCGGCACCCGCGCAATGCGCGGCGCCTGCTTCACCCCCGGATCAGACTCCATCACGGCCGCGTCACCAGCCGCCCAAGCTTCATCCGGCGCCATCACTTTTTCCGGCGTCATTGGCAGACTTCGCACCCGGCGCCCGGTGGCGTGATAGATCGCATTGCTGATGGCAGCCGCCACGCCGACGATGCCGATCTCGCCCACGCCCTTGGCGCCCATACGGCTCACTACGCGGTCGTCTTCGGCGACGAAGATCACGTCGATGTCGTGCACGTCGGCGTTGGTCGCAATGTGGTACTCGGCAAAGCTGTGGTTCATGAAACGGCCGAGGGCGGGATCGGAAAGCGTTTCTTCATGCAGCGCCTGGCTGATGCCCCACACAACGCCGCCCACGATCTGACTGCGCGCGGTTTGCGCGCTCAGGATGCGGCCGGCCGCAATGGCGCTGACTACGCGGGTGACGCGCACCGTGCCGAAAGCTTCGTCCACCCGCACTTCGCAAAACACGGCGGAATGCGTGGCGCGGACGTATTTGCGCTGGCGCAGCACGTTCGGCAGCATGAAGTGCCCGGCGTCGATTTGTGTGCGTTGCTCCGAAGCCATCACCTCGGCCAGCGAGATGGTGATATCGGGTTGCTTCTTGATGCGCAGCTGTCCGTCGGCAAATTCAGCGTCCTCGAACAGGAAGCGTTTGAAGCGCGAGCCCTTCATCACCCGGGCCATGCGCCAGAGACGGCGCTGCAGCTTTTCGCACACGCCTTCGACTGCCGCGCCCACCGTGGCAACCGTTGCCGAGCCGCCTTCGATCGGCGCCATCGGCAGCCGCGAATCGCCGAGCCGGAACGTCACCTGTTCCAGCGGCAGGCCCATGGCCTCTGCCGCGATCATCGTCATCACGGTATAGGTGCCGGTGCCGATATCGCTGGTGGCGCTTTCCACCACGAGCCGGCCGTCGGCATGCAGCACTGCGCGCGCGCCTGCCAGCATCTGCATGGCGTCCCAAGTGCCGGTCGCCATGCCCCAGCCGATCAGCTCGTCACCCTCCTTCATGCTGCGCGGCGCGGGGTTGCGCTTGGCCCAACCGAAGCGTTCAGCGCCTTGCTGGTAGCAGGCATGAAGTTCCTTGCTGGAGTAGGGCAGATCCTTGGCGAGGTCGCGCTCGGCGTAATTCTTCAACCGCAGCGCCAGCGGGTCGATGCCGGTGGCGTAGGAGAGCTCGTCCATCGCCACTTCCAGCGCATGCATGCCGTGGGCTGCGCCGGGCGCGCGCATGTCGAGCGGGCTGGCCTGATCGAGGTCTACCAGCTGGTAGTCGAGCTTCACGTTGGGGCAGCGGTAGAGCTGGCCCGACCAGTTCACCACCACCTCGCAGTAGTCTTCGAGGCGAGAGGTTTCGCCAATCGCTTCGTGCATCACCGATTGCAGTTGCCCATCGGCCGACGCCGCCAGCCGCACTCGCTGCCAGGATTCCGGTCGATGGCCAAAGCTGAACATCTGCTGGCGTGTCAGCACCACGCGCACCGAGCGTCTGAGGCGCAGCGCGCCCATGACAGCAAGGATCAGGTTGTACTGCGGCCTGAGGCCCGAACCGAAAGCGCCGCCGACGAAAGCGTTGTGCACCGTCACCCGCTCTTTCGGCAGACCGAACACTTGCGACATCATCCAGCGGCAGTTCTGCGATCCCTGGCTCTTGTCGAAGATGGTGAGGTGCCCGTCCTCTCCATACACCACTGTGCTGGCGTGCATCTCCATCGGGTTATGGTGTTCGACACCGCTGTAGAACTCAGCGTCGATCTTGATGGGTGCTTCGGCGAACGCGCGCTCAGGCTTGCCTGTTGGTTTGGGCGGCGGCTTGAAGCCGGCCTTCAAGCGTGATGGCTTGTGGCTGCGATGCCGCTCGGGCAGCAGGCTGGTGGTGTGGGGCTGCGCGTCATAGTCCACCTTCACCAGCGTAGCGGCATGGCGCGCCGCCTCAAAGGTTTCGGCAATCACCAGCGCCACGGGCTGGCCGCTGTAGAAGATGCTCGAGCCGTGCAGCGGCTTGAAGGGCGAGCCCCAGGGCGCGTCCATGTCTTTGAAGAAGATGTCCATCGATCGTGTATGCGGCCGGCGCTCGTGGGTGAGCACCTCCAGCACGCCTGGCACCGCCAATGCGGCGTCGATGTGCATCGCGCGGATGCGGCCGCGGGCAACGCTGCTGCCCACCACCACGCCCCAGGCCAGGTCGTTCACCGGATATTCAGCTGAAGAGCGCGCCTGCCCGCTGACCTTGGCGGGCCCGTCGATGCGTGGAACGCGCTCGCCAAGCGCCACGCGGCCGGTGCCGGCAGGTGCCATCGGTTGCAGCGCAATAGGCGGGACGGCTCGGCCGATCACAGCGCTGTCTGACGGCTGCGTCGATGAGCCAGACTGAGAACTTGTCGGCAGGATGAGGGGGTCGCGGTCGTTCATGAGGAAGCCTCGGCGCTGTCGTCGCGGCGCCCGGTGTTGGTGACCGTGCCGCGCGCGGCAAGGGTGAGCGCGCGCACGACGGCGCGGCGCGCCATGGGAATCTTGAAAGCGTTGTTGCCCACACCGCTGCCGTGCGACACCGCGCCTTCGAGCAGCTTGTCTGCCGCCCGGCTGAATGCCTCCGGCGTCGCTGGCTGGCCAGCCAGCAGATCTTCGGCGTCGGTGCGCCGCCAGGGCTTGTGCGCCACGCCGCCAAGCGCGATGCGGGCGCTGCGGATGGTGGCGCCGGTGCCCGATCCTTCAAGCTCCAGCGCAGCCGCCACCGACACCAGCGCGAAAGCATACGAAGCCCGCTCGCGTAATTTGAGGTAAGCCGAATGTGCCGCGTATCCGCCGTTGGGGCCAGATGTATCGGATGGAGGCAGCACGATGTGGGTAATCAGCTCGTCCGGCGCAAGGTGGGTGTCCTGATCGGGCCGGACGCCCGGCAAGCGGTGAAAGTCGGCAAAGGCTATTGCGCGTTCGCCGTGTGGCGATTTCACCTGCACCGCCGCGCCGAGTGCTGCCAGCGCCACGCACATGTCTGAAGGATGCACCGCAATGCAGTGCTCGCTCGCACCGAGGATTGCATGCTGACGCGCCAGCTGGCTCTGCGCCGGGCAACCGCTGCCAGGCTGGCGCTTGTTGCAGGGCACGGCCGTGTCGTAGAAATACACGCAGCGGGTGCGCTGCAGCAGGTTGCCGCCGTTGCTCGCCATATTGCGGATCTGCGGCGAAGCGCCCGCCAGGATCGCGGCAGAAAGCAGCGGGTAATGTTCGCGCACCAGCGGGTGATAAGCGGTGGCGGCATTGCGCGCCAGCGCGCCAAGGCGCAGACCACCGTCCGGCAGGCGATCGATGCTCTTGAGTGCATCGAGCCGATTCAGGTCGACCAGCTGCGTCGGCCGTACAACGTCTTCCTTCATCAGGTCGAGCAGGTTGGTGCCGCCCGCGATGAACATGCCGAAAGCCGGGCCTTCGCCCGGGGCTGCGCCAGCAATAGCGCCGCGCTGGGCCAGAGCCGCATCGATGCTGTGCGCTGAACTGAATGCGAAGTTGTTCATGCTGGCACCGTCCCGGTAATGACAGGGCGCAGTGCGTTGCGCTCGCCGTGCGGTTCGGGGTTCTCGCCCGGATGCGCGATACCCGCCACCTGGCACACCGCCTGCGTGATCTGCGGATAGGCGCCGCAACGGCACAGGTTGCCGCTCATCAGCTCGCGCACATCGTCCACCGTTTTAGCGTGTCCTTCCTTGAGCAGACCGACGGCCGAGCACAGCTGGCCCGGTGTGCAATAGCCGCACTGAAAAGCGTCGTGCTGCATGAAAGCTTGCTGCAAGGGATGCAGCGTGGCAGGTTGATCGCTTGCGGGTTTTCGGGATGGGTCTGCGTCAGCAGCTTGCGCCGGCTGGCCATCGGCACCCAGTAGCGAGGCTTCGTGCGGTTTGGCATGGTGCAGGTCCGAAAGGCCTTCAACCGTGGTGATCTGCGCGCCATCTTTCATCACCGCAAGCGTCAGGCAGGAGAGCACCCGTTCGCCGTCCACCAGCACCGTGCAGGCGCCGCACTGGCCGTGGTCGCAGCCCTTCTTGGTGCCGATCAGGTCGAGCCGGTCGCGCAGCAGATCCAGCAGCGTGACCCAGGGCTGAACCTGCATCGCATGCGCTTCGCCGTTGATGTGCAGCGTGAGCGGATGCGGCCGTTGCGCGAGCGAAGCGGCCTGCTGCCATCGATGCGATGCGTCGGCGGTGCCGGCGCGGTGGGCCGTCGTTTCTGGCGGTGACCCGGCTGAAGATGATGAGGACATGGCAGTAGCTTCCTGGAAGAGGCAAGTAGAGGCAAGTGTCGGACGCGCGGGCGTGCTCCCCCCGTGCTGCGCTGGTGACATTCTCAAAGCCCGGCGCGTGCTCGCCCTGTCGGACAGGGCCGCCAATGCGGCAGGCCCGGCGAGGCCAGCGAAGCCGCAGCGATCGGCGCGCGCATGTTCGTGCGCATCGACAAGCATGGCGTAACGCTATTTAAAAAATAGCTGATAGCGTCAGCGATATATAGGCTAAAGGAATTTTTTATGCTCAATTGAAGCTCGGCAGCTCATCGACTCGGGACGGTGCGGTTTTAGGTTGCACTACCGTCCAGCACCACGACGGACGTGGGATAGGGCAGCACCACACAGTGCTGGATGACCGCTGCGTTCACAGCCAGAATCACCCGGCCCTTGATCTCTACCTGCGGTAACCGGTGGGCATCAGCCCACCAGCGCACCTTGAGGTCTACCTGTGCGCGGTTCAAATCCCATGGAATCACCTCCACCGCCGGCTCGGCGGCGACGCCCTCCACGGCTCGGACGGCGGTAGTCAACTGCTCCAGCACTTGGGGCAGGTCGGCGCCAAGCTGCACCGTGACCACGAGCTCGTTGCGGTGCAGCGCAAACGCCGTCTTCACCACCACCGGCTGGGTGTACATGTCGCTGTTGGGCACCAGCACGCGCAGGCCGTCGTAGGTTATCAGCAGCGTGGCCCGGCTCTCGACCAGTTCCACCGTGCCCTCGTAGCCTTTGACCGCCACCTGATCGCCCCGTCGGTAAGGGCGCTGGATCACCAGCAGAAACCCCGCCAACACATTCTGAAGAATGTCCTTGAAAGCCAATCCCACCGCGACCGAACCGATGCTGAGCGCTGCAAAAATATCGCCGGGGTGCATGGTGGGAAACACGATGGCCGAGGACACCAGCAGGGCAAGACTCATCATCAGGACGCGTGCGAACGTGCCGAGCAAAGCCCCCAGATCCGGGCGGCCACGTGCTGCGCTGAGGCGACTGATCAGCCGCGCCAGCCATTTGCCGCCGTACCAGACCGCCACCAACAAAACCGCGGCGGCAACAAGATTGGGAAGCAGCAGCACAAGCCCCTGCGCTGCGCTCAGCAGTTTGGTTTGCAGCAATTCCAAGGGAGCGAACATGCGGAGTCCTGGTTGGTGCGCTCTGAACCGGATGGGCAGCGCGGGCTCCTATCTTCGTGCATGGCTGCGCAGTACCAGCGTGCCCCATCTTTGCGAGGCGTCTCCTTTGATTCAGCGCACATGCGCGCAAGCGACGGTCGCGCAGATGACGATCAAAACGTTTCTGTGTGGGTTTTCTTAGCTGTCAGCGGATGAATAGGGAAAGCGATAAGGTGAAGAGTTGTGGCACGCGGAATCGCCCGCGCTATTTTTTCTTTCTTCCGGCTTCTTTCTTTTCTCTTCCTTGTTTCTTTCTTATCAACGAATCGATTCATGAGTACCACCCTCACCACAAGCACCCAAAAAACTTCAAAAATTGCGGCCTACGGAGCCAGCAGTCCCAGCACGCCGCTGGCAGGTACGACCATCGAGCGCCGCGCGCCCGGCGAGCGGGATGTAGCGCTCGATGTGCTCTTCTGCGGCGTTTGCCATTCCGATCTGCACACGGCTCGCAACGAGTGGGGCAACACGGTCTACCCGACAGTGCCCGGTCATGAAATCGTCGGTCGCGTCACAGCTGTTGGCACAGGGGTCAGTAAGTTCAAGGTGGGCGACATCGTCGGCGTGGGCTGCATGGTCGACAGCTGCGAGCATTGCAAGCCGTGCGACGACGGGCTCGAGCAGTATTGCGAAAACGGTTTTACCGGCACCTACAACGGGCCCGAGCAGGATGGCGGCGGCA
>JBBSUX010000159.1:0-8215 GCA_038234045.1 Burkholderiales bacterium
AATACTGCGCGTCCAACATCGATTTCGTCGACGCCGCCGCGGTAGCGGATGTGCTCGGCATCGAGATCGAACACGTCAACTTCGCCGCCGACTACAAAGATCGCGTTTTTGCCGAATTCCTGCGCGAATACAGCGCCGGCCGCACGCCCAACCCGGACGTGCTGTGCAATGCCGAGATCAAGTTCAAGGCCTTTCTGGACCACGCCATGCGGCTCGGCGCCGAGAAGATCGCCACCGGCCATTACGCCCGTGTGCGCCTGAACGAAGCGACGCAGCGCCATGAATTACTCAAGGGTCTCGACCCGTCGAAAGACCAAAGCTATTTTCTGCATCGGCTGACGCAGGCTCAGCTTTTGAAGACGCTGTTTCCGGTGGGCGAACTGCACAAGACGGAAGTGCGCCGCATCGCGGAAGAAATCGGACTGCCGAACGCGAAGAAAAAAGATTCGACCGGCATCTGCTTCATCGGTGAGCGACCGTTCCGCGAATTCCTGAATCGCTACATCGCAACGCAGCCCGGCCCGGTCAAGGACGAGCACGGGCGCACGGTTGGAAAGCACGAGGGACTGTCGTTCTACACGCTTGGCCAACGGCAGGGATTGGGCATCGGCGGCCTGAAGGCGCACGGTGCAGCGCTGAAGGAAGTGCAGTCCCGCGGCCTGCGTGGCGCTGGCGAACACGCGCCGTGGTTCGTGGCCCGAAAGGACATGGAGCACAACACGCTGTGGGCGGTGCAGGGCCATGACCATCCGTGGCTGCTGTCGTCTGCGCTTGGCGCCGACGATGCAAGTTGGGTGGCCGGTGAAACGCCAGCGCCCGGGCGCTATGCGGCCAAGACTCGGTACCGGCAGCAGGATGCGGCTTGTGAGCTGTCGCAATCCATTAGCGCCCGAGCATTCGGCCTGAAGTTCAGCGAACCGCAATGGGCGGTGACACCCGGACAATCAGCGGTGTTGTATGACGGCGAGGTGTGCTTGGGTGGTGGGGTGATTCGGTCGGCGGAGTCTGGTCGGGACTGAACGTCAGATCTTGACGTCCGATGTGCAAATCCGGACGGACTTCAACCGCCACCGTTTATCCAGACCGCGTCGATGGCGTGCTCCGCGCAGCGAAATCAAGGAGGAGGCCGCAGGCCGGGGGACATTCGCGGAGGGGAGTACGCCGTCGGCGCGATCCGCCCACAGCGCAGTGGTTCTCTATGCTGCCCGATCCGAACCTAGTGCACCGCGGCCGATTCGGCCAGCTCTTGCCGCACATCCGCCAGCAACTCATACGACCGCAGCCGCGCAGCATGGTCGAACACCTGCGAGGTGATCATCAATTCGTCTGCTCCGGTGCGGGCGATGAAATCCCGCACACCGTTGCGCACGGTTTCCACCGAGCCCACCGCCGCGCAGGAGAGCACCGAATCAAGCAACGCGTTTTCCTGCGGTCCGACCTTGTCCCGGTAGTTTTCGATTGGGGGCGGCAGCTTGCCCGGGCGGCCGCTGCGCAGGTTGACGAAAGCCTGCTGCCAGGATGTAGCGCGGAACTGCGCCTCTTCGTCGGTGTCGGCGGCAAACACGTTGAAGCCCAGCATCACATACGGCTTGGCCAGCTGAGCAGAAGGCTTGAAGGTTTCGCGGTAGATGCGGACGGCCTGCATCAGCTGGTCCGGCGCAAAGTGCGAGGCAAACGCATACGGCAGGCCGAGGTGCGCTGCCAATTGCGCGCCGAAGGTGCTGGAGCCCAGGATCCACACCGGTACTTCGAGACCCATGCCAGGGACAGCGCGAATGGCCTGCCGTGGCGCCTTGCTCATAAGGTCCATCAGCTCGACAACGTCCTGCGGGAACTGGTCGGCATCTGTCTGCAGATCGCGCCGCAGGGCACGCGCGGTGCGCTGGTCCGAGCCAGGAGCGCGACCCAGACCCAGATCAATCCGGCCGGGGTACAACGACTCTAGCGTGCCGAACTGCTCGGCGATGACCAGCGGCGAATGGTTGGGCAGCATGACGCCACCAGCGCCGATGCGGATGGTGGAAGTGCCAGCGCCGATGTATGACAACAACACGGCGGTCGCCGCGCTGGCGATGCCCGGCATGCCGTGGTGCTCGGCGAGCCAGTAACGCCGATAGCCCAAACGCTCGCCGGTCTGCGCCAGCGAAAGCGAGTTGCGAAACGACTGGGCAGCGTCACTGCCCTCGGTGACAGGGGAAAGATCGAGGATGGAAAAAGTAGCCATGCTTCCATCTTGGTCCGAACGCGCTATTTCCAACTGTTGCGGGGCTTTGCCGCAAGTGGCTATTGCTATCTCGGTCATAGCTAATAGCGCTTATCCGTAAAGCGCTAAAGCCGTATTTAGTCTAATATTTCACACGGACTAGCGCAGCGAATCAAAACGGAATGTCGTCGTCCATGTCATCGAAACCGGACGACGAGGGCGCGGGTGCGGGACGTGGTGCAGCTGCGGGCGGGCGCTGCGCCGGTGCCTGGCTTCGTGGGGCGTAGCCGCCTCCGCCGCCACCTCCGTTGCCACCGCCACCGCCCTGCTGGCCGTAACCGCTGCCGCCCCCGTTTCCGCCCTGCTGGCTGTAGCCGCCATCGTCATCTCCACCGCCGGCCGGGCCGCCCATGCCTTGGCGGCCGCCCAGCATTTGCATCTGGTCTGCGCGGATCTCGGTGGTGTGTTTCTCGATGCCGTCCTTGTCGGTCCACTTGCGGGTGCGCAGGCTGCCTTCGACGTACACCTGCGAGCCCTTGCGCAGGTACTGGCCGGCGATTTCGGCGAGGCGGCCGTTGAAGGTAATGCGGTGCCACTCGGTTGCTTCGCGCATTTCGCCGCTTTGCTTGTCCTTCCACTTGTCGGTGGTGGCTACGGTAACGTTAGCCACCTGGTCCCCGCTGGGGAAGGTGCGCATTTCAGGATCGCGGCCGAGGTTGCCGACGACGATGACTTTATTGACCGATGCCATGGTGATGCCTGCTGACGTGAAGAAGGAAATAGAGGAGTGAGGAACAGCCCCGCGACGCAACGCGAACTGTCGGAACAAGCCCGCTGAATGGCAAGATATTGTGCCGCATGGGGCGCTGCGACATGTCGCAAAGGACCCGACACCGCCTGTCGTAACGCTTGAGCTGCGAACAACGACAACCGGTCGATGCGGACGTTCAACGCTTTTTAGCCCGCCACCATGCGGCGCTTATACCTGCCGTCATCGCCATGTGCACTGCCGGCTTGCTCGCCGCGGTGACACAAACGCCGCGGACTTGTTTCTTCAGCCCGACGAAGGACCGGCGACGTTATTGCCTATCCGTTTGTCAGGAAGGTCGTTGCGCAACCGGTTTCAAGCCCCAGATCACCGCAAGCCACACCAGGCTGAGCGCCAGAGTGCCGGTGAAAAGCCCGGTGGTTCCCGATACCTTGATCAACAGCCCACCCAGGGTTCCACCCGCAAACAGCCCAAGCGACTGCAGGGTGTTGAAGACGCCCAGTGCGCTGCCACGTAGCGGAGCGGGGGCCAGGCGTGACACAAGGCTGGGCTGGCTGGCTTCCAGTGCGTTGAAGCCGCAAAAGAAAATCAGCAGTACGACAGCCAACGGCGCAATGCCGCCGATGCCGTGTCCCCGCCAGGCCAGCGCAAGCAACGCTGCCTGCGCAACCGCCACGAGGGCAACAGCGCCGCGCAACGCCAGGCGTAGTTGTCCGCGGCGCTCCATCGGAAACAGCACGCCGCCCATCACCAGAAACGAGATCACCACGGCCGGCAGATACACCCACCATTGATGTGCCTGCACAAGGCCCGCCTGCACCAGCAACGATGGCACCGCCACCCACATCGCCAGCTGGATGGTGTGCAGCGCAAAAACGCTCATGTTGAGCCGAAGCAAGTCGCGTTCGGCCCACAACGCATTCAGGCGCAGAGGCGCGCCGGCATGATGCGGTGCGTTTGCCGGCTCCGCAGGCACCCAGAACAGCACCACGGCGATACCCGCCAGCGCCAGCAAAGCGGTCAGTAAAAAGATGCCCTTCAGGCCGATATGAGCGGCCATCGGAGGCGCGGCTACCAAAGCGATGGCAAACATCACCCCGATGCTCGCGCCCACCAGCGCCATGGCCTTGGTGCGCACCACCTCCCGCGTTTGGTCAGCTACCAGCGCAGTTACGGCAGCTGATATTGCGCCTGCGCCCTGAATGGCACGTCCCACCAGCAACCAGATCAGGCTAGGCGCTGCTGCAGCGATGAAGCTGCCGATGGCAAAGACGATCAACCCGGCGACGATCACCCGCTTGCGTCCGAGCCGATCGGACGCCCAGCCGTAGGGAATTTGCAGACACGCCTGCGTCAGACCGTAGATGCCCAGCGCCAAACCGACAAGAGCGGGGTCCTGGCCGCCGGGGTACTGGCGCGCTGCCAGCGCAAAGACCGGCAACACCAGAAACAGACCGAGAGTTCGCAGCGCATAGAGACTGGCTAGCGAAAACGCCGACTTTCGCTCCGTCGGCGTCATCCGGTGGTCCGCTTTGCCGGGTATCCCCGGTTTTCCAGGTTCGTTCATCTGACTGGCCCGCAGTTCGGGCTCATGCGAAAGGGGAGAAGAGGAAGCAGCGGTCACGGGCAGGCAATGATGTCGATAGCGTGAATCAGCCGTGTCGACGCCCACGGGCGCAGAGGAGGCTGAGCGGGTCATTCGGGGCCAGTTTGGTTAACCTTTGCGGCGTGTGATCAGTCGCACTGTCACAGCGCCGCACGGGGTATGCAGCGATTCAGGGAAGGCGATCCGCATTGTGAGCCTTCGCCCGCGAGCGGGCGCTTCGTGCACAGACGCAGCACCCAATGGACAGGCAATGCCAGTGCGCGCCATCTGCGCCAGCATCTCCGCGCTGCCGATGTGGTCGGGCGCTATGGCGGGGAGGAGTTCGCGGTGGCGTTTCCCAACTGCGATGGCGGGCAGGCTTTAGTGCTGATCGACACCATCCGTGAGAGCTTTTCAGCGCTCGACCACGGCCACGACGGCGCACCTCTGCATTGCACCTTCAGCGCTGGCGTTGCCCAGTATCCGGGCAGCGCCACAAGCACAAACGAACTGATGGGTGCGGCGGACAAGGCCTTGTATGCGGCCAAGGGCGCCGGTCGCAACCGTACGGTTCAGGTCTCCAGCGCCCACTGACGGCCCGCGGGCGCGCCCGCCTGAGATCGAACTCGCGCTAAGCCTTCCCGACGATATCGCGCCGAACTAAAACATCGGGTGACCCGTCAGGAACCCCTTTTCTTTATCATGCTCGGTTTCCCTGAAAAAGCCGAACTTGAACCAGCCCACCCCCGACGACACAGCTGCAGCCGAGCAACAAGACCAGGGGCGCCACCTGGCGCGCGCGCTGCGCGAACAACGCATCGCGATCCGCGGTGCGCGTACACACAACCTTAAAAACATCGACCTCGACATCCCGCGCAACCAGCTGGTGGTGATCACCGGGTTGTCGGGCTCAGGCAAATCGAGCCTGGCTTTCGATACGCTTTATGCGGAAGGTCAGCGGCGCTACGTCGAAAGCCTTTCGGCCTATGCACGGCAGTTCCTGCAGTTGATGGACAAGCCGGACGTGGATGTGATCGAGGGGCTGTCGCCCGCCATCAGCATCGAGCAAAAGGCCACCAGCCACAACCCCCGCAGCACCGTAGGAACCGTGACCGAGATCCACGATTACCTGCGCTTGTTGTTCGCCCGCGCCGGCACGCCGCATTGCCCGGATCATCATGTTCCGCTGCAGTCGCAAACGGTTTCGCAGATGGTCGATGCCGTGTTGGCTCTGCCGGCCGATACCAAACTGATGATCCTTTGCCCGATGGCGCGCGCAAGGAAGGGCGAATTTGCGGATCTGTTCTCCGCCATGCAGGCGCAGGGCTATGTGCGCTTCAGGGTCGACGGGACCATCTACGAACACGAGAACCTGCCCGCACTGAAAAAGACCGAGAAGCACGATATCGACGTGGTGATCGACCGCATCAGGGTGCGGCCCGATCTGCAGCAGCGGCTTGCAGAAAGCTTCGAGGCAGCGCTGCGCGTGGGCGGTACCGAAGGCGGCGGCCGTGTGGTGGCGCTCGAGATCGATTCGGGCAAGGAGCATCTCTTCAACGCGCGCTTTGCCTGCCCCATCTGCGGCTGGTCGCTTGCCGAACTGGAGCCTCGGCTTTTCTCCTTCAACTCACCGGTGGGTGCCTGCCCGGCCTGCGACGGGCTCGGCGCGTCTGAAGTTTTCGATCCGCAACGGGTGGTGGCGTTCCCCTCGCTCAGTCTGGCAAGCGGCGCCATCAAGGGCTGGGACAGCCGTAATGCCTTCTATTTCGGGATGCTGCAAAGCGTGGCATCGCACTACGGCTTCGAGCCGACCACGCCTTTTGAAGAACTCAGCGCCGCGCAACAGGCGGCTGTGCTCTATGGCTCGGGCGAGGAGGAGATCCGCTTCAGCTATGCACCCGCGCCTGGCGAAGGCGCGGCGGCCAGCAAAAAACTCAGCAAACGGCACCCGTTTGAGGGCGTAATTCCCAACATGCAACGACGCTGGCGGGAAACCGACTCAACCGTCGTGCGCGAGGAGCTTTCGCGCTATCGCAGCACGCAGACCTGCCCGGAATGCCACGGTGCGCGCTTGCGGATCGAAGCGCGTAATGTGCTGCTGGGAACAGGCGAGCGCGCACTGGCCATCCAGAACGTGAGTGCCCTCACATTGCGCGAGAGTTGCGACTATTTCCGCACGCTCACACTGCCCGGAGCCAAGGGCGACATCGCCGCGAAGATCGTGAACGAGATCGGTGCGCGTCTGCAGTTTTTGAACGATGTCGGCCTCAACTACCTGAGCCTGGACCGCAGCGCCGAAACACTATCGGGCGGCGAATCGCAGCGCATCCGGCTGGCTTCACAGATCGGCTCGGGCCTTACCGGTGTGATGTATGTGCTGGATGAACCCAGCATCGGCTTGCACCAGCGCGACAACGACCGCCTGATCGAAACCCTGCGCCACCTGCGCGACATCGGCAACAGCGTGCTGGTGGTCGAGCATGACGAGGACATGATCCGCGCGGCCGATCATGTCGTCGACATGGGCCCTGGCGCCGGCGTGCATGGCGGGCGCGTGATGGCGCAGGGCACCTGGCAGGATGTGCAGAGCAACCCGGCCTCGCTCACGGGCCAGTATCTTTCGGGCGAGCGCCGTATCGAAGTGCCGAAGCACCGCACCCCATGGCTTCCCGTCACCAAAAAGAGCGAAGCCGCGGCAGAAGCGGCCAAGGCCTCCGGGAAGCCGCCAGCCACCAGCGCCGCTGGCAAGAAGCCGAGCGCCGCCGCTGTGGCCTGGGCGGAGCGGCAAGCGCAACACGAAGCCACGCAGGGGGATTTGCAGGCCCTACGCGTGATCGATGCCACTGGCAACAACCTGAAGAACGTGAGCGTGGAGTTTCCGGTAGGGCTGCTGACTTGCGTGACTGGCGTTTCCGGCTCGGGCAAATCCACACTCGTCAACGACACGCTCTATGCGGCTGTGGCGCGCCAGCTCTATCGCGCGCACGACGAGCCGGCTCCGCATGCCGATATCGAAGGCATGCAGTATTTCGACAAGGTGATCAATGTCGACCAGTCGCCCATCGGTCGCACGCCACGCAGCAACCCAGCCACCTACACCGGGCTCTTCACGCCTATCCGCGAGTTGATGGCAGAAGTGCCGATGGCGCGCGAGCGCGGCTATGGGCCGGGCCGGTTCTCCTTCAACATCGCCGGCGGCCGCTGCGAGGCCTGCGAGGGCGACGGCATGGTCAAGGTCGAGATGCACTTCCTGCCCGACGTGTACGTGCCATGCGATGTCTGCCACGGTGCGCGCTACAACCGCGAAACGCTGGAAGTGCAATACAAGGGCCGCAACATCGCACAGGTGTTGTCGATGACGGTAGAGGCAGCCCATGCGTTCTTCAGTGCCGTGCCGACCATCGCGAGAAAGCTGCAGACTTTGCTCGATGTCGGGCTCTCGTATCTCACGCTCGGACAAGCCGCCACCACGCTTTCGGGCGGCGAAGCGCAGCGGGTGAAACTGGCGCTCGAACTCTCCAAGCGCGACACCGGCCGCACGCTCTATGTGCTGGACGAGCCCACCACCGGCCTGCACTTTGCGGACATCGACCTGCTGCTCAAAGTGCTGCATCAGCTGCGTGATGCCGGCAACACCATCGTCGTGATCGAGCACAAC
>JBBSUX010000160.1:0-8177 GCA_038234045.1 Burkholderiales bacterium
AGCGCCTGCACCACGCTGCCAGCATCGAGCTTGCCCAGCGGCGGCGCTTGATCGGCAACGAATTCCACATCCGGCTGCGCCGCCTTCAAAAGCTTTTTGAAGGTGGCAACCGATGACTGGCCGTATTCATAGTTGGGATACACCACCGCCCAGCGTTTCTTGTGCATCTTCACCGCACCCGGCACCAGCATCGCCACCTGCATGTAGGTGGATGGTCGCAGGCGGAAGGTGTAGTGGTTGCCATCGGCCCACACGATCTTGTCGGTGAGCGGCTCGCCCGCCAAGTAGAAGAATTTTTTCTGCTTGGCAAAGTCGGTCAGCGCAAGGCCGGTGTTGGAGAGGAACGCGCCGGCCAGCACATCGACCTTTTCGCGAGAAACCAGCTCTTCAGCGATGCGCACGGCATCACCCGGATTGGCGTTGTCGTCACGCGTGATCAGCTCGATCTTGCGGCCATCGACACCACCCTTGGCATTGATCTCGTCAACTGCCAGTTCCATGCCCTTTTTGTAGGGCTCGAGGAAGGCGGGCTGAGCCTTGTAGCTGTTGATCTCGCCGATCTTGATCGTGGGTTTGTCCTGTGCGTGGGCCAGCGCTGTGGCTCCGAGCACAAGAGCCGCGGCAAGCATCGGCCGCGTGGCACGGCGGGCAAGGGCGAGGGAAGGCATCGTCGACTTCATGGCACAGACTCCTGCGTCGGTTGGAAACAAACAAGAAAGAAGGGAGAAATGAAGGGAAGAAATGCGGACTGTAAAGGCGGCCCGGATCGCGTCCCCGGAATAACCTGCAGAGCGGTGAAACGCGCCTCAGCGCAGCCCGTCCTCGCCCTTGATTTCGGAGGCCTGCAAGCCGCCGATGCGGGGCAACGGACGGCCACTATCGGTGACGACCACCGCCACCATGATCTCGTTGGCGCGCGGCGCATCGGATACGCGCGCTTCCATCGCATCGAAATGGCTGCGCACGAATGCCGCGTCCTTGTGGCCGAGCGGCACGTCTATGGCGGTACCGAGACCACCCATCTTCTTGGCAGAAGGCACCAGCGCGGCGCCTTTCTCGACCGCTTTGCGCAGTGGCGCACCGAGCTTGGGATGCAGGATGGCAGCAGCATGCTCCAGCTCACCGGCCTCGCCCACGATCGCCGCCTTGCCGTAGCTCTGCGCGGCACCGGGCTCAATGCCCAGCGCAGCGACGCATTTCTGGCCGAGCAAGCCGCCGAGCTCCTCGCCAATGGCGATCAAGGCGTCGAGGTTCTCTTCGTAGCGCCCCGCGCACGGGTTTTCGATCACTGCCATCGCCAGTGCGCGCCGCGTTGGCGGCGTCACCGCACGCCCCATTTCCATGCGGATCTCGTCTACCTGCACGATGATTTTTCGAATCTTGGCTGTTGTCATTGATCACTCTCCATTCAGAAATTCAAAACCACACACCGAATTCACTAGAGAGATGCCACGGAACCGGCTTTGCCGGGCCGTAGGTGTCGCCCCTGGAAGGGGTTGGCGAAGACACGAAGTGCGTAGGCTGGGGTCGATCTAAACCTACCCCGGTCAGGGGGGTTGGCGGAGGCGACACACAGTGCGCCGCAGCCTGGGGGGCGAGCCAAGCTACCTCAACCCGTCCCACTGCTTGATGTCCTTGGCCAGCAAACCACCAACCCGCGCATGCACGCGGTAGCCGGTGCTCATCGCCAGAATAAAGACCACTTCGTCGGCCGCCGGCGCGCCTGGCACACGCACTTCGATCGCGTCAAACTGGCCGCGCACATAACTGGCGTTGATGTTGGTCAGCGGCACGTCCAACATGGCACCCGGTGGGCCGACCTTCTTTGTCGAAGGCACGATGGAAAGACCATTGCCCGGCTGACCAGATTTGGCTTCGTCCTGCCCTTTGGCGTAGGCATTGCGGTCACCCTTCCAGCCGAGCAGTTCGCGCATGGCGTAGCCGCCCGGCACATGCCAAAGCGCGCCGTGCTCCAGCTCGCCATTGGCTCCGACGATGGCGCCCTTGCCATAGGTGGCGATGGCAGACACCGGTACATCCATCGCAGCCAGCAACTGGCGCGCCATATCAAGGCCGACCGGTTGCAGCGCTTCCATCATCGGCAGGATGTCGGGCTCGTAACGACCGGCGTACGGGTTCTTCAACACCACGCCGATGGCGCCCCGGCGCAACGGCTCTGCGGGCGGAGGGCCGAACTCGTGATGAATGTCTTCCACGGTAGTGAAGACGCGATGAATTTCAATCATGGGCAAATGTCTGTCTGCGTGAAAAGAGGGGAAGCAAGGAAAGGCCGTCGGCATGCGGCGCAGAGTCGAATCCAGTCGCCACCGACTGCCGCTGACAGGTCAGTAACGCGCCCCAGATCAGGCCATCGGTGCGCAGCGATTCGGCTACCTGCAGGCCTGCAGCAAGAGCAGCATCGACGAGTTCGGGGGCGAGAAGAGGCACCTCTACCGTCACCGGCAGAGTGCCAAGATCTGTGTCGTCTTTCAGGTCGCAAGCCGGTCGTCGCTGAATACGGCCATCGCGCACATCGACCGCATTGGCGATGCGGGTAGCGCAGGCATCGGCTGCAGCCGCTGTGGCGGCGAGCACCGTGACGCTGTCGGCGATGCCGAGCGAAAAACTGCGGCCACGCCAGCCACTGGTTGCGACGCCCCGAACCGGCATTGCATGGCTGATTTCAAAGCGGCCATAGAGAGGCAATTGATTGCCCGGATTCGCGCCTGCGATCAGCGAAAGATCAACGGTCTCGATGTTGGCCACCAGCCCGACGCGCACGGATGCGCCAGGCGCCAGCACCAGCGCGATGTCGCCACCGTTGTTCACCCATGCGCGCTTGATGCCATCGCGCTGATAGCAGCCAGCTACTGCCTGTGCCACCGCGCCCGCGACGGCAGCCATCGGCGTGATGAAACCAGTTCGATGCGGCCAGCAGGCCTGCCACATGCTGCGGGCAACAACGCCACACAGCGGGTTGTTAGCCAGCGTGGCGTCACCGCAAACACGCTGACGCAGCGGCGGCAACTCGGCAACCAACTCTGGCAGCAACAAAGGGAACAAGCGCCATGCTTCTTCATGCGCATCGGCTACTGCCGCGGCATCGCCGTCACAGCCAATCACCAGATCGATCGGGCCGTGCTGCAAATGCAGCCGGCCGTCTTCGAGCATGTGGCGCTGGGCGGTCATGATCAGGTGAATTTGTGGGTTTAAGAAGGTCTGAATCAGAACGAGTGCGCGCAAATCATCCCAGCAACGGTGGCTGCCCAAGCGGCCAGGGATTTGCGGAGGGCGCTGTCACCCATCGCCGCGCGGTCGGCGCACCATCTGCGTGCCAGCCGCCATGCCGCAGCACTTCTTCAAGACTGCGCACATGATCCATGTGGCCACCGAGCATTTCGTAATCCGTCAGCGCCATGCTGAATTCGATCGGCGCCACGATGGCCGGCGTCGGTACGGTGCCAAAGCTGTGCTCGGGCATGCGCATGACATCCACCATCACCGTGATGCCGCCACCGGGCCAGACATACGCCGGCGCACCACCGCAGGTGACGTTGACGAGCGCCTGCTTGATGGCGCGGGTGAGCTGCACCGGGTTGTCGGTAACGCCCGCGCGCAGGCTGCCACCAGCGCCGCCCAGAAACAGCACGGTGCAAAGCGACGGTTCGCAGTTCTCGCCGATGCGTTCCACCACGGCGCGAACCTCGGCCGGCATGGGCTGCTCAACCGGGTTCAGCGCGTCGTCGAGCACATACCAACTGGCGTGCTCACCGGTTGTGGATGTCATCAAGAGGCGCTGCCCGGGCCATGCCGTGGCGGCATCCCATTCTTCGATGATGGAGAGCGGGTCGGCGATATCGGTGCCGCCCCAGCCGATGCCGGGATTGGCCACCTGAAAGTAGCGGCCAGGCGTGGATTTACGCCCGCGCATGCGGATGCCGGAGCGCCGCATATCGAGGCAGCGGCCCGCCTGGTGCTCTGTGAGCACGCCGGTGATATGGTCATCCACCACCACCACTTCGTCGGCATGGCCGACTAACTGGCGCGCGAAAATGCCGATGGTGGCCGAGCCGCAACCCACCCGCATGCGCTGCTCTTCCACGCCGTTGACGATGGGTGCACGACCAGCCTGCACCACGATCTGCGAACCGCCATCAATGGTGAGCTCTACCGCCTCGCGGTTGCCGAGCTGCTCCATCATGGTGACGGTGACGCGGCCTTCCTTCTTGCTGCCGCCCGTCAGGTGATGCACGCCGCCGAGCGACAGCATCTGGGAACCGTATTCGGCGGTGGTCACATGGCCCACCACTTCACCCTTGCAGCGGATGTTGGCTTGTTCGGGGCCGAGGAAGCGGTCGGTATCGATCTTCACCTTCAGGCTGCAGTAGCTGAAGATCCCTTCGGTCACCACCGTCACCATGTCCACGCCCGCATGCCGGGATGCGACGATGAACGGTGCAGGTTTGTAATCCGGATAAGTGGTGGAAGAGCCGATACCGGTGACGAAGACATCGTCCGTGTGCAGCAGGTCGCCGCTCCACTCTGGGGCCGACTCACTGTCGGCCCTTTCTTCGCCAGAGGCGGCAAACGCCACCACGGCGCCATCGCCGGCCTGCACTGTGCGTGCCAGCAGCACGACAGGATCTACCCGCACCAGGGCGCCATCACGGTTGGCGTAGCGGTCACACGCGCCGGTTCGCCCCGGTGAAATCTGGCACAGCACCGGGCAGGCATTGCATTCGATCTTCTGGACTGGCGCGGCGGACGACTCGGCGCCCGGCGTGGCAGCACTTGCAACGGACCGGTCGCTCGCGAGCGAGGGCACATCGAATGCCGGAAGTCCGTCGGTCTTGGTGTGTTCGGTCATTTCACCGGAATGTGAAAGCGCTTGGTAAGGAGAATCAAAAGAGAATCAAAAAGCCTGTTGTCCGGACCGATTGTTTTATGTAGCATCCACTACATTGAAATGTTGCGATCACTACATTAAAAATTCAATGTAGCGCAGACGGCCTCAGGCCGCAAGAGTGTTTTCGCCGAAGCGGAGCGGCAGATGCCCAACAGTTTGCGTCATCGATCACTCCTGGACGTTATGAGCTAATGCAAAAGTCCCTTCGGGTATGCCCTAGGATATTGGCGCCCCACGCTTGCGCCCGACCGAAGCGCAACGGCCGTCGTTTTCGACCCATCTTTTTCTTCCACCCGCTGACCTGCCACGACCGACCATGAGTGCCTTTACCGAAGAACGTGTTCTTTCTGTCCACCACTGGACCAACCGGCTGTTCACCTTCACGACAACGCGGGATCCGGCGCTGCGGTTTTCCAATGGGCACTTCACCATGATCGGCCTGAAGGTCAACGAAAAGCCTCTGCTGCGGGCCTACAGCATTGCCAGCGCGAACTACGAAGAGCACCTCGAGTTTCTGAGCATCAAGGTCGAGTCGGGACCGCTCACCTCCAAGCTGCAGCACATCAAGGTGGGCGACAGCATCATCGTAGGCAAGAAGCCCACCGGCACGCTGCTGATCGACTACACCCTGCCGGGCAAGCGGCTGTACCTGCTTGGCACCGGCACCGGGGTGGCACCGTTTCTCTCCATCATTCGCGACCCCGAAACCTACGAAAAATTCGAGAAGGTGATCCTGGTCCACGGCGTGCGCAACAAGGATGAGCTCGCCTATCACGACATGGTGACCGAGCATTTGCCGAACCACGAGATCCTGGGCGATATCGTGCGCGAGCAGCTGATGTACTACCCCACCGTGACGCGCGAGAGCTACCGCAACATGGGTCGCATCACCGACCTGATCAAAACCGGCAAGCTGGCAGCGGACCTGGGATTGCCAGAGCTCAACGCCGCCGAAGACCGCGTGATGCTGTGCGGCAGCCCGCACATGCTGGTCGATCTCAAGCACCTGCTGGAAGAGCGCGGCTTCAAGGAAGGCAACACTACGACCCCCGGCGACTTCGTGATCGAGCGAGCCTTCGCCGAAAAATGACAATCCACCGGCTTCTCGCCATGAACAGACTGGAGATACAGGCGCGAGGGGTTCGCCATGCCTGAGCGGAATACACCGGCCAAGGTCGTTTCGAAACGCACGACCCCGCGGGTGAAAGGTGTACGCGAGCAAGCGGCGCAAACCACGCGCGACAACATCCTGAAGGCCGCCACCAAGGTCTTTGCGCGCTACGGCTACGACGGCGGCAGCGTCGAGAAGATCTCCGCCGCCGCCAAGTCGGTCGACCGGATGATCTATTACTACTTCGGCAGCAAGGAAGGCCTATTCATCGAGGTGATCGAGTCGATCTATCGCCGGATGAACGAAGCCGAGGCAGCTCTGGAGATTCACCTCGAGGCCCCCGTCGAAGCATTGATGGCCTTGGTGCGCTTCGTCAGCCAGTACTACCGCAAGCACCCGGAATTCGTGACGCTGCTCAACACTGAAAACCTGCACAAGGGCAAACACATCAGCAAGTCTTTGCGGGCACGGGACTATTCATCGCCAGCGGTGTCGCTGCTTGACCAGGTTTTGCAGAGCGGCGCGGCTTCAGGCGCCTTCCGCAGGGACTTGCAAGCGCGTGACCTGTATCTGGTGATCGCATCAATGGGTTATTTTTACCAATCCAACCGCTTCACGTTGTCGGCCTTCCTGGGTGAAGACATGGACAAGGCGGATGCTATTGCGCACTGGGACGGGGTCATGGCCGATGTGGTGATGCGGGCAGTCGCGCCCTGATCAATTTTGGGCGATCAGCACGGGCTGTTGCGCTTGCGGACACGGCACGGTTTATGTAGCATTCACTACATCAATTCGGTATCTGGCGCCCGGCCATTCGGCCGTTCACGCGCGTATTTCGGGAGTGGACTTCACCATGGCAGAAGCAATCGCAAACGTGACCTCGGGCAAGGTCGTCATCAAGAACATCGGCCTGCTGTTATCCGGCGATATCGACAATCCCATTCTTCAAGCCGACACCGTAGTGGTGCAGGACGGCAAGATCTCGCAGGTGGGGCGCTTGAAGGATTGCGATATCGAGGCGCCCACCACGCTGATCGACGCGCGCAACACGACGCTGGCACCGGGCCTGATCGACAGCCATGTGCATCCGGTCTTCGGCGACTGGACGCCGCGTCAGAACCAGCTCGGTTGGATTGAATCGACGATGCACGGCGGCGTGACCACCATGATTTCCGCCGGTGAGGTGCACCTGCCCGGCAGACCCAAGGATATCGTCGGCCTCAAGGCTTTGGCCATCACGGCGCAGCGCGCGTTCGACAACTTCCGGCCGGGCGGCGTCAAGGTGCATGCCGGCGCGCCCGTGATCGAGCACGGCATGGTCGAGGACGACTTCCGTGAGCTCGCGCACGCCGGCGTACGACTGCTGGGTGAGGTCGGCCTGGGTTCGGTTAAGGCGGGCTACGAGGCCAAGGAAATGGTGGCGTGGGCGCGCAAGTACGGGATCATCAGCACCATCCACACGGGTGGACCATCGATTCCCGGCTCGGGCCTGATCGACAAGGATGTGGTTCTTGAGGCGGATGCTGACGTGATTGGCCACATCAATGGCGGCCATACCTCGCTGCCGTGGAAGCATGTGTGCGAACTGTGCGAAAAATCATCGCGCGCCATCGAACTGGTGCACAACGGCAACGAGAAGATCGCCATCGAAGCCGCGCGCGCCGCCATCGATCTGAAATGCCCGCATCGCGTGATCCTCGGCACCGACGGGCCTGCTGGCTCCGGCGTTCAGCCGCTCGGCATCCTGCGCATGATTTCGCTGCTCTCCAGCATCGCCGGCATCGCGCCCGAGCTGGTTTTCTGCTTCGCAACCGGCAATACGGCCAAAGTGCGTGAGCTTGATTGCGGCCTGATCGAGCCTGGCCGAGCTGCCGATTTCGTGTTCATGGACCGCGCGCAACATACCGCTGGTGCGACGCTGCTGGAGAGCGTGCAGCTCGGCGATATTCCGGGCGTGGGCATGGTGATGATCGACGGCTTGGTGCGCTGCGGCCGCAGCCGCAACACGCCTCCGGCGACGGAAATCCCGGTCGTCGTCAGCGCGCTCTGATGAGCGCTTGAACGCTACGGCATGCAACCGGCTTACGCCGAGGTGCACGCCATGCCGATAGGCGGATCTACTTCGGCTGGGAAGCAGCTGGCACCGGAACCACGATCACG
>JBBSUX010000161.1:0-8117 GCA_038234045.1 Burkholderiales bacterium
CACTCCCGTTCGCCAGCGTGGGATCGCAGTACCTCAAAGGCTTTTCTGAAGCGGAGTGGACCGACTACTTCAATGCTGCTGGCTATCCAGCAGAGAGTGCACTGCCTCCGGACTACCGGCCCTCCGCACCGGAGCCTTTGATCGCATCCCAAAAAGCGCCCACCCCGGGCGCCACCAAGTCAGCCAACGATGCGCGACGCTCACCACGCGCCAACCCCGGCACCGCGCGTGATGAAGAAGCACCTGCGCCTGCTGCGTCGGCCGCTCGCCGCACGCCGGCCAATCCTTCAGGAATCCAGTTCTAGGTACGACGCAGTGAGGCCGGTACGAGCGATACCGATGACAAGACTTGCGCAGGCCCCTCTTCACCTCTAATCGGTACCTGCAACTATCAGGCGTCAGAAGCGCAGAGTCTGAACACCGTGGGCAGTTCCCAGAAGACAAACAGTCGCTTTCTGCCGCGCGAAAACGCCGACTGTCACGACTCCCGGCCACTGGCTGATGCGGTCCTCAAAGGCAACGGGAGATTCGATTTTCAAACCCGTCACGTCCAGCAGATGCTGGCCGTTGTCGGAAATGACCGGTGTTGCATCGGCTTTCAGCCGCAGCCGCGCAACGCCACCCAGCGCAGCGAAGTCCCGACTGATTCGCGCAGAGGCCATCGGAATCACCTCCACCGGGAGTGGAAACTTACCCAGCGTCGGTACCTGCTTGGAGGCGTCTGCAATACAGATGAATTGCCGCGCCAGCGCCGCCACGATCTTTTCACGCGTCAGAGCCGCGCCGCCTCCCTTGATCATGTGACCGTGCAGGTCAATCTCGTCAGCGCCGTCGATATATGTAGAAAACGACTCGACCTCGTTCGCATCGAGCACTGGAATTCCCAAGGCGGCGAGCCGCTCAGTGCTTGCTCTTGAGCTGCTGACAGCACCCGCGATCCTGTCGCGCATCTCAGCCAGCGCGTCGATGAAGTGATTCACGGTCGAGCCGGTTCCTACGCCCACCACTTCACCCGGAACCACATAGGCGAGCGCTGCGCGGCCCACCTGCGCCTTGAGCATCTCCTGTTGGGAGCGGGTATCTGACACTGCGGGAGAAAAAGCGCTGGAGGTTTGCGGGTTGGAATCAGTAGTCATTGGGGGAAAATCCGGGGAAATCGAACGGTACGAATTATCCAATGTCACTGCTCCCCTACGCACTCGCCCGACCGCTTCTCTTCCAGCTGGAGGCAGAGCGCGCGCACGATCTGACGATGAACTTCATTGCGCGATCGCAAAACACCCCCTTGCAGTGGCTCTGGCAACAAGCGCGCGTCAGCGATCCTGTGGCGCTTGCCGGCCTGTCGTTTCCGAACCGCGTCGGCCTGGCTGCGGGGCTCGACAAGAACGCGCGCTGTATCGATGGGCTCGGCGCGATGGGTTTCGGCTTCATCGAAGTAGGAACCGTCACGCCGAAAGCTCAGCCGGGCAACCCGAAACCCCGGATGTTCCGCTTGCCCGAGGCGCAGGCACTCATCAACCGGCTGGGCTTCAACAATCTTGGCGTCGAAACTTTTCTCGAAAATATCGAGCAATCGCGAGTGCGGCGCATCAGCGATAAAACGCAGATTCGCCGCAGTCCCATGCTATTGGGCTTGAATATCGGCAAGAACGCAGAAACACCCATCGAGAGGGCTGCCGATGACTATCTGCAATGCCTCGCTGCTGTACATCCGCATGCCGACTATGTTGCCGTCAACATCAGTTCACCCAACACCAAAAATCTGCGCAGCCTGCAAGGGGACGAGGCACTGGATTCGCTGCTCTCTGCCATCGCAAGAAAAGGGGCAGCACTGAACGAACTTCACGCAAAGCGTGTCCCGCTCTTCGTGAAGATCGCACCCGACCTGAACGATGACCAAATCGACAACCTCGCAGATGCGTTGCTTCGTCACGGAATGGCGGGAGTCATTGCCACCAACACCACGCTCGCGCGCCAGGCAGTGCAATCGTTGGCGCATGCACACGAATCCGGAGGGCTGAGTGGCGCGCCGGTACGCGACTCCAGCAACCGCGTCATCGCACGACTACGTAAGCGTTTGGGTGCGGGGTTTCCGATTATCGGTGTCGGCGGTATCTTTTCTGCCGAAGACGCACTCGGAAAGCTGATCGCCGGAGCCGACTTGGTGCAACTCTATACCGGACTGATCTATCGCGGACCGGCTTTGGTCGGGACGGTAGCGCGTGCGCTGCGCGAAGCCTCGAACCGCCCGTAAAAAAAATCTCTGCAAAAATGCCATGCTTGAGCCGGGCGCGACACAAAGATCAAGTTCATGAAATCGAGCGCCAGCTTGTGACTCGACAAGTCTGACCAACAGATCTTCGCGTCAGGTTGTCGCCGGCATGGGTTCACAGGAGTGAGATATCACCGGCTCATCCAGCCGGATCCGAAATTGCGCCACTCCCTCGTGCGATTTCATTGATCCAGGCAACCAGATTTGTAATAACTTCGACTCGATTCGTTTCGTTGAATACTTCATGCCTCGCGCCGCCGTAGACGTGAGACGAAACATTCGTCAACCCTGCATTCCGGTAACGCTCAAGCAGCGGATAAAACCATTCGAGTTGATGGTTGATGGGATCCTGATCGCCCACAAAGGCGAACAGTGGAAGGTTTGGCCTGATCCGCTTCAATTTTTCGACTTCCGCAGCGCGAGCGCATTCGGCCAACATCGATTGAAACGAAGCTGCAGTAATAGTAAATCCACACAGCGGATCTGCGATATAGGCATCCACCGTCGCCGCATCCCGGCTGAGCCAATCGAAGGGTGTACGCGGATTTGGGAACGCTGAGTTCGCATCTTCCAACGTCCACCCTGCCACGATCTGAGATTCCAGCAGATTGACGGCGGTGGTCCCCGAAAGTGCGATGCCTTGCACCAGTTCGCTATGGTCCAGCAAATAGACTTGAGCGGCGAACGAGCCCATGCTGTGACCGAGCAGGACAAGCGGCGCGCCAGCGTGCCGCGACCGCGCGAAACGACTCACCACAGCCATATCGTCCACCAAAGCGGCGAAACCGCCTCTCCCGAAATCGCCCAGCTCACCACGGCCAGCCGCGTCAGCTCCATGACCTCGGTGCTCGTTGGCATAGACAGCACAACCGGCCAGGGCTAAGGACTGGGCCAAGGCGTCATAGCGACTGGTGTGCTCTCCCATGCCATGAGCAATCTGAACCACAGCCCGTACCGGTGCATCGCCGTTCCATCCATATGTCTCGATGGCGTGACCATCATTGCCGTCAAGTGTGTAGCGGGATCTGGAGGAGTTCATGGAAAAAGCGCCTTTTATTGAACGGTCTTAACGATGACGCAGCGAATAGCCTAATGCAGCGACCGCGATGATGGCCCCCTGCAGCATCAGGCGCCCCGACTCGCCAAGGCCCAGACTGGTGAGCAAATTAAACAAAAAAGTCAGCATAAATGCCGCTACTGCAGGGCCAGCCATACCGCCGCGACCGTTGCCAAAGTTCACCCCGCCCAGGATGGCCGCTGCTAAGGAGTTAAGCGCCAGATCCTGCCCCAAGGTAGTGCTGCCGGAGCCGACGAATCCCACCAACGCAAAGCCACAAAGGACAGAAATCAAAGCCGAGACTACGTGCCCCTGGAAGATCACGCGCAAATGTGGAACACCCGAAAGCGCTGCCGCCTGGGGATTGGCGCCGACGGCATCAAGGTACCGTCCAAATACGGTAAATTTCAAGAGGATGGCAGCTGGGATCGCCACAGCAAACCATAGCAGCACCGGGACCGGTATCCCCAGCAAGCGGCTGGTCGCCAAATCACTCAGAAATTCCGGTGCATCTCCGGGCGCCCGAAACTGCGACAGCGCGATCACGATTCCCAACAAGATCATCGCCATGGCCAACGTCACGATGACTGCGGAGGCACGTGCCCAGACAATTAACGCGCCGTTGATCGAGCCGACCAGCAGGCCCAGAAAAACGCACATCAGCATCGCCACAGCACTTGATACCGGAAAAAACCCGCTGGTCAAAATGTAGGACACCGCCACTATCACGCCACCCGACGAAAGATCCAGCGACCGGGCCCGCATGACCAGAGACTGCCCCACTACTGCCAAGCCAAGAGGAGCTGCTTGACGCAGAATTAAAGGCAGTAGCGACAATGACAAAAGCTGCGGTCGAATAAAGGCCGCCACGATCAATAAAATGACGGTACCTGTGTAAGCGGGCGGTGCTCCTGAAACAAGTGAGATCAGCTCGCGCCACCAAGGAGATGCAACCCGACCGGTAAAAAGCGTTTGCACTTCTGTTTTCATAAGCCCACCACTGTCCGACGCTGAGAACAAACGGCAGCCAACAACAACGCCCCGGTGATAGCTCCACTCAGAAACGGCGAAATGCCGAGCAAATTGATCCCGTTGGTCAGAAAGCCCAGGCTCAGCGCACCCGTTACTACGCCCAAAATCCCGCCGATGCCGCCCGTGAGTTGAACGCCGCCAAGAGCCACCGCTGTCACTGACTGCAAGCCGTAGGAAGCCCCCATTGCCGGGTCCCCAGACGAGATACGCGCTGCCAGATAAACTCCTGCCACCACTGCCAGCACACTGCAGATCACGTAACTAACAACAATCACACCGACCGACCGCACCCCGTTGAGATGCGCGCTGACAGGGTTGGCGCCGACCGCAAAAATGTGCATCCCGAGGCGCGAGCGGTAAAGCAATAGACCAATCAGCGCCAAGCAAAGGACGCACCACAGGAAAGGTTGCGGAACTCCCCACAAGACATCATTGGCAAGCGCTCCCAGGCGACCCGATACCCGCCCGCCCGGAATGGGAAGCACCAGATAAGCGAGACCTTGCAAGAATGTCATGGAACTCAACGTCATTACCAACGGATGAACGCCGCCTATGGCAACACCCACGCCATTGACCATTCCCACAATCACGCCCAGGGCCAATGCCAAGGCGACGCCCCAAAATGGATCGGGTGTTATCGCCACAATGCAGCCCGCAAGACTCACCACAGACCCGACGGACAGATCGATACCCGCAATCAGAGCAACTACAAGCTGCCCTAGCGATACGATCAGCAATGCCGCCACCTGCCCAACGACGTTCGCCAGATTTTGCGGCTCCAGAAAGTGCGACGACGCGACTGCCAAGAACGCGAAAATCAGCACCGGTAATCCAATGGTGTAACGGTTGGCGCCGGAGCGCGCTGACAGCCTCATGTCGTAACCTCGCGCGCATCCTGTCGGTCAGTAGGCTGCGGTGGCTTGACATCAGCAAGTGCTAACGCAAGCAGACCTTCTTCAGTGGCGGCTTCAGCCTCAACGCATCCCACGACACAGCCAGCATTCACGATCAAGATGCGGTCGCACAGACCGATCAGTTCTGGGAGATCACTGGAGAGCGCCAGCACCGCACCGCCTTGGTTTGCGAACTCGCGGAGCAGACCGTAAATCTCTGCCTTGGCCCCGACGTCCACGCCGCGCGTGGGCTGTTCAATGATCAAGGTGTCCACGCCGGCTGCCAGCCAGCGCCCGATCATGACCTTCTGCTGGTTACCACCCGACAATGCACTGACTTCCTGAGCAAGGTCGCGCGCACGCAACTGCATTCGCTTCGCGATGCCGGCGACCACGACGTCGTCGCGGCGGGCGGTGCGCAGCAGTCCCATACCGCGCAAGGCGCCCAGCCACATGTTGTCTTGAATGGAAAGATCCAGATATAAGCCCTCAAGCTTGCGGTCTTCCGGAATCAGCCCTACGCCCTGTTCGACGATGCGCACAACGCCAACAGATGGGTCGAACGCACGGGATTCACCGGTGCGGTGCGTTCTCAGGATGTCGCTGCGCCAAGGAGGCACCGCCCCAGCCAAGGACCGGACAATTTCACGCTGACCCTGGCCCTCCAGCCCACCCATGCCGACAATTTCGCCGCGTCGCAATACAAACTTGGCAGTTGGCCCATGCATCATTGGCGTCAGCGAACGCACATCCAAAGCTGATGCGCCGGGTGCTTTGGAACGCCGTGGCGGAAATAGCGATTGCAAAGGGCGACCCACCATCAAGGTGATGAGTCGATCCGGGGAGAGTGCCCCGATCGGTTCGGTACAGACCAGCTTTCCATCTTTCAGGACTGTCACTGTGTCACACAGCCGGAAAATCTCGTCAAGCCGGTGACTGATATAGAACACCAGCTTGCCCTGAGCCTTCAAAGCTTTCAGCAATGTTTCCAGTTTGCTCACCTCGGCCCGATTTAATGGCGCTGTCGGCTCGTCAAAAATAAAAACAGTGGCGTCGGTAGATACACCCTTGGCAATCTCCACCAACTGTTGCTGACCAATCGTAAGGCTACCGCAGGGGCTTCGAGGGTCTAGGTCAATACCGATCCGCGCCAGAACTTGCTGCGCTTCCTGAAGCATCTCAGAACGCGACAGCAAGCCCATCTTCGTTGGTTCCCGCCCTAGCAGAAGATTCTCGGCTACCGTCAAGTTGGACAGCACCGTCAGCTCCTGAAACACGGTGGAGATCCCAATACTTCGCGCTGCTGCCGGGCTATTCAAGCGAACAGCTTGACCGCCGATCCTCAGTTCGCCCTCATCAGGATGGAATACTCCCGCGAGGAGCTTCATCAGTGTCGACTTGCCGGCGCCATTCTCTCCAGTGATCGCATGGATCGACCCGGTAAGACCCGTAAGGCTCACGTTGTTGAGCGCGATAGTCGACCCAAACGACTTAGAGACGTTATGGACAACGATAAGCTCTCGCTGCCCCCCACACACTGAAACCACGTCGCTCAGCGCTTCACTTTGCATGCCAAGCTTTAGCGATGGAACAGCTCTTTCAACTTGGCCTCTGGGAGCGTCGAAGGAACCCAGTAGGCATCATTGAGATCCGGGCGATAGTACTTGTCGAGATCACTCAGGACGATCGGATCAGGATCTGAGAAGTATGATTTGTAAAGCTGTTTGCCTTCCAGCAAATCCACTGTCGCACGGACTACGGCAGCACCCAGACCTGGGGTAAACAACGGCGCAACACTTTTCACACCAGTTTTCTTCCAGGCGCGAAGAAAGCCATTATTACCTTCACCTGTCATCGGCACCAGCGCCTTTCCGCTTTCCTTAAACACATCGAGGCACGCGCGCGTCATTTCGGCGCCGGAAAACCAGATGCCATCCACGGGGTCTCCTGACAGCACCAGATTCTCGCAAAGCTGCTTGCCCTTGGCGTAGTTCCAATTACCAAAAACCTCATGAGTGATCTTGATGTCGGAACCAGCCAGCGCCTTGCGGAATCCTTCATACCGCAAGGTCTCTTCATCAACCCCGGCAACTCCACGAAATGCCCAAACATTGCCTTTTCCGTTGAGCTCCTTGCGAAGATACTCCCCGCCCTGACGCCCAAACACCTCTCCGCCAGCACCAATCTCGACGGTTGACTGCATAGTCTTGCCAAAGGCACCAAAAACCACTACCGGTATACCTGCCTTGGCAGCCTTCTCCACCAGCGGAGCACCCTCAGCCGTTGAAATCGGGCCAATAATAATGGCATCGACCTTTTTTGTGATCAAGTCCTCGACGTCAGCAACCTGCTTAGCAGGGGTCCAGTTTGCCTCGACAATAGTAAAATCCTTGATTTCCTTGTGAAGAGAGGCTTCATATTTCATCTCCTGAAACATTTGCACGATCCAGGTATTGCCGACACCTCCAAACGACACACCGATTCGCCATGGGCCAGCCTTTTTGAATTGATTTGGAGCCGTCTGTTCTTGGGTAGTTGGCTTCATTAACCCATTCGGCAGCAGCTGTATGTCGGCTGCGCATGCCAAACCAGAAAAAGCCGCCGAAACGACCAAAGTTCCAAACGTCAATACAGCTCGATTGATGAGTCGGGGCATTGCATATCCTAAAAGATATTTAAAGTTAATGTTAGAATTAATATTCTTTTCTGATAAAGACTTTAGGGAAGGTCTGCATAACCCCCGCCGAAGCGCGAGTTGATGCGTGAATGTTCACGTGATGAAAGCTGAGCCGTTTTCGTCGCCAATTTCTCGCTCTTTTAGGTCGATTCGGCCCTTTCTCAGGCATCTGCCCGTGCTGCACGC
>JBBSUX010000162.1:0-8082 GCA_038234045.1 Burkholderiales bacterium
CCAGGAATTGCGCGAGCAGGTTGGCCGCCTCATCACCAGTGCGCTGCCCGCGCTCGGCACTGACGACGCCCGCTTTCTCGAACAGGCTGAAGCGCTGGTGGCGGGATTGCGCCGGTCCGATGTCGAAGCGGCGGCTGCAGCGAAAGATGCGCCGCCGCTCAAAACGCAGCTCGGCAATTTCTCGCACCGGCTTTCCTTCGTCGCGGAGGAGCAGGCCGCCATTCGGGCCGGGCTGCTGCAATCGCTGCAACTTGTGTTTCGCAACATCGCCGAGCTGAGCGTGGACGAACGCTGGCTGCATGGCCAGGCCGAGGC
The DNA here is from genome assembly GCA_038234045.1 of Burkholderiales bacterium. Classification (GTDB taxonomy): domain Bacteria; phylum Pseudomonadota; class Gammaproteobacteria; order Burkholderiales; family Burkholderiaceae_C; genus JBBSUX01. Next base: position 316 of record JBBSUX010000162.1, read on the forward strand.
GCTGATGACTGCCGCCACGCCGCCCTTGGTGTTGCGCCGCCTCGATGATCTGCAGGCGCGGCTGCGGGACGTGATCTTCAAACAGACCGAGGCCAAGGCGCGCACGGTGCAGGCGCAGGAGCAGGTGCGCGGCATGCTGGCGAGCTTCATCGACCGGCTCGGTGCCGTCACGCAAGAAAGCAGCGTCTATCACGAGAAGATCGAGCGCTGCGCCGAGCGGATCGGTGCAGCCGCCACGCTCGACGAGATTGCTCCGGTGCTGCAGGAAGTGCTCGGCGCAACGCGTTCGATGTCGCTCGACGTGCAACGCCACCATGACGAACTGGTGTCGATGCGCGAAGCAACCGTAACCGCACAGGCCAGCGTTCATCGCCTGCAGCAGGAGCTCGACAAAGCCAGCACGCAGGCGCGGCACGATCCGCTCACCGGGGCGCTCAACCGAAAGGGCCTGGACGAAGCGCTCAATCGCGAAATTTCCCGTGCGCGCCGGCGCGGCACGACGCTGTGCATAGCGATGCTGGATGTGGATGACTTCAAGGCCATCAACGACCGGCTGGGCCACTCGACGGGAGATGCCGCGCTGCAACATCTGACATCTGTGGCACGCGAAGCCATGCGCCCGCAGGATCTGCTGGGCCGCTGGGGCGGCGAGGAATTCGTGGTGCTGCTGCCCGACACGCCTGCCGATCAGGGCGTGCAGGCAATGCAGCGCCTGCAGCGCGAACTTACCAAGCGGTTTTTTCTCAAGGACAACGAAAAGGTGCTCATCACTTTCAGTGCCGGCGTAACGGAGCTGGTGGGCGACGAGCCCGCGCAAGGCGCCATCGGCCGGGCCGACAGCGCCATGTATTTGGCCAAGCGCGCCGGCAAGAACCGGGTGATGTTGGGTTAACAGCCAGAAGAATCAATGAACGCATGCGGGATGCACGGACCGTGCTGCCAATGTTCCTGGACAAGAATCAAGCAGTGATCCCGCGCACGAACGCTTGGTCGCAGGACTTGCGGCTGGCAATGTTAGAACTCTGACCCATGCACCTATCCCAACTCCTGAGCGACTACGGCTACTACGCCGTTTTCTTTCTCGGCCTGCTCGAGGGCGAGACGATCCTGCTGCTGGGCGCTTATGCGGTGCAGCAGGGATATCTCTCGCTGTGGCCGTTGATTGCCTGGGGCGCCGCTGCGGCGTTCATTACCGATCAGTTCTATTTCTTCCTGGGGCGCCGAAAGGGTGTGCAGGTGATCGAGCGCCACCCCAAGATGCATGCGCGTTTCAAGCGCGCGTTTGCGTTCGTCCAGCGCTGGCCGGTGTCAACGGTGCTGCTGATGCGCTTTGCCTGGGGGCTGCGCATCCTGCTGCCGGTTGCGCTCGGCATGACGAAGATGCGTGCTGCCGTGTACATACCGCTTTCGGCGGTCGCATCGGTGGCTTGGGCAGCACTGGTGTGCTGGGCAGGGGTGGCGATCAGCGAAGCTGCGCATGCTTTCATCGGCAGTCTGCGTCCTTATGAGCATTGGCTGATCGGGATCGCCCTGCTGCTCGGTCTGTGGGTGGCGGTGCGGCACATCCGGATGGAATAACGAACTCATGCGAATCGGCCAGACACCACTGCGACAACTTCAGCGAAGGTATCGAATCGATCCGACAACTGCACTGCGGCGGGGCCTGACTCTCTTGCTGTTGACGATTGCAGTCATTGGCGCAGGCACCCTGGCCCAACCGGCTCTCGCGGCCTCGACGTCGGAAGCGGACACCACCGAAGGGCCCGCACACGTCGCACAGACCGTTCAAGGCGAGCCTGATACCCAATCGGACGCCGCATCGCAGAAGGACGCCGGCACGCTGCGCATCGGCTCCAAGCGCTTCACCGAGTCCTACATCCTGGCCCAGGTGCTGGCGCAGCAAGCGGCACCGGCACTGGCCGAACCACCGCAGATACGCCAGGGTCTGGGCAATACCGCCATCGTCTATGAAGCGCTGCGATCAGGTGCGATCGACCTGTACCCCGAGTACACCGGCACCATCGCCCGGGAAATACTGAAGCGCCCGGAATCGGCAGGCGACGTTCCGGCGCTGAATGCGGCCTTGGCGCCGCTGGGTCTCGGCGTCGCGATTCCGTTGGGGTTTCAGGATGGCTACGCGCTGGCGATGCGCGGCGACACAGCGGCGCGTGATCACATCACGAGCCTGGCTGATCTGGCTCGCCATCCCGATTTGAAGCTTGGCCTCTCCAACGAATTTCTTGGCCGCGCCGATGGCTGGCCCGGTCTGGCGCAACGCTACAGACTGCCGCAGCAACCCCGTGCGCTCGATCACGGTCTGGCCTACGCAGCGCTTGCCGGCGGGCAGGTTGACGGCATCGACATCTACACCACCGACGCGCGCATTGCCGAGCTGAAGCTCGCGGTGCTGAAGGACACCGACGGCTATTTCCCACGCTACGACGCGGTGGTGCTGTACCGCCTGGATGTACCCCAGCGGTTCCCGCACGCCTGGGCCGCTCTGCAAAAGCTCAGGGGCCAGATTGACGAGCCGGCAATGATCGCCATGAATGCCGAAGCCGAGCAAAAGGGAGGTGACTTTGCGTCGATCGCGCAGACTTTCCTCCATCAGCGCGCCGGCGCAGACGCGAACGATTCGGGCACGCAAGCTCATGCCTCAGCTGCCAAGCTCGCTGCGTCGCCGATCGGCAGCGCCAGTTCGCCCCCGATAGGCCGCAGTTTCCTCTCCAAACTCTTTGGCCCCGACCTGGGCCGCCTCACGCGCCAACATGTGCTGCTGGTAGCGATTTCGGTGGCGCTGGCCGCTTTGCTGGCGGTGCCGTTGGCGCTATGGGTCCAGCACCGACCGCGTTGGCGCGGCATCGCCCTCGGCACCGCCGGGCTGATGCAGACGGTGCCGTCGCTGGCGCTGCTGGCGGTGCTGATCTCGCTCACCGGCGTGATCGGCACGGCTCCGGCATTGATCGCGCTGACGCTCTATGCCGTTTTGCCGATTCTGCGCAATACCGCTACCGCCTTGGCCGAAGTACCGACCGGGCTCAGCATGGCGGCGATGGCGCTCGGCATGCGGCGCGGCCAGCAACGCTGGCTGGTGGAGTTGCCGCTCTCCATGCCGGTGATTCTGGCGGGCGTGCGCACCGCCACCTCAATTTCCATCGGCACGGCCACCATCGCTGCCTTCATCGGCGCGGGGGGTTACGGCGAGCGCATCGTCACCGGGCTGGCGCTCAACGATCGTGGCTTGCTAATGGCGGGCGCCCTGCCTGCAGCAGCGCTGGCGCTGGTGAGTGAGGCGTTTTTCGTGCTGCTTCAGCGCGCATGGGTGCGACGCTAAATTAATGATGTTTTATGCCTATAGCGCAATTTCCATAAGTGCAATTAGCTATGTTTTTTGATATTTTTGATGTGGCTTTCCACCCGCGTTTTGGGTACGGGCCCAGGCGTCGGACGCCCCGCTTTGGGTAAACCCCCTTTGGCCTGAGAGGTCGCAGCGCATATCGTCGAGCCCTTCCGTTTACGCGGGCACCTGCCGCCATATGCGATGCGGCGGCCACTTTCCCACCGGGCTGACAGTCATGCTGCTGCCACGCCAGTCGACCGCGCCGACGGAGCCACACCTTCCTTTTTTCATCATCCAACATTTCCATCAGGAGATTTCTTTCATGCGTACCATCCACCGTTTTCGCGCCAGCCTGTTCGCCGCCGTCACCCTGCTTGCCTGCGGCATGGCACAGGCCGACATCACCGTCGGCGTCGTTCAGCCGCTAACGGGCCCGGCTTCCGGCCTTGGTATTCCGGTGAAGAACGCGATCGAGCTCTGGCCCAAGACCATGGGTGGCGAAAAGCTCAAGGTCATCATCCTTGACGACGCCACCGATGCCACCACCGGCGTGAAGGACACGCAGCGCCTCATTACCGAAGACAAGGTCGATGTGATCGTCGGCTCCACCGCCACTCCGGTGACGATCGCGATGGCCGCCATCATCGCCGAGAGCGGCACGCCCCAGCTCTCGACCGCGCCGGCTGCACTGCCGCCGGGCAAGGACCACTGGCTGTTCCGCCTGCCGCAGTCCAACGCAGTAATGGCCTACGCCATGGTCAAGCACATGAAGGAGCACGGCATCAAGACGGTGGGCTTTCTTGGCTACACCGATGCCTACGGCGAGCAGTGGCTGAAGGATTTCACCGCCGAGGCGGACAAGAACGGCATCAAGGTGGTGGATGTGGAGCGCTTCGCACGGCCCGACACCAGCGTGACGGCGCAGGCGCTCAAGCTCTCCTCGGCCAATCCGGATGCGATCCTGATTGTCGCCTCCGGTAGCGGCGCCGGCATGCCGCAAAAGGCAGTGAAAGAGCGTGGCTACACGGGCAAGATCTACCAGACCCATGCGGCAGCAACGCAGGATCTGATGCGCACCGCTGGCAAGGATGCCGAAGGCACGTTCGTGGTCTCTGGCCCGGCGGTGATCGCCGAGCAATTGCCCGACAGCCATCCATCCAAGGCCGCCGCCATCGCCTTCGTGCAGAAATACGAGAAGGCCTACGGCCCGGGCTCGCGTAACCAGTTCGCTGGACATGGCAACGACGCCGGTCTGGTGCTGCAAAAGGCGATTCCCATTGCGCTGGAGAAAGCCAAGCCCGGCACGCCGGAATTCCGTGCCGCCCTGCGTGATGCGTTCGAGACGATGGGCAAGACGGTGCTCGCGCACGGCGTGGTCGACTGGACACCTGAAGATCACTGGGGTTACACCAAAGAAACGGGCGTGATGCTGCAGGTGGTGGACGGCAAGTTCAAAGTCGTGCAGTAAGTTCACGGTGCGGCGGCTTGCGATAGCTGCCCGCGCGTATTGAAGAGCGGGCGCCGTAGCCGTAACCGCTGCCCCCATTTCTTACTTCCGCTCTCTCTTCTCATGGACTTCTCGATCGCCGGCATTCTGCTGCTGGACGGCCTGACCAATGGCGCCATCTACGCGCTGCTCGGCATGGCGCTGGTGCTGGTGTTCACCGTCACGCGGATCATCTTCATCCCGCAGGGTGAATTTGTCGCCTACGGCGCGCTCACCCTGGCGGTGTTGCAAACCGGCAAGCTGCCCGGCACCGTCTGGCTGCTGCTGATCATGGCGGCGCTGGCGGGATTGATGGAGCTGGTCGCTACCTGGCGCCTTACCCGCAACCCGGGCCGCGCCGCGTGGGCGGCCTTGCGCATGGTGGCTGCGCCGTGTCTGGTCTGTGCCTTGACCGCCTGGGCGGCGCCGCGTGGTCTACCGCTGCTGGCGCAGGCTGCACTCACGGTTGGCATCGTCACCGCTTTCGGGCCGCTGATCTATCGCGTGGCTTTCCAGTCGCTGGCGGATGCCAGCACGCTGGTGCTGCTGATCGTGGCAGTGGGTGTGCATCTGGCCATGACCGGGCTTGGCTTGCTGTTCTTCGGGGCGGAGGGTTTTCGCAATCCGCCGTTCTGGGATGTGCGCTTTTCCGCCGGGCCACTCACGCTCAGCGGACAGACGCTGATCATCTTCATCGCTTCGGCGGCGCTCATCGTGCTGCTGTGGCTGTTCTTTGGCCGTACCTTTCACGGCAAGGCCCTGCGGGCGACAGCCGTCAACCGGTTGGGTGCGCGGCTGATGGGCATCTCGACCCAAGGTGCAGGGCAGCTCACGTTCGCAATGGCAGGGCTGATCGGCGCGCTGTCGGGGCTCCTCATCGGGCCGACTACCACGATCTACTACGACTCGGGCTTCCTCATCGGCCTGAAAGGTTTCGTCGCTGCGGTGATGGCCGGCCTCTCGAGCTACCCAGGAGCCTTGCTGGGCGCGCTGGCAGTCGGCACGGTGGAATCCTTCAGCTCGTTCTGGGCCAGTTCGTTCAAGGAAGTGATCGTCTTCACGCTGATCCTGCCGGTGCTGCTGTGGCGCTCGGTGGTGGCCGGGCCTTCAGAGGAGGAGCTCTGAGATGAATGAGCGTTCACTCGCCGGGGCCAGCGCACAGGAGTCGGCGGCATCCCGCGCTGAAGCCACATCCGCGTCGGGCGCCCATCGCGCCGGTCTGGCGCTGCGCCGCTGGGGGGTGGCAGCGTTTGCAGTGGTCCTGTTGGCCATCGCTTTACTGCCGCTGCCTGATTTCTGGATCCTGCAGCTGAACTACATCGGCATCTACACCTTGCCGGTGCTCGGACTGGTGTTGCTGACAGGCGTCAGCGGACTCACTTCATTCGGGCAGGCGGCCTTCGTCGGTATCGGGGCCTACACCACCGCCTGGCTCACGCTGCATACCGGCATGTCGCCCTGGCTCACGGTGTGGATGGGCCTTGCCATCACGGCGGCAAGCGCACTGGTGATCGGCGCGATCACGCTGCGCATGTCAGGCCACTACCTGCCGCTTGCGACCATTGCCTGGTCGCTGGCGCTTTATTACCTGATGGGCAACCTCGCACCGCTGGGCAAATACGACGGGCTCCTCGGTATCAAAAGCCTGTATCTGTTCGGGCTGGACTTGGGCCAGGGCCGACTTTTCTATGGTCTGGTGTGGTCGCTTGTCCTGCTGGCATCGCTCGCGATGCTGCGCTTGCTGGATTCCCGCACCGGCCGCGCCATTCGCGCACTGGCTGGTGGCGCGCAGATGGCCGAAGCGATGGGCGTGAACACATTGCGCCACAAGATAGGCGTGTTCGTGCTGGCAGCGCTGTTGGGTTCGGTTTCTGGCTGGCTGTTCGCGCATTTCCAGAGCACCGTGAACCCGTCGCCATTCGGCTTGAAGATGGGCATCGAATACCTCTTCATGGTGGTGCTGGGCGGCGCCGGGCAAGTCTGGGGCGCGATTGCCGGAGCCGGCATCGTCAAGCTGCTGGAAGACCAGCTGCAGGTGCTGCTACCGCGCTTGATCGGCACAGCAGGCAGCTATGAAGTGATCGTCTTTGGCATTCTGCTCGTATTGGTACTGAAATATCTGCCAGCGGGTTTATGGGATTGGGTCGACCGGCGTATCCCCCGCGCCGCGCGCGCGCGTGATTGGGCCGATGCAGCAGCGTTGCCCCGGCGCTCGCGCCCGGAGACCGGTGCGCTGGTGCTCGAAGTGGACGCCATCCGCAAGACCTTTGGCGGCCTGGTGGCCGTGAACGACATCAGCTTTCGCACCCACGCGGGCGAAATCGTCGGGCTGATCGGGCCCAACGGTGCTGGCAAATCCACCACCTTCAATCTGGTGACCGGTCTGCTTCAGCTCTCGGGTGGAGCAGTACGCTTCTGCGGCGATCCGATCTCGGGCTCGCCATCACGCACCATCGCACGGCGCGGCGTTGCCCGAACTTTCCAGCATGTGAAGATGATTCCCGACATGACCGTGCTCGAAAACGTCGCGCTCGGTGCGCACCTGCGCGGCCACGCGGGAGCGCTTGCCGCCATGCTGCACCTTGATCGGTCAGAAGAGCGCAGCCTTCTCAAGGAAGCAGAGCAGCAGCTCAACCGCGTAGGCATGGGCGAGCATCTGGATACGCTCGCCGGCAACTTGGCGATGGGCCAACAGCGCCTGCTGGAAATCGCCCGTGCCCTGTGCGCCGACCCCGCTTTGCTGATGCTCGATGAGCCCGCCGCCGGCCTGCGCCATCAGGAAAAGCAGGCTCTTGCCGCCGTGCTCAGGCGCCTGAGCGACGAAGGCATGAGCGTCCTGCTGGTCGAGCACGACATGGGGCTTGTCATGGAGCTGTGCGACCGCATCGTGGTGATGGAATTCGGCACGCTGCTGATGGCGGGCACGCCTGCCGAGGTGCAG
>JBBSUX010000163.1:0-8080 GCA_038234045.1 Burkholderiales bacterium
CGGGCGGCGAGCAGCAAATGTTGGCGGTTGCGCGCATCTTGCGGACCGGCGCACGACTGTTGTTGCTCGACGAGATCTCGGAAGGTCTGGCGCCAGTGATTGTGCAGACGCTGGCCCGCATGATCCAGTCGCTTCGGCAGAAGGGCTACACGATCGTGATGGTCGAACAGAATTTCCATTTCGCGGCCCCGCTGGCCGACCGCTTCTATGTGATGGAGCACGGCCGCATTGCGCTGCAGTTCGTTGCGGCGCAGCTCGAGGCGAAGATGCCGGTGCTCAATGAACTGCTCAATGTATAGAGCCTCGCCTTTCTGAAGTTTGCTTTCTTTTTTTCACACTCACACATCACCAGGAGACGTTTCCATGCGCATTAAATTCACCCGCCTTTGCCTCACCCTCGCTGTCGCTGGGCTTGCTTCCCACGCAGTTCTGGCGCAGGAGAAGGTCAAGATCGGTTTCGTCACCGACATGTCCAGTTTGTACGCCGACGTCGAGGGCAAAGGCGGAGCAACCGCTATCCAGATGGCCATCGACGATTTCGGCGGCAAGGTGCTGGGCCAGCCGATTGAGCTGTTGACAGCCGATCACCAAAACAAAGCCGACATCTCCGCTTCCAAGGCGCGTGAGTGGATCGATACCGACGGTGTCACCATGATCTTCGGCGGTACTAATTCGGGCACGGCATTGGCAACCGCTCAGGTGGCAAAAGAGAAGAAGCGGGTTTTCTTCGACAACGGTGCCGGTAGCTCTGCTCTTACCAACGCGCAGTGCAGCCCTTACACGGTGCACTACGCGTATGACACGGTGGCGCTTGCCAAGGGTACCGGTGGCGCGATCGTGGATACCGGTGGCAAGAGCTGGTTCTTCCTGACAGCCGACTATGCATTCGGCCATGCGCTTGAAGCCGATACCAGCAAGGTCATCAAGGCGAAGGGCGGGACTGTGGTGGGTGACGTACGCCATCCTGTCAACGCCTCTGATTTCTCGTCGTTCCTGCTGCAGGCGCAGGCCTCTAAGGCGCAGGTCCTGGGTCTTGCCAATGCAGGTGGTGACTTCATCAACTCCGTCAAGGCCGCCAAGGAATTCGGCATTGACAAGACGATGAAGATTGCCGGTCTGCTGGTGTTCCTCTCCGACATTCACAGCCTGGGCCTGAAGAACACCGCCGGGCTGCTGTCCACCACGAGCTGGTACTGGGATCTGAACGACAAGAGCCGAGCGTTCGCCAACCGCTACTTCGCCAAGATGAAGCGCATGCCTACCGATGTCCAGGCTGCTGACTATTCCGCCACCATGACCTACCTCAAAGCAGTGGAGGCCGCCAAGACCACCGACGCTGACAAAGTCATGGCCCAGCTGCACAGCATGAAGATCGACGACATGTACGGAAAAGGCCAGATTCGTGCCGATGGCAGCTTCATCCACGACATGTATCTGACGCAGGTGAAGACTCCGCAGGAATCCACCAAGCCCTGGGATTACCTCAAGATCGTCAAGGTGCTGCCGGGCGAGGAGGTGTTCACGACCAAGGCTGAAAGTACCTGCGCACTCTGGAAGTAATGCACGACACCCGGCGCGTTGCCATGCGATGTATGCGCAATGTGCCGGCTGTAGCTATTCACCGCTCGGGCAGGAGCTGCGTTTTATCGATTCGAGGCGTGTGCAGGATTGTCTGACCGCCGCGAGCCAGTTCTTTTTCCCGCCCTGCTAATGCCACTCGTCAACCTGCGCGCGCACTGAGCCACAAGCCATGCAATTTTTCGGTGTTTCGATGCCCGCGATGCTGAGCCAACTCCTGCTGGGGCTGGTCAACGGATCGTTCTACGCCATCCTGAGCCTTGGGCTCGCGGTGATCTTCGGGCTCCTTAATGTCATCAACTTCGCGCATGGCGCGCTGTTCATGATGGGCGCCGTCGTTACCTGGATGGCCATGAAATATTTCGGTATCGGTTATTGGCCGATGCTGTTGCTCGGGCCCTTGGTGGTCGGGTTGTTCGGCATCCTGATCGAGCGACTTCTGCTGCGCTGGATCTACAAGCTCGATCACCTCTACGGGCTGTTGCTCACGCTCGGCCTCTCCTTGTTGATCGAGGGCGTGTTCCGGTCGGTGTATGGCGTCTCGGGTCTCAACTACAGCACGCCCGACGCGCTCTCCGGCGCTACCAATCTGGGCTTCATGTACCTGCCTAACTACCGCGCCTGGGTGGTGGTGGCGTCGCTCACCGTTTGTTTTGCGACTTGGTTCGTTATCGAAAAAACGCGGCTAGGTGCTTATCTTCGAGCCGGCACGGAGAACCCCCGGCTGGTGGAAGCCTTCGGCATCAACGTGCCACTGATGGTTACGCTCACCTACGGCTTCGGTGTTGCGCTTGCCGCATTTGCCGGAGTATTGGCCGCACCGGTGATTCAGGTTTCGCCGCTCATGGGCCAGCACCTCATCATCGTGGTGTTCGCAGTGGTCGTCATCGGAGGCATGGGCTCCATCATGGGTTCCATCCTTACGGGGCTGGGGCTGGGCGTGATCGAGGGGTTCACCAAGGTGTTCTATCCCGAGGCGTCCGCCACAGTGGTGTTCGTCATCATGATCATCGTGTTGTTGTTACGCCCTGCCGGCCTGTTCGGCAAGGAACACTAAAGCCGAGGCCCGCGCGCCCGCTCACCGAACGCCACTGCCCGACATGATGCATATCCGGAAAATTCTCTACGCACTGCTGCTGCTGGCGCTGCTGTCCGCGCCGTTTCTTGGCCTTTACCCGATCTTCGTGATGAAGCTGATGTGCCTGGCGTTGTTCGCCTCGGCCTTCAACTTGTTACTCGGATACACCGGCTTGTTGTCGTTTGGCCATGCGGCTTTTTTCGGTGGTGCTGCTTATGTGGCGGGCCACGCGATGAAAATCTGGGGTGTGACGCCTGAAATCGGTCTGTTGCTTGGCACGGTCTTCGGCGCCGCGCTCGGCTGGCTATTCGGCGTGCTCGCAATCCGCCGGCAGGGCATCTACTTCGCCATGATCACGCTGGCGCTGGCACAGATGGTGTATTTCCTCGCCCTGCAGATGCCTTTTACCCATGGCGAAGACGGCCTGCAGGCGGTCCCACGGGGCAAGCTCTTCGGGCTCCTCAGTCTTTCCGATGATCTGACGATGTACTACGTGACACTGGTCATCGTGGTGGCTGCCTTCTTGATCATTGTGCGCACTGTGCACTCCCCTTTTGGCCAGGTGCTCAAGGGCATCAAGGAGAACGAGCCGCGCGCCATTTCGCTCGGCTACGACGTCAATCGCTACAAGCTGCTGGCCTTCGTTCTTTCTGCTGCGCTTTCGGGGCTGGCCGGCTCGCTCAAAACGTTGGTGCTGGGTTTCGCATCGCTCACCGATGTGCATTGGTCGACTTCCGGCGAAGTGATCCTGATGACCTTGGTCGGCGGGCTCGGGACGCTTTCGGGTCCGATCGTCGGCTCTACGCTGATCGTGGTGATCGAAAACAAGATCGGTGAAATCGGCAGCGACCTGGCGTCGATTTCCGGCATCGACTGGTTCAACACCCTGGGTGAATCCGTCACCATCGTGACCGGCCTGATCTTCGTGATCTGCGTGCTGCTGTTCAGGCGCGGCGTGATGGGCGAGCTGGCTGCGTTTGCGCAGCGCTGGACCAAGCCGAAAAGGTTGGCGGAATCAGGTAAGCCATAGATCTTTTACTATTTTAATAGTAGCTTGATGCGCATATCCAATATGCGCCAGATACCATTTTTATCATCAATTTGTCCGGGTGCCGTCGGTATGCGGGTCACTTTCTCCTGCGCTGTTGGACCCGGCGCAGCGGGTGGTCATAAGCCTCAGTCAGGACACGCGCAGCGCCGCGCTGTAGCCGGTCATCTCCAGATAGCCTCGTCCTACCGGCGTGCCCAGCCCATCGGTGAGCGCGCTCACACCTTCCCAATACACAGCGCCTGTTGAAGCCCGACTATCGAGCTCCTGATCGTCGAGCAGGGCGCAAACCCTGAATTGCCCGGAGGGCGTGTCGATCGTCCACTCAACCGGATAGCTCGCCCGGGTGCGGGGACTGATCCAATGTCTTCCAGCTATGAAGCGTGTTTCGCCCGGCATGAACACGCGCACGCTTTTGCCAGCGCTACGGAATGACCCGCCTGTCCACAGCGTGCTGCCGTCCGCACGACGCAACCGGAAGACCGTCAGTGCGCTACCGTCGAACAGGTTCATGCCGATCCAGTCCCAACCCGCTGCGTCGCGGTCCAGCAGTTCGTTGCTCCATTCATGATCGAGCCAGGCCTTGCCCCAGCTTCCTGCAGGTTGATCAGATTCAGATGGCGGCTTGCGTTCGCCAGAGCTGGCGCCGACCCGCGCTGCGTCGTCAGAAGTAAGTGCATCCAGCTTGTAGCGCTCGCTGCCCACTTGCAGCATGCCCTGCACATCGAGTTGCGGAAGGCTGTAGTACCAGCTGCTTTGCTGGGGCAGTGGTCCTTTGTGCGAAAAGCCCTTTTCGCCCTGCAGCAGAAGTGGCTGGTCGGGAAGCTGCCGGCAATCGAGCTGTAGTGCGAAGCCCTCCGCGAGGACCCTTGCCGCGTAAATGTCTCCGGTATGGCGCAACGACCAGTCGCCGATCGACACATCGGTGTCGTCGACCGACGCGTGAGGAAGTGAAGCCCGGCCCGCCGTTGCCGGCATCCCATTCCAGCGGGCAATGCGTTGGTCGTGCAGCAACCGTCCGCTCTGCAGATCGGTGATGGCCGCATGTGCAAAGAGCAATTGCCTTGCGGCCAGCCGCGAAACGATGCGCTGCGTCGCCTCGACTCGGGAGCGGAAGAACGTCACCTGAAAGCCGAAATGTCGGTCGCCCGACGCGGCATGTCCGGTGAGGTACCACCACTCGGTCCGGTAATCCGTGTGTGCTCCCAGATCACGCGGAAAGCGAAGGGGCGCCGTGGTGCTGCCGGCATCCGTGCGCGCAGCTTCAATTCTTTCTTCGGCGCTTGCGCTTTCGCTGCTCACCCCACTCATGGCCAAGCCGGTGCTCCACTGCAGCCAGCGCCGCCGGCTTTCTCCTTCGGCCGTCGCAGGGATGTCTGCCGCGCTCGTCCGAGGGCTTTTTTCGGACATCACCAATCCTCCCGTACAGCGAGCACAGCGTTGCGCCCGGCGGCTGCTGCGCCAGCGATACGTGCGGTGATGGTGCCCGCCGCAACGACGGCCGCGGCCAGTAGCGCCAGGCGCAGCGCAGGGAGCTCAAGCTCCATCGTCCAGTGAAAACTTTGCGGGTTCACCACCTTCACCAGCACCACGGCAACCGCCAGGCCCAGCGCCAGTCCTGCGGCTGCGCCCAGTGCAGTCCAAGTGGCGCCTTCGGCGGCGACAACGGTGAGAATTTGCCTGCGCGTGAGCCCCAGATGCGCCATCAGGCCGAACTCCTTGCGGCGCGCCAGAACCTGGGCGCCGAAGCTCGCGGCCACCCCGAACAACCCGATGCCGATCGCTACCGCCTGCAGCCAGTAGGTGACCGCGAAGCTGCGGTCGAAGATCCGCAGCGATGTCGCGCGCACGGTGCCGGCCGAAGTGAACTGCAGAAGACTGGCGTCCGCGCCTTCTTTTGCCACTTCCGCGCGCACCGCAGCCTGCACATCCGCCTCCCGTGCGGAAGGCTCCAGCCACAGCGCCAGATCGTTGGCACGGTCGTCGCCTGTGAGCCGCGCATAGTCGGCGCTGTCGATCACCACGGCGCCGAACTGCCGGGCATAGTCTCGCCATACACCTGCTATGAAAAAGAGTGCTGATTGCGATTGTGAAGATTGCGCTAGCGACCTGAAAGATGCTGAAAACTGTGGGAATGCATCACCGGGCTTCACATGGTAGAGCTGTGCCACCGCTTCGCTGATGTAGATGCCGACGTGGCCCCGCGGAACCGCCAACGCCGTGTCCAGCAACGGAAGGTTGGTACCAGCTCCGCCAGTCGCCGTAGCGTGCAGCGGCCGCGCCAAGAGCGTGATGGCAGGCAGATCGGGCGCGAGTTGCAGCTCTCGGCTGCGCAATGTTTCGAGCCGCGCCACGCCGGGGACCCTGGCGACGGCGTGAGCCAGCGCCGGGGTGAACGCCGCCATGTCACCAGCTGACCGCCCTTCTGCGGTTCGCACATAGAGCGCGGCCGGTACCACCGCGTCCAGCCAGTGCAGCATGGAGGTGCGAAAGCTCGCCACCATCACAGTCAGCGCCACCGCGAGAGCCAGCGCTGCCACCACGCCGCCTACAGCCACGGCCGCAACGCCGCGCATCCGGCGCGCCCGCTCCACCGCCAGCAGCGGCAAAAGACGAGTGCGCAGCAAAGGCTGCAGGCGATCGAGCAGCAGCGCCACCAGCCAGGGCAGGGCGGTAATGCCGCCGCACAGCAGCAGTGCCACCGAGAAATACGCCGCAATCGGCAAGCCGGCAACCGGAGGTGCGAAGGCGAGTGCGACGCCCGCCGCCATCATCAGAATAGGCCAGCGCGCAAGCGTGGCGGAGCCACCGCCCGGCGCCGCAAGACCGAGTCCTTTCAAGGCTTGCGCCGGTGGCAGCTGCATGGCGGTGCGAGCGGGCCACCAACCGCCCACGAGCGCCGCAGCTACGCCCAAGACACCACAAACCAGGGCGGCCAGCGGGCTGAAATGCAGGGCGGGGCGCGCACCCGCGCCGAAATAGCCACCGCCCAGATCGCCTCCGAGTACGCGCAGCGCGAGTGCTGCCAGTCCGTTGCCGAGCAGCACACCCGCAATGCTGCCCACCACGCCGAGCAAACCGGCTTCAGCCAAGACCAGAGCGCCACGCTGCCGAGGCGTCAGCCCCAACACACCGAGCAGCGCGAACTGCGGCGTGCGTTGCGCCACGCCAAGCGCCAGCACGGAAAACACCAGAAAGCCACCGGTAAAAAGCGCGACCAGCGCCAGCACCGTGAGATTGACGCGATAGGCGCGTGAGAGCCGGTCAACTTGCGTATTCGCATCGGCTTCGGTAGTTGCCGTTACGCCTGATGGCCACCCAGGGCGGGCAACGAGCGCTGCTGCAACTGCGACCGCATCGGCGCCAGGCGCCAAGCGCAGATCGAGGCGGGAGATGCGGCCATCCATACCGAAAAAATCCTGCGCTGCGGCAATGTCCATCACCAGCAAAGCACCTCCGCCTGCGGCGATGCTCCCAGCAATGTGTACCGGCCGCAAGCTCAGGCCGCTTTGCAGTTCGACGTCGAATGGTGGTTCCGCCACGGGCACAGGATCTGTCGAAGGCGCATCCGCCCTCTTCGGTCCAGCATGCAGCGCCTGCAGTGCCTGCAGCGCTGCCGCGTTAGCAAACACCGTGTCGGGCGCAAAGATCGCAAGCCGATCTACGCCTGCTGCCGGGCGCATGGCCAGCGCGCGTGCAACTTGCGGAACACTCAGCGCGTCCACGCCCAACACCCGCCCAGCAGTACCTTGCGCGCTGCCAGGCAACTGCATCACCGAACGGACTTCCAGCACCGGGCTTGCCAATGTGACCTGTGGGTTCTGCAAGGCAATGTCGATGGCGCGATCGTCGAAGTCGCGTTGCGCAGCGCGCATCGAAAGATCGGGCCGACCGTCTACTGCGCGCACGGCGTGAGAAAACTCGTCCAGCGCCGATGCGTTGATCAGATGCACCGACAACGCCAACGCCACGCCGAGCATTACGGCCACACCAGCGGCTGCGTGGCGCCATGGGTGTGCGCGCAACTCCGGCCAGGAAAAAGTGGTCAGCAGCGTGCGCATCAACCGATTGTGCAAGGCCTCGGCTTAGCTTACTGGGCCGGGGCCTTTACATCGGTCCGTAATTGTCGCATCCCGGACGATCAAAGGGTTGCTTGTGGAACAGATGCGGGTGCTGCTGATGCCAGTGTTTCATGGTTTGCATGGGAGTCTTGCTGCCGAGCGGTGACTGGGGTAGCTGGTGGTGGTTGTAGAGGGCCATAACGCAGCAGCGTCTGCTCCAGATCTTCACTGCTGCTGAAGCGGTGGGTCTTCAAGACATCGGCGATGCGGCCATTGAAGCGCTCGACCATCCCGTTGGTCCGGGGCGTTCTGGGC
>JBBSUX010000164.1:0-8030 GCA_038234045.1 Burkholderiales bacterium
CATCAGCTCGTAGCCGACCGTGTGAGCCGCAGCCGCCACTTCGTCGATCGACAGCACAGCGCCATTGCGCGCCCTGCCCCATAAGGTGACTTCACTACCCACCTGTGCGGAGCGCACGGGTGTCAGATCGACGGTCACCATGTCCATGCTGACGCGACCGGCCAGACGGCAGCGAACGCCGTCGATCAGCACGGGTGTGCCGGTCTCGCAGTGACGGGGGTAGCCGTCGGCGTAACCGCATGCCGCCACTCCGATGCGCATTGCACGCTCTGCGGTGAAACGGGATCCATAGCCGACCGCGTCGCCCGCTTTCAACATCTGTATGTCGATCAGTTGCGTCTGGAGCGTCATCGTTGGTTGCAGTTGCCAATGCGCAATGTCGTGTTCCGGGTAGTCGGGTGCGCTGCCGTACAGCATGATGCCCGGCCGTACCCAGTCGGCAGGCAGCGACGTTGCCGGGCGGGCGGCGCTCGCCGTGTTGGCCGTGTGTCTTAGAAGCGCCGCGCTGTTGCAAAGGCTGCGCTCGCCGCCCAGGTCCGCCGTCACATCGTCAAACGATGCCAACTGGTGCGCGATGCCACGCGGACCATCAGCGTCGCTGAAATGCGTCATCAACGAAATTTCTTCAACCTGCGGCAACGCATTGAGACGCGTCCATGCACCGCGCAGACGGGCAGCAGAAAAGCCGAGGCGGTTCATGCCGGAATTCATTTTCAGAAACACCCGGTGCGGACTTTGCGTCTTGTGCGCGGCCAGCATGTCGATCTGCGCATCGCAATGCACAACGTGCCAGAGCGACAAGCGCGAAACCAGTTCCAGGTCACGTGGCTCGAAAACGCCTTCGAGCAACAGCACCGGGCCACGCCAGCCGAGCGCGCGCACCCGCTCTGCCTCGTTCAGATCCAGCAGTGCGAACCCGTCTGCGGCGCGCAAGGCATCGAAGACCCGCTCGATCCCGTGTCCGTAGGCATTTGCCTTGACGACGGCCCAGACGCGGGCGTCTCCGGCAGCGCCGCGAGCGCGCCCGAGGTTGTGGGCGACAGCGTCGGCATGGACGGTGGCAAGAATGGGGCGGGGCATGGAAGGATGAACGAAATGCGAGAGCGGCTTTCCGGAACCAGCAGTGTTGACTGCCTACGCGATCCGGGGAAGTTCGACCCTGCGGGAATACCCTGCAGGCACGCCATTCTGGCAGCGACACGGCTCGTCCGGGCCGCCACTTCTCCAAGTGCGCGGCGCGGTTGCGGACGCGCTGTTTCGTGTTGACTGCATGCTATAACCTTCGGTCACCTACAACACAGAGACAAAGGTCCTCGTCGGCGTCGCGCCGACCGCAGACATTCATCGATGAAGCGCGGTTTCTACACGATCATGTCGGCGCAGTTCTTCTCGTCGCTGGCCGACAATGCGTTGTTCGTGGCCGCCGTCGAGTTGCTGCGTACGTCGGGAGGGGCCGAATGGCAGCGCGCCGCATTGGTGCCGATATTCGCGCTGTTCTACGTCGTGCTGGCCCCGTTCGTCGGCGCAGTGGCCGACGCGATACCCAAAGGCAAGGTGATGTTCTTCAGCAATGCGATCAAGATCGTGGGCTGCCTGTTCATGCTGTTGGGCGCGCATCCGCTGGCGGCCTATGCCATCGTAGGCCTCGGCGCAGCGGCCTATTCACCTGCCAAATACGGCATCCTGACCGAACTGCTTCCAGCATCGCAATTGGTCAAAGCCAACGGATGGATCGAGGGACTGACGATCGGCTCCATCATCCTGGGCGTGCTGGTAGGTGGGCAACTGGTGGGCAAGCCTATTTCGCATATGCTTTTGTCGTTCGACATGCCGATGGTGGACACCGGTATCAATAGCCCGGCCGAAGCAGCGATTCTGGTCGTGATCGTGATCTACATCATCGCGGCATGGTTCAACCTGCGCATTCCCGAGACGGGCGTACAGATGCGGCCGATGCACAAGGACCCCGATCGAAGCCTGTGGCGCAACACACTGGAATTGCTGCCTGATTTCTGGAGCTGCAACTCGCGCCTCTGGCGCGACAAGCTCGGTCAGATCTCGCTCGCGACCACCACCCTCTTCTGGGGCGTTTCAGGAAACCTCCGCTACATCGTGCTGGCATGGAGCGCCGTAGCGCTTGGCTACAACACTACGCAGGCGTCGTCGCTGGTGGGCGTAGTAGCCATCGGCACGGCGTTCGGCGCCGTACTGGCTTCGATGCGGATGCGTCTGCACATGGCCACCCGCGTGATCCCGCTCGGAATCGCGATGGGGCTTCTGCTCATTTTGCTCAACACCATCACCAACGTATGGGTGGCGGCGCCGTTCCTGGTGTTGCTGGGCGGCATCGGCGGCTTTCTCGTCGTGCCGATGAATGCACTGCTGCAACATCGCGGGCATAACCTGATGGGCGCCGGCCGTTCAATCGCCGTGCAGAACTTCAACGAGCAGGCATGCATTCTGGCGCTCGGCGCTTTCTACAGCGTCTCCACCAAATATGGCCTGTCGGCCTACGGCGCCATTGCGTTCTTCGGCATCTCGGTCGCGCTACTGATGTGGGTGATCCTGCGCTGGCAACAGCGCAACATGCGGGAGCACCGCGAAGAGCTGGATCATCTGCTGGCAATCGCCCAGCATGATGATCACCACTGAAATCGGGCGGACCGGCCGCACACAAAGGTCAAGGGCTTTAGCGTGGTGAAAAGCCTGGCGGCAATGACACCGCACGCTTGCAACAACACACCGATTTTGGCGGCACTTGCGCTGGTGCTGAACGCCTTTGTCTGGGGCGTGTCCTGGTGGCCGTTTCGTTTTCTTCAACAGCATGGCCTGCATCCCTTGTGGGCAACAGCCCTCATCTACACGTTTGCACTGGCGTGTCTGCTGGCGTGGCGCCCCTCAGCCGGCAAGGCGCTGCTGCGGCACCGCAGTCTGTGGTTCCTGGCCCTGGCTGCGGGCATGACCAACGCCTGTTTCAACTGGGGCGTGACCGAAGGCGATGTGGTGCGCGTGGTCCTGCTCTTCTACCTGATGCCGGTGTGGACGACGCTGCTTGCGTGGCCGATTCTGGGCGAGCGCCCCAGGCCCATGGCGCTCCTGCGCATGGCGCTGGCATTGGCTGGCGTGATAACGATACTAAAGACTCCCGGCGGTGGCTGGCCGCTGCCGCAATCGCTGCCCGACTGGC
The DNA here is from genome assembly GCA_038234045.1 of Burkholderiales bacterium. Lineage (GTDB taxonomy): Bacteria > Pseudomonadota > Gammaproteobacteria > Burkholderiales > Burkholderiaceae_C > JBBSUX01. The sequence continues at coordinate 3,188 of JBBSUX010000164.1, forward strand.
TCGGCCTGGCGGGTGGCATGTTCTTCTCCATCACCAATATCCTGCTGCTGCGCTTGCGCGATACGCCCGACAGCGCGCGCACGCTTTCGATGTTCGTCGGCGGCGGCGTGATGGCAGCTTTGGTGGCTTCTGCAGGGATGATGGCCGGCGTCGTGAACGCGCCGTCCGCGCCGGCGCTTTCCTGGGTGCTGGTGACCGCGCTGCTTTCGTTGGGCTTTCTGATCGGCAACACAGCGCTGCAATACGGAGCAGCGCGGCTGTCGGCCAACAGCACGGCCTTGGTGATGCTGTCTGAAGTGGTGTTTGCCAGCGCTTCTTCGATCGCGCTCGGCGCCGCCGAGGTCAGCACCCGGGTGGTCGTGGGCGGCGCGATGGTGGTGGGTGCTGCTGCCTGGTCTGCAGTTGCGGCCTCCAAGCAGGCGTGACGTCCGCGCAGGCGCCCGGCGCCGATATCAACGCAGGATTGACAGAGCCTGCCTGACCAAGCCAGGTGAGCTGCTTGGTCAGTGCGCTTCGTCCTGCCGGTCTGCCTCAATTCTTGGACGCTGCGAACCGCAAATACACCGTCTGGGGATTTCCCGCCAGCGTGATGGTCCGTTGTTGCGTCGCTCCTGCTGAGCTGGGTTTGACGGTGTAGCGCCCACGCGGCAGATCAATCAAGCAGATGGGTCCCTGAGCGTCCGTGGTGAGGACATTTTTCCGGTTGCCATTGGCGTGTTCGATGCTGAGCTGCACATCGGCCAGATAGCTGCCATCAGTGCTGGTCAGCATGACTGAGAGGGGATGCTGGCGCATGGCCGCGCGGTAAGGCGGTGGATTCATCCAGCCCAATGCCACCGCAGGCAAAGGATGCCTCGCCTTGACGATGCAGGACCGGAGCAGATGATCCCTCTGCAGCAAACGCAGCAGTGGGGACCAGTGCCATCAGAGACACCAGCCCTGCTGCGCCAGCCCCATTGTGATGCAACGCTTTTGCGGTGTTGATATTTCCCGGACGCGCGAGGAAGAGAAGATACGAGTCGACATATGAACACTCCTGGCCAGCAACAAACACGCACTAGACCCATTCAGTGGCGACGGGGAACGGCCGGCTTTCGTGCTGCCCTGCCGTTGCATGGCGAACTCTTGTGCCGCCCACAACGACAGCACGACAACAAGGCGATGCAGAAGCAACGCCCTGTACGAATTCTTGCGCGATGCTGGCCCAAATGGGCGCCGCTTGTAACGCGGCGATGAGCCCACCTGGTGTTGGAATGCGACTGCAACGCCAAAAGTCAAGAGGAAAAAATGTCGCCATAAATAGGGCTCATCCGCTTTATCAATAATCGCACTTAGCTCTATTAAATATAGCGATAGTGAACTACTTTGACGGCGCAGGCGATACGAAATCGCGCGCACCCTACGTGTTTTCTGAGCCTGCGTTTAAGACTCGCCTAAGCCCGCGCCGTGTTCAGGCAGCCGGTGCAGCCTCCGGCATCAGCGCCGCATCCAGCACCTCGACCCAGTGGCGCACCGGCAGTTCGGTGCCGCTTTGCAGATGGGTGATGCAGCCGATGTTGGCCGAGAGAATGGCCGACGGTTGCAGCTGACCGAGGTTGTGCAGCTTGCGGTCCCGCAGCGGATAGGCCAACTCGGGCTGCAGCACGGAATAGGTGCCGGCCGAGCCGCAGCACAGATGCGCCTCGTTCTGTGCCACCTGGATGTCGAAACCGAGCGCGCGCAGATGCACCTCCACACCACCGCGCAGTTGCTGGCCATGCTGCAAGGTGCAAGGCGGATGGAAGGCCAGCACTTCTTTGCGCGAAGGCGGCTGGATGCGGTCGCGCAGCAGCGCTACCAGCTCGGGCAGCAGTTCGCTCAGATCGCGCGTGAGGGCGCTGATGCGGGCAGCGCGCTCGGCATAGTCGGGCTCGTCCTTGAGCAGATGGCCATATTCCTTGACCGTGACGCCGCAGCCCGAGGCGTTCATGACAATCGCTTCCACCTCGCCACGCGCTACCAGTGGCCACCACGCATCCACATTGGCACGCATCTGAGCGCGGCCACCCTCGTGGTCGTTGAGGTGAAACTTCACTGCGCCGCAGCAGCCGGCCTTGGTGGCGGTGACGGCTTCGATGCCGGCAGCGTCGAGCACGCGCGCGGTGGCGGCGTCGATGTTGGGCATCATCGACGGCTGCACGCAGCCCTTCAAAATCAGCACCTTGCGCGCATGGCTGCGCGTGGGCCACACGCCGCTGTCCTGGCGCGCTGGCACCTTGTTGCGCAGTGCTTCGGGCAGCAAGCCGCGCACCGCCTGGCCGAGCTTCATCGCCGGGCTGAACAGCGGCGACGGCAGCCCCTCCTTCAGCGTCCAGCGCAACGCCCGCTCCGCCGCCGGACGCGGAACTTTCTCGTCGACGATGCGCCGGCCGATGTCCACCAGGTTGCCGTATTGCACACCGCTCGGGCAGGTGGTTTCGCAGTTGCGGCAGGTGAGGCACCGGTCCAGGTGCATCTGCGTTTCTCGTGTGGGCTCATGGCCTTCGAGCACCTGCTTCATCAGATAGATGCGGCCGCGCGGGCTGTCGAGCTCGTCGCCCAGCAGCTGGTAGGTTGGGCAGGTGGCAAGGCAAAAGCCGCAGTGCACGCACTTGCGCAGGATGGCTTCAGCCTCCAGACCTTCAACGGTTCCGGCGAATTCGGGGGCGAGCTGGGTTTGCATGGCAGGCGGAGGGGTGAGCAGTTGGGGGTGGCGAACGACTGTGGTGCAAGTCGTTCAGTCAGCGCGGCAGCTAGGCCGGATCAGACGCCGGCGAGTAGCCGTCCGGGATTGAAGATGCCGGCAGGATCGAACTCCGCCTTGAGGCCTTGATGGATACGAGCCAGTGGCGCCGAAAGCGGCGAGTTTCTCATGTCAAATTGGCCTTCAGCGCTTGGCTGCTCTGCGCTATCTGCCATGAAAAGCGTAGCGCTTCCACCCACCGCACTTGCTGCATCGCGCAGGCGTCGCAGCACGTGCGCGTCGCCCAGCGGCGCGCGGTACCAGCGCTGACCACCATGCCACTCGACCAACGGTGTACCGAAGACTTCCGATTCCAGCGCCAGTACCGGCGCCGTCTGGGGCAACGAGAGTCGCCACAAGCCATGACCCGCCGGCCGCTCGGCAAACCAGGGCAGCTGCTGATCACGGCAGGCGTGCCAGTCCGCGGCCACGCGCTGAGCGTCCGACGCGGCCGCGTCGAGTCGCTCACCACCCATACGCCCGCAAGCCGCCTGTACAGCGGCCTTTGCGCCGCGCAAACGCACATAAAGCGTGCCGGACGCGGCATCGGCGCTTTCCTGCAGCCAGCAGCTGGCATTGAGCGGCAGCGGCTGTCCGCCCCAACCATGCAGCATCGCCAGCGCCTCGGCCTGGGTGCAGGCAAAGCGCAAGGTGGCCTCGGCTGGCGCCACCGGCAAGACCTTCAGGCTCACCTGCGTGATGAGGCCGAGCACACCCATCGATCCGACGAGAAGGCGCGAGACGTCGTATCCCGCGACGTTCTTCATCACATGGCCACCGAACTGCAGCAGCGCGCCGCGGCCGTTGATGAGATGGGCGCCCAGCACATAGTCACGCACCGAACCGACGCTGGCGCGCGCCGGACCGGAGAGGCCTGCCGCCACCATGCCGCCGACGGTTGCTGTGCCCGAGGAGCCGAAATGTGGTGGCTCAAAAGGCAGGCATTGGCCGCTCTCGGCCAGCGTCACCTCAAGCTCGGCCAGCGATGTGCCAGCTCGCGCGGTAACGACCAGCTCGCTCGGCTCGTAATCGATGATGCCGCTGAAGCCGCGCACATCCAGCGGCTCGCCGTGCGCGGGCATACCGTAAAAGGCCTTGGTGCCACCGGCCGCAATGCGAAGCGGTGTCGATTCGGCCGTGGCGGCATGAATGCGGTCGATGAAGGATTGCAGAGCGGGTTCCATGCCGCATGGTACGGCTCCGCGCTGCGGGGAGGGGCCAAAGGGTGACTGATATTTTTTGCGGGTGCGTGCGCAAATTCAGTCGCCGCAGTCGAAAAAATGAACCGGCAGGCCTGCTGTTTCCACCCGGCGCGCCAAAACCCGCCCGGCCCAGGGCGTGGCGGCAAGCTCGGTTGCGCTGCGGCCCTTGCGCGCTGTGGTCAGGAACAGGGTTCGCAGGTCTGCGCCGCCGAAGCACGGCATGGTCGGGCACATCACCGGCACCTTCTCTTCGCCAACGGGGGTGCCGTCGGGCGCGAAGCTGCAGATGCGCCCACCTTCATACATCGCGCAGTGATAAATGCCAGCCGAATCTACCGCGCTGCCATCAGGCCGGCCGCCGTATTGGGTGCGGGCATCGGCAGCGTCTGCAACCCAGCCCGGTGGCTTTGCATCGAACCGGTGGAACACGCGGTGATGACGCATCACACCGGCCTTACGCTCAAAGTCCCAGGCATGAGTGATGTGGTTCGGGGTATCGGACCACCACATCATGTGGTCGTCCAGAGACCAGTTCACACCGTTGGCGGTGATGGCGTTGTTGGCCTTGAGCGTGGTGACCGGTGTGCCGCTTCGCATGTCGATGCAATACAGTTCTGCGCCGCGATGGCCGTCCCGCGGCTCATACACGGTCCCAGCCCAGAAGCGGCCCGAGCTGTCGCATTTGCCGTCGTTGAAGCGCGTGGTGGCCAGATCATGGCAAAACGGCACCAGACATTCCAGCGTGCCGCCCCAGTGGCGTGCCCGATAAATGCCGTCGCGCAATGCAATGACAAGACCGCCGCCGCGCACCGGCGCCATGCAGCCGGGCTCTGAAGGCATGTCCCACACCTCACGAGTGTGCGCATGTCCCGGGGTGACG
>JBBSUX010000165.1:0-8009 GCA_038234045.1 Burkholderiales bacterium
AAGGTATGGATTTACCGCATTCCGGCGAACTTGCCGAATTGAAATGCGTGGCGTGAAGATCGAGAAGTGTGCGCCGTGCGAGTGTTCCCGGGATTGCCACGGCCGGCTTCGGCGTTTATTCTCACGGCTGTTTTTTTGCGGGCTCGTCCTGAGCCGCGCCTCCTCATTCGGGCTGCTGCGTTTCGCGTCAGCTCCGTAACGAGTTGGCGATCTTCTCAAGTCATCTTCAGTTTTTTTGTCCAGTTCGATTCCAACTCCAATACCGAAGGGTCCATTCATGCGTTTTTTCACCCCGTCGCCTGTTTTTGCAGCCATCGCCGCTGCTGCCGCGCTTACGCTTGCCGGCTGCGCCACGACCGATATGCAAATGGGCAGCGCTGGCGCGAAGACGATGGCGACCGGTAGCGCTGCCGGCAGTGCTACCGACAATGCCAGCACCCAACTTGAGCATTGCCAGTCGCCTTTGGGAACGGTGTCATTGGTGGAGAACCAGTCGGCCGGGTGGTACACGATCCTGCGCAATGAATACCGCCTTCCGCCCACCGCCAATCTGCTGCGACTTCTGGTGCAGCAATCCAATTGCTTCATCGTGGTTGAGCGCAGCGCTGCCGGCATGAACGCCATGCAGCGCGAACGCGCGCTCATGCAGGGCGGTGAAATGCGCCGGGGCAGCAACTTGGGTGGCGGTCAGATGGTGGCATCGGATTACGCACTGTCGCCGGAGGTGATCTTCAAGAACAACAACGCAGGTGGCGTCGGCGGCGCGCTGGGCGGCCTGTTCGGCGGCGGTGCCGGGCAGGTGATCGGGGGCCTGGCCGGCTCGATGAACACCAAGGAAGCCAGCACCATGCTGACCCTGGTGGACAACCGTTCGGGCGTACAGGTCTCGGCTTCCGAAGGCAGTGCCTCCAAGACCGATTTCGGCGCCATCGGCGGTTTGCTAGGCGGCAGTGGTGGGGCGGGCGCTAGCGGCTACACCAACACGGCAGAGGGCAAAGTCATCGCCGCTGCCTTCATGGACGCCTTCAACCAGATGGTCAAGTCGCTGCGCAACTACAAGGCGCAATCCGTCAGTGGCCAGGGTCTTGGCGGCGGCGGACGACTGGGTGTGGATGGAGCAGCGGCACCGAGCCAGACGTCAGCTCCGCAAGCCGTTCATATGTCCACGCGGGAGGCTCAGGCCAAACTGAACAGCTTGGGTTACAACAACGGCAAGCCGGACGGCGCCTTCGGCCCAAAGACCGCTGCCGCCGTACGCGAGTTCCAGCGTGATCGCAACCTGCGCATCACAGGTCGTCTGGATGAGGAAACCTTGAGCGAACTCGGCAAATAAGCCAGCCGTCCCGATCGGTCAAAACAAAAGCGCGCCTAGGCCCGTTTTTGCTCTTCTGGCCCGGTTAGCCGCTACAGAGCGAAGATCTTTCCCGGATTCATGATGTTCTGCGGGTCCAGCGCGCGCTTGATACTGCGCATCACGTTGACAGCTCCGACGCCGGTTTCGTCCAGCAGAAACCCCATCTTGTGCAGGCCGATCCCGTGCTCTCCGGTACAGGTGCCTTCCAGGCGCAGCGCGCGCTCGACCAGCGCGTGGTTGAGCGCCTCAGCCTTTGCGCGCTCCTGCGCATCGTTGGGATCGATCAGGTAGCCGAAGTGGAAGTTGCCATCACCCACATGGCCGACCAGAAAGTACGGGATACCGCTGGCGTCCGCCTCGGCGATCGAATCGAGCAGGCAGTCGGCCAGCTTCGAGATCGGTACGCAAGTGTCGGTGGCAATGGCGCGGCAGCCGGGGCGTGACTGGATCGCCGCAAAGTAAGCGTTGTGCCGGGCTGACCACAGGCGGGTGCGCGCCTCGGGCGTGGTCGCCCATTCAAAAGCGCCGGCATCGGCACCGAACTCGTTCGCGATCTCCTGCACCGTTTCGGCTTGCTCCTTGACGCTTGATGGCGAGCCGTGGAACTCCATCAGCAGCATTGGAGACTCGGGCAGCGTTGTTTTTGAATGCGCGTTGACCATACGGACAGTGTTGGCGTCGATCAGCTCGACGCGCGCGATCGGCACGCCCGTCTGGATCGTTTGAATGGTGGTGCGCACGGCTGCCTCGATGCTCGGGAAAGAGCACACGGCTGCGGAAATGGCCTCAGGTAGCGGGTAGAGCCGCAGCGTGATCTCGGTGATGATGCCGAGCGTGCCTTCGCTGCCGACGAAGAGCCGGGTCAGGTCGTAGCCCGCCGATGACTTGCGGGCGCGGGTGCCGGTACGAATCACTTCGCCCGAAGCCGTCACTACCTGCAGTGCCAGCACGTTCTCGCGCATCGTGCCGTAACGCACGGCGTTGGTGCCACTTGCGCGGGTTGCGGCCATGCCGCCGATGGAGGCGTCGGCGCCTGGGTCTATCGGAAAGAACAGCCCGGTATCCTTGATCTGCTCGTTGAGTTGCTTGCGGGTAATGCCGGGTTCGACCGTGATCGTCAGGTCGTCGGCGTCGAGTCGGACGATGCGGTTCATGCGCGATACATCCATGCTGATGCCACCATGAATAGCCAGCAAATGCCCTTCCAGCGATGAACCGGTGCCGAAAGCGATCACGGGTACGCTGTGCGCGTTAGCCAACGAAAGTGCCGCGGCTACGTCGTCGGTCGATTCAGCAAAAACTACGGCGGCTGGGGGCGGCACATCGACATAGCTCGATTCATCCCTGCCGTGTTGCTCGCGTACCGCCATCGTCGTGGAGCAACGGGTGCCAAAGCGTGCAGCCAGGGCTTCGAGCATCTCGGGCGGTACAAGCCGCTGGGCAGCCGTCAAGCGGGCCAGTTGTTCGTTGGTGGTGGGAGCATTCATCGGTCGGGATCTCCAGAGAGATTCGCGGCTATGGGCGCATTTGACACGCGTGCGCGAAAAATCCAGTGTAGCCCGATGATCGTATGCATCTCCGGGTGGGGGCTGGGATCAGCCAGGATTGCCAGGCACAACCGGCTTTTAACGCTCAACTGGCAGCGCACTTGTCGCGCGGGCCGCTGGATACCGAAGGCGCTACTCGTCCTGATCTTCGGATGTCTCAGGTTTCATTTTGCCCGGACCGATGCTGAAGGGCGAGCTGTCGGAAGACGAACTTGACGAGGAAGACGCGGGGGTGGAGGTGCTGCCCCGCTCGCCCGAACCCGGCCGTGAACTTGAACTTGATGTCGAGGCTTCGGGCGTGGGCCGATCGGCGACGTTGGCGCCGGCAAATGCACCAGCGGCTCCCAAAGTCAGACTGGCAAAAAGCAGGACACTGCGGGTGTCGAAGGTGCTGCGGCGGCGGCTGTGGCGAAGATGAAGGCGGCGAATCATGGGAAGTGACCTTTCTTTCTGGAAGGAAGAAGAGGCCATTGCATAGAAGCGGCACAACTCTAGCCAGCGGTTTTGCCGTACGTTGCGCGCCTCACAACTCTTTTGCGCTGGATACATTCATACGCGGAACTTTCGTCTAAGCTTTGCTTGGAAGTCACGGCAAGTAACCCTCCCAAGTAATTGTCATCACATGAATTCTCCCTCTTTACGCAGGAGGAGACGCCGTCTTCACTCAGCGCAGCGGTGTGCCAGCCAGACGCCGGGCATTGGCTGTTGCCGTGCGATGAACGGGTGCCAGCCCGGCTGTTGCCATACCGAGCGCCGCGCCCTGCATTTGCCGCATGGAAGAAGCGAGCGTGGGCGCAGAGCCCAGCCAGGGCGAAAACATCGAGCGCGCCATCGCCCAGCCCATTTCCTGTTGCATCTTGAATGCATATAGCGCCATCGCGGTGAAGGATTGACTGAAGGCCGTCATTTTTTCTGCGCTCATGCGCTTGAACTCAGCCTGATCACGTTCATTGGGAGCGCTTCCGCCCAAGGCCATGCGGGTGAGTCGGTGCGCCATCACCTGCGGTACGGCGTATGCGAGCTGCGATGCCTGTACGGCGAGCTGGGTGCCGGAACGGCTGTTGCGAAGATTGCTTGGCATGTGTGGTTTTCTTTCGTGAACGTTGTCGTTGTTGCTGGGGGAGGCAATTGGTTCCATGCTATCGGGACCCCTGCTGACGCGTGTGGGACTGGGCGATACGTCGGCGTGGGGTCCGGATCGGAAGACGGACCGAGATCGTGTCGCTTGGCAGTGCCTGCCGGGTTTTCAACGTGACCCGAGGATCGCCATCGTGATGCGCGAAACACACGTCAGCTTACCGGCGTCATCGGTCATCTCGACCTGCCACACCTGCGTGCTGCGGCCAATATGCACCGGCCGCGCGGTTCCCGTGACCCAGCCGCTGCTTGCGCTTCGGATGTGGTTGGCGTTGATGTCGAGGCCCACCGCGTGATAACCCTCCGGGCAGCTATAGGCAGCACCGATGCTGCCGAGTGTTTCGGCCAGCACCACGGAGACCCCGCCGTGCAGGATGCCGGCCGGTTGCTTGGTACGGTGATCCACCGGCACGCGAGCGCGGACGAAATCGTCGCCCACCTCCAGAAACTCCATGCCCAGCACCTGGGGTGCAGTGCCTTCGTGAATGGCAGCAAGGGAATCCACGGTGATCGGCTTTTTCCAGATGGCGGGCATGACGCGTCGGTCCTGTTGGGTTGATGAAGGGAGCGCTCCTTATTGTGCGGCGAGCCGGGAAGGGCGGTGCTGGCCCCAACGTTCGCGCCTTGTTGCATAGGGATTTCCGGCTGCTGCCAACATAGCGGCATGAACGCCACTACCAATTCCCGGTCCGACGCCAGGGCGAGCGCCTCTCCAACCAGTGCTTCCTCCGCCTCGGCTGATCACCGCACCGCCAAGCTCTACCGCATGGTGATGCCCAAGCACATCTGCCCGTTCGGACTCAAATCGCGCGACCTGCTTCAGCGCAACAACTACGTCGTGGAAGACCACTGGCTCACCACGCGGGAGGAAACGGACGCGTACCTGACGAAGAACCATGTCGAGACGACCCCGCAAACCTTTATCGAAGGCCAGCGCATCGGCGGCTATGACGATCTGCGCCGCTACTTCGACATGAAGGTCAAAGACCCCAACGCCACCAGCTACCGGCCGGTCCTCACCGTTTTTGCGGTCGCGGCCTGGATGGCGCTGGCGGTGCTCGTGGCCTTTGCCATGCGGGGCGCACAGATCGTGCCGGCCGGAGGCGGTGTGGGCATCCTGCAATTAGTGCAATGGTTCATCGCCTTCGCCATGTGCCTGCTGGCGATGCTGAAACTGCAGGACGTGGAGCAGTTCTCCACCATGTTCCTTGGCTACGATCTGCTGGCGCGCAAGGTGGTGCGCTATGGGTACGTCTATCCATACGCCGAACTGGTTGCGGGCCTTTGCATGATCGCCGGCGGCGCTTTTTTGTGGATCGGTGTGCCAGTGGCGGCTTTTATCGGCTGCATCGGTGCGTTCTCGGTATTCAAGGCCGTCTACATTGACAAGCGCGAGCTGAAATGCGCTTGCGTGGGCGGTGGCAGCAACGTGCCGCTCGGGTTTGTCTCGCTCACCGAGAACGTAATGATGGTGCTGATGGCGGTGTGGATGACAGCGCAGGCGCTGTGAGCAGGGCGCAGAGACGCCGACCGCGCAGGGTGGAAATAACTTGCCAAAAGCGCCGATTGAATGCGCAAGTTTTCGCAGTGAGTTACCGATCGGCAATATCACTTGACGGAGTCGACCGTAGAAGCTGAAGATTACCGATCGGTAACTAAAATCTGACGACATGCCATTAGATTCAAAGAAATTACCGGTCGGTAATTTCACCTCCGAGCCCTCTTTACCTTTTTCTGCTTCTGCTTCTCCTCCCATCCGCTCCGCAGCAGAACTGGGCGAACTGGTGCGCAAACGGCGCAGGCAGCAATCCCTGACGCAGCAGGATCTGGCGGGCCTCGGCAACACCGGCAACCGCTTCATCGTCGATCTGGAAAACGGCAAGCCTACGGTGCAACTACAGAAGGTGCTCGATCTGCTCAATCTGCTGGGGCTGGAAATGGTGGTGCAACCGAGAACAGGGCGCGGTCTTTGACGGTGGCCGCACGTCCTACTCAGCTCGATCTGTATCTGGGCACTGACCAGATGGGGTCGCTTTACGATACCGAACCGCCGCAGTTCGCCTACGTGGATGCATGGCTAGCTCGACCGCAGCCCACGGCCGTGCAGGCATTTTTCGAGAACCTGCTGCCGGAAGGAGAGCTGCGCGACTACCTCCTCGGAGCGTAAATACGAGAAGGAAGGCGGCCCGGGCCTCGTGCAACGCGCAGCGCTCGTGCGCACCTACAGCAGCCAGCCGGCGGTCGATCTGCGGCTGCTGGTGCGCTGGGTTTTCTTCAACCTTTTTACCGGCAACAACGACGACCACGCCAAGAACCTGTCGCTCTATTACCTGCCCGGACGCGGCGTGCGGCTGACGCCGTTTTACGACCTGATGTGTACGCGGATCTATCCGGGGTTGGCGTCGGAATTTGCCTTCTCTATCGGTGGCGAGGTGCTGCCAGCGCAGATCGGACGGGAGCAGATCGATGTGATGGCGGCGCAGCTCGGCATGCAGCCCCTTTTGTGCGCCGGCTTGCCGCCGAGCTTGCGGTGGCGCTGCAGGGTGCATTGGCGCGGGCCGTGCAAGAACTGCAACCGGGTATGCCGCCGGGTGCGGTGACGCGCGCGGCGCGCCTGCAGGCGTTCGTAGGCACCACCACCCGCAAGCTGGCTCGTCGAATCGCCAGCGAGCTGCTTTGATAAGTTGAGAACGAAATATGCCGTTAGCGTTTATGGAGAAAACGCTACTAGCTATTAACTCGGTAGCGTCACTGATTTGCTGCCACCCGCCCGCCCCAACAGCGCCCACAGCAGTATCGCCCCGAAGGTCGCGGTTCCGATGCCGCCGAGCGCGAAGCTGCCGAACTTCAGCGTGAAGTCTCCCGTGCCCAGAATCAGTGTGATGGCGGCGACGATCAGGTTGCGGCTTTGCGAAAAATCGACGCGGTTATCGACCCAGATCTTGGCGCCCGCCACCGCAATCAGGCCGAAGACGACGATGCTGACGCCTCCCATCACCGGTAGCGGAATGGCCTGGATCACGGCGCCGAATTTGGGCGAAAAGCCGAGCAACAGGGCGATGACGGCGGCCACCACGAATACCGCAGTGGAATAGATGCGCGTGGCTGCCATCACGCCGATGTTCTCGGCGTAGGTGGTGACGCCCGTGCCGCCGACCGAACCCGAAATCATCGTTGCCACGCCGTCGCCGATGAAAGCGCGGCCGATGTAAGGGTCAAGGTTGTGCCCGGTCATGGCCATGACGGCTTTGAGGTGGCCCAGGTTTTCGGCCACCAGGATGACCACCACCGGCACGATCAGCAGGATGGCGTTGACGGTGAACACCGGCGCGGTGAAGTGCGGCAGGCCAAACCAGTTGGCTGTTGCAAGGCCGGAAAGATCGATTGGCTTTCCGAGCCCCATGCCGTTCGTCAACACCGCATACAGCACGCTCGCCAGCAGCAAGCCGACGAGGATCAAGAGCCGCTGCACCATGCCGCGCGAGAGCACCGCGACCGCAGCGACGCTGAGAAAAGTCATCGCCTGCATCCACGAGTCGAAATTGTTGGCGGCCATATTCTTCACCGGGATGGCAGCCAGGTTCAGCCCGATCACCGCCACCACGGCGCCAGTGACGACCGGTGGCATGAAGTGCTCGATCCATCCGGTGCCGATCATCTGTACCAGCAGGCCCACCAGCACATAGACCGCGCCGCAGGCAACGATGCCGCCAAGCGCCAGCGCGATCTGCGTGTTGCCGCCTTTGCCGGCATAACCGGTTGCGGCGATCACCACGCCGATGAATCCGAAGCTCGAGCCCAGATAGCTCGGTACCCGGCCGCGCGTAATCAGGAAGAACACCAGCGTCCCGACGCCGCTCATCAGGATGGCGATGTTGGGATCGAACCCCATCAGGATCGGCGCGAGCACGGTGGAGCCGAACATCGCCACCACATGTTGCAGCCCCATGGCGGTGGTCTGCGGCCAGGCC
>JBBSUX010000166.1:0-7924 GCA_038234045.1 Burkholderiales bacterium
CCACCGTGTTGACGACCATCACGATCTCGTCGTTCTTGATCATGTCGACGACATGCGGACGTCCTTCGGTCACCTTGTTGACCACCTCTACCGCGATGCCTTCAGCGGCGATGGCGGCTGCGGTGCCTTTGGTGGCGACCAAAGTGAAGCCCATCGCGACGAGCTGACGCGCGATCTCCACCGCCCGGGTCTTGTCGCTGTTCTTCACCGTCAGGAATACGCGGCCTGATTTCGGCAGTCGCGTGCCTGCACCGAGCTGCGATTTCACGAAAGCTTCGCCAAAGGTCGCGCCCACGCCCATGACCTCTCCGGTGGATTTCATCTCGGGCCCAAGGATGGTGTCGACGCCCGGGAATTTCACGAATGGGAAAACCGCTTCCTTCACGCTGAAATAAGGCGGCGTGATTTCTTTCGTAATGCCCTGTGAGGCAAGGCTCTGACCCGCCATGCAGCGCGCTGCCACCTTGGCGAGCTGTATGCCTGTAGCCTTGCTGACGAAGGGCACGGTGCGTGATGCCCGCGGGTTCACTTCCAGTACGAAGATCACATCCTTCTTGGTGCCGTCTTCCTGCTCAACCTCCTGGATGGCGAACTGCACATTCATCAGGCCGACCACATTCAATGCGCCGGCCATCGCGGCCGACTGGCACTTCAACTCGTCCACCGTTTCGCTTGAAAGGTAGTACGGCGGCAGCGAACAGGCCGAATCACCCGAGTGGACACCCGCCTGCTCGATGTGCTCCATCACGCCGCCGATAAACGTTGCGCCAGTCGCGTCGCGAATGCAGTCCACGTCGCACTCGATGGCGTCGTTGAGGAAGCGGTCGAGCAGCACCGGCGAGTCGTGGCTCACCTTCACGGCCTCGCGCATGTAGCGCTCCAGGTCACGCTGCTCGTGCACGATTTCCATGGCGCGCCCGCCCAGCACATAGCTCGGACGCACGACCAGCGGGTAGCCAAGCGCGGACGCTTTCTCCAGCGCCTCTGACTCGGTGCGCGCAGTAGCGTTGGCCGGCTGCCGCAGGCCCAGCTTGTGCAGCAGCTGCTGGAAGCGCTCGCGGTCTTCCGCCGCGTCGATCATGTCGGGGCTGGTGCCGATGATGGGCACGCCATTGGCTTCCAGATCAAGCGCGAGCTTGAGCGGTGTCTGGCCGCCGTACTGCACGATCACGCCTACCGGCTTTTCCTTGGCAACGATCTCCAACACATCCTCGAGCGTCACCGGCTCGAAGTAAAGGCGATCGGAGGTGTCGTAGTCGGTCGATACGGTCTCGGGATTGCAGTTGACCATGATGGTTTCGTAACCGTCCTCGCGCATGGCCAAGGCTGCATGCACGCAGCAATAGTCGAACTCGATGCCCTGACCAATACGATTCGGCCCACCACCGAGCACCATGATCTTCTTGCGATCGGTAGGCTCGGATTCGCATTCCTCCTCATAGGTGGAATACATGTACGCGGTGTTAGTCGCAAACTCGGCGGCGCAGGTATCGACCCGCTTGTAGACGGGGCGCACATTGAGCGCGATGCGTTTGTCGCGAATAGCCGTCTCGGTGGCCTTGAGTTGGCGCGCCAGTCGACGATCCGAGAAGCCCTTGCGCTTCAACGCCATCAACGTGTCACGATCAATGTCATCGAGCGACTTGGTTTCCAGTTCGAGCTCGATCTTCACGATCTCCTCAATCTGCACCAGGAACCACGGGTCAATCTTGGTCAGTGCGAACACCTCGTCGACCGACAGACCCATGGCGAACGCGTCGCCCACGTACCAGATGCGATCCGGGCCGGGGGCGCCTAGCTCTTGTTCCAGCACCTCGCGGTCCTGCGTCTTTTCGTTGAGTCCGTCCACGCCCACCTCGAGGCCGCGCAGTGCCTTCTGAAACGACTCCTGGAAAGTACGGCCCATGGCCATCACCTCGCCGACCGATTTCATTTGCGTGGTGAGGTGCGAATCAGCCTGCGGAAATTTTTCGAACGCAAAGCGCGGGATCTTCGTGACCACGTAGTCGATGCTCGGCTCGAAGCTCGCCGGCGTCGCACCGCCGGTGATCTCGTTGCGCAGCTCGTCCAGCGTATAGCCCACCGCCAGCTTGGCAGCGACCTTGGCGATCGGGAAACCCGTTGCCTTGGATGCCAGCGCCGAGGAGCGCGAAACGCGCGGGTTCATCTCAATCACGACCATGCGGCCATCCTGCGGATTGATCGAAAACTGCACATTCGATCCGCCGGTATCGACACCGATCTCACGCAGCACCGCAAGCGATGCGTTGCGCATGATCTGGTATTCCTTGTCGGAGAGCGTCTGCGCCGGGGCCACCGTGATCGAGTCACCGGTGTGCACGCCCATCGGGTCGAGATTCTCAATGGAGCAGACGATGATGCAGTTGTCCGCCTTGTCGCGCACCACCTCCATCTCGTACTCTTTCCAGCCGAGAAGCGATTCTTCAATCAGCAACTCGTTGGTCGGCGAAGCGTCGATGCCGCGCTTGCAGATGGTCTCGAACTCGTCCGGGTTGTAGGCAATACCCCCGCCGGTGCCGCCGAGCGTAAAGCTGGGGCGGATCACGGTCGGGAAGCCCAGCGTTTTCTGCACGGCCCAAGCCTCGTCCATGGTGTGTGCAATTCCAGAGCGCGCCGAGCCCAGACCGATCTTCGTCATCGCGTCCTTGAACTTCAGCCGGTCTTCTGCCTTGTCGATGGCTTCAGGCGTCGCGCCGATGAGTTCGACCTTGTACTTATCGAGCACCCCGTTGCGCCACAGGTCTAGCGCGCAGTTGAGTGCGGTTTGGCCGCCCATAGTCGGGAGGATGGCGTCGGGCCGTTCCTTGGCAATGATTTTTTCGACCGTCTGCCACGTGATCGGCTCGATGTACGTGACGTCGGCTGTTGCCGGGTCCGTCATGATCGTTGCAGGGTTGCTGTTGATCAGGATGACTTTGTAGCCCTCCTCTCGCAGCGCCTTGCAGGCTTGAACACCCGAATAATCGAACTCACATGCCTGGCCGATGATGATCGGGCCAGCGCCGATGATGAGGATGCTCTTGAGATCGGTGCGCTTAGGCATTCTTCTTTTTCTCCATGGACGCAATGAACCGGTCGAACAGGTAGCCGATGTCGCTCGGCCCCGGCGACGCTTCCGGATGCCCCTGGAAACAGAAGGCGGGTTGATCAACGTGTGCGAGGCCTTGCAGCGTGCCGTCGAAAAGGCTCACATGCGTGGCGCGGAGATTAGCCGGGAGCGTGCTCTCATCCACCGCAAAGCCATGGTTCTGGCTCGTGATGCTGACCTGGCCGGTCGCCAGATCCTTGACCGGATGGTTGGCGCCGTGGTGGCCGAATTTCATCTTGTAGGTCTTGGCTCCCATGGCAAGCGCCATGATTTGATGCCCAAGACAAATGCCGAATACGGGCACGCCACTTTCGATCAAGGTACGCGACGATTCGATCGCGTAGTCGCAAGGCTCAGGATCACCGGGTCCGTTCGCCAGAAAAATGCCGTCCGGTGCGAGCTTCATCACCTCTTCAGCACTGGTGCGGGCGGGCACGACGGTGATATGACAGCCGCGTTCGGCGACCATGCGCAGGATATTTTTCTTCACGCCATAGTCGAAGGCAACGACATGAAAGCGCGGGGCGATCTGCAAACCATATCCGTCACCCAGGGCCCACTCGGTCTGCGTCCATTCGTAGGGACCAGCGGTAGTGACTTCTTGCGCAAGATCAAGACCGGACATATTGCGTCCCGCTCGGGCTATCGCGATGGCTTCGTCGATACGGCTTTGCGAGGCTGCTTCGCCCTCTTGCAGACCGAAAATGCAGCCGTTCTGGGCCCCTTTGGTTCGCAAATGGCGGGTCAGCTTTCGGGTGTCGATTCCCGAAATGGCAACCGTGTTCTCTCGCAACAGGTAGTCGCGCAGGGTTGAGGTGCTCCGGAAATTCGATGCGATCAGCGGAAGGTCACGGATCACAAGGCCTGAGGCATGGACCTTGTCAGCTTCGACATCTTCGTCGTTGATGCCATAGTTGCCGATATGCGGATATGTCAGCGTCACGATCTGCTGGCTGTAGCTGGGATCGGTGAGGATTTCCTGGTAGCCGGTCATGGCGGTGTTGAACACCACTTCGCCGACGGTGGAGCCGCTGGCTCCGATCGATTGACCGATAAAGACCGTGCCGTCTGCAAGCGCCAGGATGGCGGGAGGGAATTTTCCCTGTAGAGACAAGAGCACTGGGTTCTCCGGATGGTTACGGTCGCCCGGTGCGCCCCCGGCTGTTCCGGAAGGCTGCTTCTTGTAGATATGAAAACGCTGCGGCTGCGGTCGGGCGACGCTGTTTGGGCAAGCTCCCGATTATAACTTCCGGGTCATGCCGGAAGCGGCGCTTGCGTGCAGGCAAATAGACGCTGCTGCTGCCACATTGAGCGACTCCTCTCCCCCCGGCTGCGCGATGCGCAGGTGCTGGGCAGCGCGGGCCATAAGCTCCGGTCCGACCCCCTGCCCTTCGTGTCCCATCACCCAGGCGCAGGGCCAGGGCAGGTCGGCCTCATGCAGCAGGCTTCCCTCATGCGAGCTCGTCACGAGCAAGGGCACCGCCAGTGTTTCTGCGAGTGTCTCGACATCGCAGCCTTCGACGAGCCGCAGGCCAAAATGCGCACCCATGCCAGCCCGCAGTACCTTCGGGCCCCAGAGTGCAGCCGTACTCGTCACCGCTACGACCTGTGCAAAACCGAAGGCTGCCGCACTGCGCAACACGGAACCTACGTTTCCTGCGTCCTGCAGGCGATCCAGGACCACAGTGGCAAGACCGGGCGCGATGGGGGTTGATGCTGCATCGATCGCCACTACAAAACCCATCTCACCGGGAGATTCGAGCCCGCTCATCTCCCTGAAGAGTACATCCGGAACCACTACATTCTTGGGAGCTAGTTGCGCATATGCAGACTGCGCTGGAGGCCAATTTGATTCACAAAATATGGCAATCTCCGGCCGCCACTGACGGTCCAATGCGGCACGGCATAGATGGTCCCCCTCGATCCAGATACGGCCCAGGCGCCGATATGCGCTGTTATCGCTCGCAAGACGTTGGACCTGCTTGATGAGGGGGTTGCTGCGAGACGTGATGTGAACGGGATCTGTCGGATTCCCAGCACCAAAGGCCCAATTGCGTTCGTCGTCTGGCGGTGTCGCGCTCACAGCTGATGCTCACTCAGGCTGCTGATGTCACGGCCGCCAGATGATTCCGAAACGGTATCGATGCGCCCAAGCATCGGCATCAGCGACAAGGCAGCAGCAACCGGCGCGAACGAGCGGCGATGGTGGATGCAAGCACCGAACTGGCGCAGTGCCGACATGTGCTCCCGCGTGCCGTAGCCTTTGTGCGCTGCAAAGTTGTATTGCGGGTATTCGCGGTGCAGGTCGACGCAGAGCCGGTCGCGGTAGACCTTGGCCAGGATCGACGCAGCGGAAATGCAGCGCACGCGCGCATCACCGCCCACGATCGCTTCAGACATCACCTGCAGCGTCGGCAGGCGATTTCCGTCCACCAGAACGCGCCCCGGCGTCAGGCGCAGGCCCTCCACCGCGCGCCGCATCGCAAGCAATGTGGCTTGCAGGATGTTGAGCCGGTCAATCTCCTCCACCGATGCCTCGGCGACTGAGCAGCACAAGGCTTTCTCACGGATCAGGTCTTCAAGACGCTCACGCTGCAAGGCCGTCAGCACCTTCGAATCGGCCAAACCGCGAATCCGTCTACCGTCATCGAGAATGACCGCCGCAGCAACGACAGGACCCGCGAGCGGACCGCGACCGGCCTCGTCCACGCCGGCGACGAGTCCGGCTGGCGCCCAAGGAAGGGTGGCTTGTTCAGCCACGATTGGGGTGCGAGGAGAGGACGTTCTGGATCGCATCGGTTGCAAGGCTAACGGTATCGCGCAGCAAACTTTGATGTAGCGCGGTGAAAGTGGTGTTGAGTCGATTAACGCGGTCGGGGGCAGACATCCAGTCGAGCGTCGCGCGAGCCAGGGCCTCGGGTGTTGCCGCGTCCTGAAGGAATTCAGGCACGAGGAAGTCTTCGCACAGGATGTTCGGCAAACCGACCCATGGTTGCAGGCGTTTCGGAGCAAGCAAGCGCCAGGATAAGGACTGCATGCGGTAAGCGATCACCATCGGCCGTTTGAATAGTGCCGCCTCAAGCGTAGCGGTGCCGCTCGCTACCAAGCAGACGTCGCACGCTGCAAGCACCAAGTGCGAGCGGCCGTCCAGAACCGTGACGCATGCGGCCAAGCCTGACGCAGCAACAGCCCGATCAATTCTCTCGCGCTGTGCAGGCACCGCCGGCAGCAAAAAGCGCAGCGTCGGGTTGGCGCGCCGCATCAACGCCGCAGCCTCCAAAAAGAGCGGCGTCAAATGGCGCACCTCCGAAACCCGGCTGCCAGGCAGCAATGCAACGACGGCATCGCCCGATTGCAAGCCAAGCTGAAACCGCGCAGCCGCACGATCGGGCTCCATCGGAATGACGCTCGCAAGCGGATGACCCACATAGCTTGCGGCGATGCCGTGGGCTTGCAGCAGAGCGGGCTCGAACGGGAAAATGCACAGGACATGATCGGCCGCACGGCGGATCTTCTCCATGCGGTCCGCCCGCCATGCCCAGACGGAAGGGCAAACGAAATGCGCAGTGGGGATGCCAGATGCGCGGAGACCCGATTCAAGGTCGAGGTTGAAGTCGGGCGCATCCACACCGATGAAAATATCGGGAGGACTATGGAGCAAGCTTGCGCTCAGCCGTTTGCGAATGCCAACGATTTCCCGATACCGCAGAAGCACATCCAGCCCGAAGCCGTGCACCGCCAATTTTTCGCTGGAGACCCGCGCATCGAAGCCGCGGGCCGCCATCTGCGGACCACCGATACCAAAGCTCTGCATTGCGGGCCACCGTGCCCGCATGCCGTCGAGCAGAAGCCCGGAAAGCAGATCTCCGGACGTCTCGCCGGCAACCATGGCGATTCGAGGCGCTTCTGCGGGCGCAGGCCTGCGAGCTTCTTCTTCGGCCTCCTGCGGGGTCGCTGTCACGTCCGCTTGATTTGGCACCGGCTGCGGCATCGGCTCATTTGCGATCAGCGAACGATGCCGCGCTGCGCCGGCACTCGCGCGAGGAAATCGAGCATCAATGCAACGTCTGCGGAAGCCTCGGGTGCTTGTTCGGAAAGACTCTCGATTTCCGTTTTTGCCGCATCAAGCGTCAGACCGTCCCGGTACAAGGCCTTGTGCATTGCCTTGACCGCAGCCAGACGGTCCGGCGAAAAGCCGCGTCGGCGCAGCCCTTCGTAATTCATCGAGCGGGCTCCGGCAGGCTGCCCCTGGCTCATGACGAAGGGTGGCTGGTCAGCGAACAGCAGCGCGCACATGGCGGTCATTGCGTGAGCGCCGATCCGTACAAACTGGTGAACCACCGTGAACCCGCCTAGGATGACCCAGTCCCCCACCTCCACATGGCCGGCGAGCTGGGCGTTATTGGCAAAAATCGTGTGATTACCAACTGTCACATCGTGGGCGAGGTGCACATAGGCCATGATCCAGTTGTCGTCGCCGACGCGGGTCACGCCACCGCCAGCCGGCGAGCCGATGTTGAAGGTGCAGAACTCGCGAATCGTATTGCCGTCACCGATCACCAGACTGCAGGGTTCGCCTGCGTATTTCTTGTCCTGTGGAATCGCTCCGAGCGAGTTGAACTGGAAAATGCGATTGTTCCGACCGATCTCGGTGTGCCCTTCGATCACGCAATGCGCACCAACTGTTGTGCCCTCTGCAATGCTGACATTCGGGCCGATGACGGTGTAGGGCCCAACTTCCACTGAAGGATCGATGCGGGCCTCGTCGGCCACCAGCGCTGTCGGATGAATATGGTCGTTCTGCTGCATCGTTGA
>JBBSUX010000167.1:0-7890 GCA_038234045.1 Burkholderiales bacterium
CGCACCATCGTCGAGACGCTGGCCGAGCACGCCCCTGTCACCACCGACCCGGTCGAGCTGGCACGCCGCATCCGCGTCGCTCTGGCGCCGGCCATCGTGCAGCAGATTTATGGCCCCACCCGGGAGCTCGACGTGATCGCCATCGAGCCGGGGCTGGAACGGCTGCTGATGCAGGCGCTCGGCAACTCGGCCGGTGCTGCGCTCGACCCGGGCGTGGCAGACATCCTGACCCGTACGGCCGCCGAGGTCGCCATGAAGCAGGAAGAGCTCGGCCTGCCCGCCTGCCTGCTGGTGCCCGACCAGATCCGCAACAGCGTCGCGCGATTGCTGCGCCGCGTGGCGCCGCGCTTGCAGGTGCTGGCCCATAGCGAAATTCCAGAAACCCATTCCATCCGTATCGGCCCGATCCTCAGAGGTGCCTCCGCATGAACATCCAACGCTTTCACGCTGCAACCTCCCGCGAGGCACTCGGCAAGGCCCGCGCTGCCTTCGGCGAAGGAACATTGATCCTGTCGAACCGCCCCACAGCAACCGGCGTAGAAGTGGTCGCTACTGCCGAAGACGCACTGAACCAGCTCGCGGAGCCCGCGCCCGCATCGGCGGCTCCCGCTTCTTCGCTCAAGCAACGCGCCGCGGCCGAGATCGACCGCCCGCTGGCAGGCACTGCGACGCGACCGCGCACGGCGCAAGCTGCTGAGCGCAACCCGGTCCACGAAGATACCGAACAGCTGGCGATGAGCACCTTGTCGTTCCAGGACTATGTGCGCGAACGCATGTTGCGCCGCCGCCATGAAGCATTGAACGGGCAGGCGGATAGCCTTCGTGGCGACGAAGCCGAAGTAGCAGCAGAGCCGGCTGCGCCCCGCGCCGCCAAGCCTGCTCAGCTTGCACGCCCTGCCGCACCGGTCACGCAACCGGCATGGCGCACGGACAGCACGCCCGCTCCCGCAGCAACCCGCAGCGCGCGGCCGGCTGCGGCGGCTCTGGCGCCGGTCAGGATCCAGACCAGCGAGATGAATTCGGCGGCAGCGTCAAACAGCATCACCGCAGAACTGCAGGCCATGAAGGACCTGATCGAAGACCGGTTCAATACCCTGACCTGGTTGGGCCAGGCACGGCAGGACCCGATCCAGTCGAACCTGATGCTCAAGATGATCCGTGCCGGCTTCTCGCCAGCCCTGGCCCGCGCAGTGCTGGAGCGCCTGCCACAGGATGGCGGAGCCCCCGCAGCGGTGCGCTGGTTGATGGATGTGCTTGAGCGCAACCTGCGCACGGCGCCCCACGGGCTCACCCTCAGCACCGAGGGCGGAATCTTCGCGATGGTGGGCGCCACCGGGGTTGGCAAGACCACCACGGCCGCCAAGCTGGCGGCGCAATGTGCACGGCTGCACGGCCCGGCAAGCGTCGGCCTGATCACACTCGATACCTATCGCATTGCCGCGCATGAGCAACTGCGCTCTTACGGTCGCATGCTGGGGGTGGTAGCCCATCTGGCACACGACCGCGCCGCGCTGCAGGATCTTCTCGGTCTGCTGGCCAACAAGAAGATGGTGCTGATCGACACCACCGGCGTAGCGCCCCGCGATCCGCGCAAGCGCGACATGCTCGATGTGCTCGACCTGCCGGGCGTCCAGCGCTTGCTGGTGCTCAACGCCGGAAACCACGGCGACACCATCGACGATGTGGTCGGCGCCTTCAAGACCAGTGGCGAACAGCAGGTCATCCTCTCGAAGACCGACGAGGCGGTGAAGCTTGGCCCCGCTCTCGACGCATTGATCCGACACCAACTGGTGGTGCGCGGTGTGACCAATGGGCAACGGGTACCGGAAGACTGGGAAGAGCCCGATGCCGGTCAGCTGGTGCGCAGCGCCATGCGCTCGCCCACAAGGTCGGCCTACGATCCGAAGGCTTCGGACCTGAATTTCTTCTTCTCGACGCCGATGCACGACACTGCCGCCGGGAGTAGCCTCGATGCGTGACGAAACCGCTCGCGACCAGGGGTCGGGACTCCGCCAGCTGATTCCGGGTCGCATCCTGCGCCTGGGCGGACTGGTGGCGCAAGGCGACCAGGACACCGAGCTGCCGCTGCTGCTGCGCCTGTGCGACATCCTGCACGACATGGGGCACGACCTTGCGGTGCTGGATGCCACGACGGCAGAAAGCGCTGCCGCGCCAGGGTTGTCGGGTTTGCTCGACGGCTCTTTCGACCCGCGAGACCTGGCTGCAGCGCAGGATTTTCCTGCCGGGCTCACGGTGCTCCCGGCCGCCGGTGGCATGGCAACGCTGCGCAGCGGCGACAAGACGGCCCTTGCGCGCCTGAGCCGTGCCTGCCGCGCCTACGACATGGTGCTGATCTACGGTGGCGCGCAACTCTTTGCCGCGCTCGCGCCGCACTGCCTCATCCAACCGGCGTTGGGCTGCGCGCCCGACCCGAACGGCGTACTCACCACCTACAAGTCGCTGCGCACCCTCGTCGCCGTGAACATCGTGCCCGCTGTTGCTACCGTGGTCACACGCCCCGGCATGGCGACGGCAGCCGGAGCGCTGGCCGCACGCGAAAACCTGCGCCAGTGCGTCCTCGACCGACTTGGCCGGCAAATAGACGTGCTGCGGGTCAGGGTGGTAGCCGACGGCGGCGCACCCGATGCGGAGGCCAGAAGGCTTGCGCTGCGCTTGTTCGAAGGAGCCGCCACATTGGCCGATCCGATGCAGACGCACATGCACACGCCGGCCGCGGTAATGGCGCAATCTGGCTCGGCTGCCGCACCCACTCGTTCCGATGCCCAGATCCCGCTACGGAGTCATTGATGTACACCGCCAAAGGCCAGCTCGACCGCGAAGCCATGATTCGTCAGTACGTGCCGCTGGTGCGACGACTGGCGAACCACATGATCGCCAAGTTGCCGCCCAACATCGAGATCGACGATCTGATCCAGGTCGGAATGATCGGCCTTGCCGAAGCGCTTTCGCGTTTTGAGGCGAGCCAAGGCGTTCAGTTCGAGACCTTCGCCACGCAGCGCATCCGCGGCGCGATGATCGACGAACTGCGAGAAGGCGACTGGATGTCACGCGGCTCGCGCAAGAGCCAAAAGGATATTGAGCGCGCGGTGCACCGGCTCGAGCAGACGCTGGGCCGCAGCCCGCTCGAATCCGAAATTGCAGATTCGCTCGATCTGAGCCTTTCCGACTATCAGAGCTTGCTGGCTCGCGTGCGCGGCACCCAGCTGGTGTACCTGGAAGACATGACAGGCACAGGCGAGGATGACAACTTCCTTGATCGGCACGCGGGTGATCCCGATGCCGACCCGATGCAGCAGCTGCGTGACCAGCGCTTGCGCCAATCTTTGGTGGCAGCCATCAAGACCCTGCCGGAGCGCGAGCAATTCATCATGAGCATGTACTACGAAAAAGACATGAACCTGAAGGAAATTGCTGCGGTGCTCTCGATCACCGAATCACGGGTGTGCCAGCTGCATAGCCAGTCGATAGCGCGGCTGCGTTCGAAGATGCGCTATCACTGAATGGGAAGCTCGGGCAGCCGGGGCCATTGCCTACCCACAACAAAAAAAGCCACCGTTTCCGGTGGCTTTTTTTGTTGTGAGCGCGGTTTTTTTTGATGCCTCAGGAAGAACGGCTGCCGAACCGGCTGCCACCGCCACGTCCCGCCAGTCCTGGTGCGCCTGACTAGGTAGGCAGCGTCTGCGCGGGAAGAATCGAAGCGAGCGTCCGATCCACTCCTGCCGCGCGGCGTGCCAGGTTTTCGCGCTGGCTGGCAAGGGTCTGGTTCGCAGCCATGAGGCGCGGGCGCAGCGAAGGTTCGTCGAGCTGCGCGGGCCTGCGCCGCGCTGCTTCTGCAAAGATGCCGATGGCAGCGCGTAATCCTGCACTGGCCTGCTCCACCGCCTGCGCTTCGCCCGCGAGCAGAGCCAGGGACATCCGCTCCAGATGCTTTTCCACCTCGGTCAGTGCTTCTTCCAGGTTCAAAACGGGAAGGGAATTCATAGGGCGATCAGCAGATTGGGTCGTGATCACCGAAAACTAAAACCGCAGTTCTGCAAAAGCGTCAAATGTGCACCGCCACTACGTGTCTCATTCAGGTACGTGCCTTGCGCAGTACCTGCTGCGCGTTGGAAAGAAGCTTGTCGGCGATGGCTTCAGGATCTACGCGGTAAGTTCCGTTTTCGATGGCAGAGCGCACTTCGGCCACCTTGCGTGCGTCGAAAGACGAAGACGACGACGCCACATCGAATGCTCGCGCCATGGGCGACACCGTCACCGGCACACCTGGCGCGGCGATCGGTGCTTTCAAGCTCTGGGCAACGGTTTGGGGGCGCCCGCTTGCAGCCGATTTGGCCGAAGCGCCCACGCCGGGACGGGAGACCGAAGGGGTCACCGGTGCAGGAATGTCGGATTTCTGGCCAATTTTCATGTTGCGCTCCACAGCCCCGGGTGGGGCATCGTAGGAAGGTCTTCGGCGCCTTTTTCAGCAACTTTAGCCTTTTTTGCCTTTCGAGTAACTGCGCGTCGGCGTTGCGACTCAGATATCGATACGCACCGTGTGTGAATCCACCACGGTGCCAGTCATCATCCGGCCGCCGCTCATGCGCACCCTCACTGGCTGCCCGATGACGCCGGCTGTCACGGCTTGGCCGTCTGCCGTTACTGCAAAACCCTGGCCCTGCGCGACGATCCGCACCTGCATGCCCGGCTGGAACACCTGCGGAGCGCGCACCGAGGACTGGCGCAGCGGCTGACCGGGTTTGAGCATTCTGGTGGTGACCGACCCAACCCACTGCGTGGGGTCGCTCAGCACGCGGGAATACTCGTCCGCCCAGTCGACTTCAGACTCGACCGCATCGTCCTGCTTGAGCGCGACTCCCGCCGGAATCGGCCCGCGCGCGATCCAGCCGGGCCCATAGGCGTGCACCGTCACCGGCAGGAAGACGTTCCAGCGCACGGCGCCCTCGACACAGCGCAAGCCAAGCCGGGTTTTTCCCCACAGGCGCTGGCCCGGCGGGAGATAAGGCTCAACCTGGGCGCAGGGGGCGAGCCGAAGGCGGCTGTCGAGCGCACCGACTTCCACCTCCATGCGCAGGGCCACGCCGTCGGGCTGCTGGGCATGGGCTACCTCGGAATCGAGCCACTGCCGGGTCGAAGCCTCCATATTCTGGGGAGCCGCCGCTGCGGAGGCTGATGCAGGCGCCGCCGCAGGAAGCGCGCCTGGAGGCACCTGCGCGTGAGCAGCCGAAGCGGCCAAGGCACATGCCGCGACGAAGGACAAGCCTCTAAGAAAGCACTTGTTCGCGAACGGGAAGTTCTGGGCAGCGGAAATGGGAGCGGGAATGGACATGGATCGGTTCCTCCAGCGGCGACAGGAGCGACTACAAGCTGCGCGGTGTTCTCCGCGCATGGGCGCCGCACCTGTCGCACGGAACCCTGCCAATGAGCGGCAACTATAGGCAGCGGTGGCAGCCGGCAATCGCGGAACTGGCGGCGGTTTTCCATCTTCATCGGCCTTTAGCGCAGCAAGGTGGTTTTGATAATCGCAACACGGCTCCGAGGCACGCAATCCCCACGATGCCACCGGCAGATTTCCGACCCACTCATTCACCCTCCCTCAAAGGCAAGACTGCCATGCTCGACAAACTCACCGACTCCTTAGGCTTCCAGGCCCGGGCGCTGGTGCTGCGCGCCGAACGCCAGCAAACGCTTGCCAGCAACATTGCCAACGCCGACACACCGGGCTACGCGGCTCGCGACTTCAAGTTTGCCGATGCGATGCGCGACGCAACAGGCGGCAGCGCAGTCGTGGCGGGCAACGCCTCCGGGATGCTCCGGCTCGCCAGTACGCAAGGAGCTGATGGCCAGGCCCGCGCCGGCTTCATTCCGCTGGCCGCCACTTCGTCGTCATCAGGCGGAATGGCAGGCGGCCCGCGCTTGGGATATGTGGCCTCGACCCAGCCCAGCATGGATGGCAACACGGTCGATCTGGATCGCGAGCGCGCGGCCTTTGCCGACAACGCCATCCGTTACGAAGCCACGCTGCGCTTTATCAACGGTGAATCCAAAACGCTGCTCACCGCCATCCAGGGCCAGTAGGCCCTGCCGCTCGCACAACCAAAATCAGCAGGAGCCATCCGCCATGTCGATGTTTTCCATCTTCAATGTGTCCGGCAGCGCGGTCAGCGCGCAGGCACAGCGCCTGAACGTCGTCGCCAGCAATCTGGCCAACGTCGATGCGGTTGCCGGCCCGGACGGCCAGTCGTACAAGGCCCGGCAGGTGAGCTTTCAGACCATGCCGGTTGGCAACGAGGGCGCGGCGGGAGTGCGGGTCAACGCCATCACCGAGAGCGCCGAGCCCGGGCGCAAGGTGCTCGAGCCAGGCAACCCGGCTGCAGATGCAGATGGCTACGTGACCCACTCCAACGTCAATCCGGTGGAGGAGATGGTCAACATGATGTCGGCCTCGCGTGCCTATCAGAACAACATTGAAGTGATGAATACGGCCAAGACCTTGCTGCTGAAGACCTTGCAGATGGGCCAGTAAGCCAGCGCTGTCGCCGCTATCGCCCCCACAACTGGACCACCCGCATGACCACCACCAGTGCTACCGACGCCCTCGCTGCGCCCACCGCCTACACCTACACGCCCAAAGGCGCGGGCACCGCGGCAGGCGCCAGTAATGATCAGCAGGACCGGTTCCTGAAGTTGCTGGTCGCGCAGCTGAACAACCAGGATCCGATGAATCCGATGGACAACGCGCAAATGACCTCGCAGATCGCGCAGATCAATACCGTCACCGGCATTCAGCAGCTCAACGCAACCGTCACTTCGCTTTCCACCCAATTCGCCGCGATGCAGGGTCTGCAAGCCAGCACCTTGATCGGCCACGATGTGGTGTTCGACGGCAACACGCTCACGGTAGACCCCGCCACCAAGGCCGGCAGCGGTTCGTTCGATCTGGCTGGCTCTGCGGGGAATGTGTCGGTCGATATCACCACCGCCAGCGGCACCGTGGTGGGCACCGTGCCGCTCGGCAGCATGGATGCCGGGCGCCACGATTTCCATTGGGATACGTCGGCGTATGCCGGCAAGGGTCCGCTCACTTTCAAGGTCAACGCCGCCAATGGCGCCACGCCGGTTTCGGCCACACCGCTGGTGCGCAACAAGGTGGTTTCAGTGGGCTCCGAAGGCGGGAACCTGAGCCTGCAGTTCCCGGATGGCACGTCAGCCCCGTATTCGGGCGTGCGCTCGATCCTTTGAGGACCCGGCACCACCGACCCGTCGCCTGATTCAGCACACCGGTTTTTTCGTTCCGCCTTTTCGCCCGCCTCTTTCGCCTACTTCTTTCGTCTTCTTCTTTCGTCTTCTTCTTTCGTCCACCTGCTGCACCGCCTCTCTTTCTCTCAAGGAGCAATGTCATGAGTTTTCAACAAGGTCTTTCCGGTCTCAGCGCAGCCAGCCGTGGGCTGGACGTGATCGGCAACAACATCGCCAATGCCAACACGACCGGGATGAAATCATCGCGTGCCGAGTTCGCCGATCTGTACGCAACCAACCTCGGCAGCGGTGGCAGTGCCGACAGCCCTGGCATCGGCGTGAGCACGGCGGCGATCTCGCAGCAGTTCACGCAAGGCAACCTCAGCACCACCGGCAACAATCTCGATCTGGCGATCAACGGCGCTGGTTTTTTCTCGGTGAAGATGCCCAGCGGTGAAATGGCTTACACCCGCGCCGGCAACCTCAAGCTCGACAAGGACGGCAACATCGTCACCAACGCCGGAGCCAAGCTGCAGGGCAATATCTTCGACCCGGCGACCGGCACGATCACCAAGGGCTCTTTGAGCCTGCCCACCGGCAAGGGCATCGATGGCGTTCAGAGTACCGCCA
>JBBSUX010000168.1:0-7801 GCA_038234045.1 Burkholderiales bacterium
AAGACCTTGCTCGCGCTCGGCGTCGAGGGCGAAGTCGATCATCATGATGGCGTTCTTCTTGACGATGCCAATCAGCAGCACGATCCCGATGATCGCGATGATGTCGATATCCAGCCCCGCCACCAGCAGCGCAAGCAGCGCTCCCATCGCGGCCGAGGGCAGCGTGGAAAGAATGGTGAGCGGATGAATCGTGCTTTCGTACAGCACGCCGAGCACGATGTACATCGTCACCACCGCCGCCAGGATCAGCAGCAGCGTGTTGGAAAGCGAGGCCTGAAACGCCAGCGCAGCACCCTGAAAACTGGTCTGGACACTCAGCGGCAATTGCATCTCGGCCTGCTGCGCTTCAATGGCTTTCACCGCCTGCCCCAATGAGACACCCGGCGCCGCGTTGAAAGAGATCGTCGCTGCCGGCAACTGACCGACGTGATTGACCGTGAGCGCGGTCGGCCGCTCGACCACGTTGGCCACTGAAGAGAGCGGCACCGGCGCGCTGCCGGCCACCGACGAAGGCACATAAATCGCCTGCAGTGCCTGCGGGCCGACCATGAATTCGGGTGGCACTTCCAGCACGACCCGGTATTGATTCGACTGCGTGAAAATGGTCGAAATCAGGCGCTGGCCGAAGGCGTTGTAGAGCGCAGAGTCAATCGACGCAACACTCACGCCGAGCCGCCCCGCCTGGGCGCGATCGATATCGACATACGCCTGCAAACCCTGATCCTGCAGATCGCTAGCCACATCGGTGAGCTGCGGCAGAGCGCGCAGGCGCTTGAGGAAATCGGCAGTGACGGTGCGCAGCTGCGCATCGTCAGGCGACGACAACAAAAACTGGTACTGCGTACGCGCCACGCGGTCCTCGATCGTCAGGTCCTGCACTGGTTGCGCATACAGCACGATGCCGGGCACATCGTGCGCGGCATCGGAAAGCCGCCGGATCACCGTCTCGATCGGGGGGCGCTGATCCTTGGGCCTCAGGTTGATCAACATGCGCCCGGTATTGAGCGTGAGGTTGGCGCCATCCACTCCAATGAAGGAAGACACGCTCTGCACCGCTGGGTCGCGCAGCACGCGCTCTGCCAGCGCCTGCTGGCGCTCTGACATGCCGGCAAAAGAAACCGACTGGTCGGCTTCGGTCGTCGCCTGGATGGTGCCGGTGTCCTGCACCGGGAAAAAGCCTTTGGGCACGGCGAGGTACAGCAGCGCGGTCAATACCAGGGTGAGCGCGAACACGATGAGCGTGAGCACCTGGTGATCGAGTACGCGGTTCAGCATCCGGCCATAGCCAGCGATGATGCGGTCGAACGCGCGACCGGTGGCGCGGTAGAGGCGGCCGTGAGACTCCTCCGGCGTTTGACGCAACAGCCGGGCGGACATCATTGGCGTGAGCGTGAGCGAAACCGCTGCCGATATCAGGATCGACACCGCCATCGTGATCGCGAACTCGTGAAACAGACGACCCACTACGTCGCCCATGAAAAGCAGCGGAATCAGCACCGCGATCAGCGAGATGGTGAGCGAGATGATGGTGAAGCCGATCTGCTTCGAACCCTTCAGTGCTGCGGCCAGCGGCTCTTCGCCAGCCTCCACATAGCGGGCGATGTTCTCGATCATCACGATGGCATCGTCCACCACGAAACCGGTGGAGATGGTGAGCGCCATCAAGGTCAGGTTGTTGATCGAGAAGCCCGCCAGATGCATCACGCCGAAGGTGCCGACGAGCGACAGCGGCACCGCGATGCTCGGGATCAGCGTGGCCGTGCCGCTGCGCAGAAAAACGAAGATCACCAGCACCACCAGCACGATCGCCAGCAGCAGCTCGATCTCCGTGTCGAATACTGAAGCGCGAATGGTCACCGTGCGATCTGTCAGTACCCGCACGTCGAGCGAAGCCGGCAAGGTCGATTTCAGCTGTGGCAACAGCGCCTTGATGCGATCGACCGTCTCGATCACATTGGCGCCGGGCTGGCGCTGGATATTGAGAATCACAGCCGCTGGCAGGCGGGGCTTGGCCGATGCGTCCTGCGAAGCGCCGCCGCCGGTGGTATTCGGGCCGGTGTCGGCAGCGCTTCCGCTTGCGCCTTCATCCACGCTCGCTGGCACCACGCCAGCCCAGGCCGCCAGGCGATTGTTCTCTGCCGCATCGACGATGGTCGCCACGTCTTTCAAACGGATCGGATTTCCGTTCTTGAAGGCAATGATCAGGTCCTGATACTCAGCCGCCGAGCGCAGCTGATCGTTGGCGTCGATGGTCGAAGCGCGTGCAGGTCCGTCGAAACTGCCCTTGGCCTGATTGACGTTGGCCGCAGCGATTGCGGTGCGCACATCGTCGAGCGACATGCCGAGTGCCGCCAATGCGGTGGGGTTGGCGCGGATGCGCACCGCAGGACGGCCGCCGCCAGCGATACCCACCAAGCCCACGCCCGCGACCTGCGACAGGCGTGGCGCCACGCGGTTTTCCACCAGATCGTGCACCTTCATCACAGGCAGTGATGGCGAGCTGATGGCCAGCGTCATGACCGGCGCATCGGCCGGATTGATCTTGCTGTAGATCGGCGGAACCGGCAGGTCGGAGGGCAGGAGGTTGCTGCCGGCGTTGATGGCGGCCTGCACTTCTTGCTCGGCCACGTCGAGCCCCAGGTCGAGCGCAAAACGCAGCGTGATGACCGATGCGCCGCCCGAGCTGGTGGACGACATCTGCGACAGGCCCGGCATCTGCCCGAACTGCCGTTCAAGCGGTGCGGTGACGGACGAAGTCATCACCTCGGGGCTGGCGCCCGGATACAGCGTGGTGACCTGGATCGTGGGGTAGTCCACCTCGGGCAGGGCCGAGAGCGGCAGTTGGCGGTAAGCCAGCAGGCCGGCAATCAGCACCGCCACCATGATCAGCGAGGTGGCGATCGGCCGGAGGATGAAGATGCGCGAGATGTTCATCGGTGGCCCCACCGTGCGGCGGCTCGGTACATGCCGAAGTAGGGCGTGGTCACGCGCAACATATGGGCTGACGGATTCAACCGGTCAGCGCCCGCTGCCAGCGGTTGCCGGGCGGGTTCCAGAGCGACGGCGCGAGCGCGCCTCCGTCGCTGCGGTCGCTGCCGCTGCCTGCGCGGCTTCGGGATCTATCACCTGCACCTTGGCGCCATCGCGCAGGCGGTCGGCGCCATCGGTCACCACCCGTTCGCCGGGGTGCAGATCGCCTGTCACGCTGATGCGGTCGCCATCGGTCGTGCCGAGGGTCACCAGCCGCTGAGCCACAGTCCCTCCTTCATCCACCGCATACACATAGGTGCCTTGCGTGCCGCGCTGCACAGCGGTGGTCGGAATTGACAGCACATCGTGCAGCGTGCTGATCTGCAAGGTGATGTTGACGAACTGATTCGGGAAAAGCGCGCCGTCCTTGTTGGCGAAGAGCGCCTTCATGCGGATGGTGCCGGTGGCGGTGTCAATGGCGTTGTCGAGCAGGCGCACGCTCCCTTCGGCAAGCATCGCCGTGCGGCCGCGATCCCATGCCTGCACCGGCAACGCGCG
Source organism: Burkholderiales bacterium (assembly GCA_038234045.1). Classification (GTDB taxonomy): domain Bacteria; phylum Pseudomonadota; class Gammaproteobacteria; order Burkholderiales; family Burkholderiaceae_C; genus JBBSUX01. The sequence continues at coordinate 3,529 of JBBSUX010000168.1, forward strand.
CCCGGCACGCAACTGCTCGTTGATGCCGGGCAGGCTGGCCTCTGGCACCGCGAACACGGCGTTGATGGGCTCGGTCTGGGTGATGGTGACGATGCCGCTGGCATCGCCCGGGTTCACCACGTTGCCGAGGTCAGCCTGCTTCAGTCCGAGCCGACCCGAGATCGGGGCTGTGACGCGGGTATAGGACAGTGTGAGTTTGGCGGCATCCACCTGCGCCTGATCGGCCTGCAGGGTCCCCTGGTATTGGCGCACCAGCGCCTCCTGCGTATCGACCTGCTGGCGTGCGATGGAATCCTGCGCCAGCAAATCGCGATAACGCTGTAAATCGGCTTGAGCATTGACGAGCTGCGCCTTGTCCCGGGCGAGCGTTCCCTGTACCTGGGCAAGCGCTGCCTGGTAGTTGCGCGGATCAATCTCAGCCAGCAGCTGCCCGGCCTTGACCTTCTGTCCCTCGGTAAAGCGCAGCGCCTTCAACTCTCCTGTCACCTTGGTGCGCACGATGGCGGTGTTCTGCGCGGTGATGGTGCCGATCGCATCCAGCAACACGCGCATGTCCTGACGCCGCACGACTCCCACCGATACAGGTTGAACCTGCGGTGCGGCGAACCGACCTCCTGCGCCACCGCCCTTCCTGCCTGCGCCTCTGGATGCTGCGGGAGCAGAAGCAGTGCCAGGAGTTGTTCCGGCGGCCGCTGCAGGGCCCGCGCGACCCTTCCACCACCAGCCTCCGGCCGCAGCTGCAAGCACCAGCACAATGATGAAAAGCCACCACAACGCGGTGCGAGCAGGAGCGCGGGGAGATGTATCGGACGTCTGGTTCATGAAGCGGAAAAACGGGACTGACCGGAATAAGGCCGCCGGCGCAGATGAGCCGCCAGGAAAGCGCTGCTGGAGCGCTACATTGAATGTGCTGCCGTCAAGGCGTTGCCGATAGTACGGGTACAGCACCAGCCGTGCAGACAACAGGCCTGTGTTTTACGGTGCGTTTACCGTGTCTTGGCCGTCGGCTACAAAAATCGCCCCGCCAGCGGGCTCGCCAACTCCACCACCTGACGGGTAACAGGGCATTTCGCGGACACGGCCTTTCATGCGCCTCTGTTAAGGTTTATATCAATGAATCTGCTACCACTTGTAAACCTTCAGACCGCCCTTTTCCTGGATTTCGACGGCACCATTGCCGACATCGCGCCCGCGCCCGACGCCGTAGAGGTGCACGGCGGCACCGTGCACACGCTCTCTGTCCTGCAGCAGCATCTCGGCGGCGCGATGGCCATCATCACCGGCAGGCCAATAGCCGAAATTGACCATTTTCTGAAGCCTCTGCGCCTGCCTGCCGCTGGCGAACATGGTGCGCAGTGCCGACTTGCCGATGGCAGCACGCAATCCTCCACTGCTGCGCCTGCGCTCGATGAGCCTCTGGCGGCGATGCAGCGCTTGCGAGACGCCCACGCGGGTCTGTTGATCGAACACAAGCCCCACTCCATCGCTCTGCACTACCGCCACGCGCCACAGCTCGAAGGCGTCTGCCTTGATGGGCTGCTTCCTGCCCTTAATGGTCGCGATGATCTTGAGCTCCTTCGCGGCAAATGTGTGCTCGAGGTCAAGGCCGCAGGCGTAGACAAAGGTCAGGCCATCCGCAACTTCATGGAGTTGGCGCCCTTTGCCGGACGTGTGCCGGTTTTCGCGGGCGACGACGTGACCGACGAAGCCGGATTTGTCGCAGTGCAGGACTTGGGTGGGCACGGCATCAAGATTGGCGAAGGGCCGACAGCGGCAAACCATCGCTGCCTGAGTCCCGCGGCATTCCGTGGTTGGCTCGCAAGCGCCCGGGCACAGCTGACACCACTGGCCGCAGAGGCAACCGGTGCGACGGGAAGCTCTGGCCCAGCAGAGAACGATGAGGTGACATCATGAGCCGTATCGTCGTCGTCTCCAACCGCGTGGCCGACCCGCGCAAGGCTGCTGCCGGCGGCCTGGCGGTCGCGCTCGGCGAAACATTGAGCAAGACGGGCGGTGTCTGGTTCGGCTGGAGCGGCAACATCGTCGAAGGCGGGACAGCCGGCGAAGGCGAATTGCATACGCATCAGGCGGGCGGCGTCACGCTCGCCACCGTCGATCTCTGCCGAGAAGACTACGACAGTTACTACTCGGGCTACAGCAATGGAGTGCTGTGGCCGGTGTTTCACTTCCGGCTCGATCTGGCCGACTTCGATGCGGGCTACATCGGCGGCTACCGTCGGGTAAACCAGCTGTTCGCGCGCAAGCTGCTGCCGCTGCTGCGCGAAGACGACATTATCTGGATCCATGACTACCACCTGATCCCGCTCGCGGCCGAACTGCGCGCCATGGGCTGCAAACAGAAGATCGGCTTCTTCCTGCATATTCCCCTGCCGCCGCCCCTGATGCTGGCTGCGATCCCGCAGCATGAATGGTTGATGCGGTCGCTGTTCTCGTACGACGTGGTGGGTTTGCAAAGCGAATCGGATGTCACTGCTTTCTCTCAGTATGTGCAGGCCGAGCTCGGCGCCGAAGCCTTGGGCGATTGCCGCTATCGGGCCTTCGGACGCACCGTGCGTTGCGAGGCGTTTCCGATCGGTATCGACGTGGACCAGTTCGCCGCCCTGACCCATGCGAAGGAAGCGCGCGACACCTTCAACACCATGCGCGAGCAGTACGGACACCGGCGGCTCCTGATTGGGGTCGATCGGCTCGATTATTCGAAAGGCCTTCCGCAGCGCACCCGGGCATTTCGCCATCTGCTGCAGCTGTATCCAGAGAACTGTGGCAAAGCCACGCTGATTCAGATCGCCTCGCCCACGCGCGAAAACGTGGATGCCTATTCCGACATCCGGCAGGAACTCGAGGGCCTGTGCGGCGCCATCAACGGCGACTACGGCGAGCTCGACTGGATGCCTGTTCGCTATATTCACCGCACCGTGGCGCGCAAGCGTGTTCCGGGCCTGTGCCGTGCGGCGGCTGTGGGCTTGGTGACGCCCCTGCGCGACGGCATGAACCTGGTCGCCAAGGAGTACATCGCAGCACAGGATCCGGCCGATCCGGGCGTGTTAGTGCTGTCACGGTTTGCAGGGGCTGCCGAGCAATTGAAGGAAGCCCTGATGATCAACCCCTACGACACGCAGGGCACGGCTGAGGTGATGCAGCGCGCATTGCACATGCCCAAGGAAGAGCGTCAGCAGCGGCACCAGAAACTGCTCAAGTGCGTGCGCGAATTTGACATCCACTGGTGGCGGAACGCATTTCTGGACGCACTCGAAATGCACGAGAGTGACTAGGCTCTCCCCCAGGCTACGCGCACTTCATGTCGCTTCGCCAACCCCCTCCGGGGGCAACACCAGCCGTCCGGCGAAGCCGGCCCGGCGGTGTTCTGGATGAACCTTCGCGCGCTATTTCCAGGTTGCTTATCTTCGTGACGCTTGGATCGCTGTAGCAGCAGTCGCAGATTTCACTATTCGACCAACGCCAGGGCAGCGTAGTCGCCTACGCGGTCGCCCAAGCCTGCAGGGACCAGTTCAACACCTTTGGTGAGTGCGGGGAAGTGGTCGTCGATAAAGCTTTGTAATTGGGGCAGAAGATAGTCGCGGTGATGCCAGAACACGCTGCCGCCCAGGCTGATGCGCTGCAGATCCATGAGGACGACAGCGTTGTAGAGCGCGCGCCCCATGACGCGAACGAGGCCGGCAACGATGGCGGCCGCGCCGGCGTCACCGCTGCGCGCCGCATCCAGCAATGCCGAAGCATCCGGCCAGCCCTGCGGGCCGAAACGCCGGCCGATGGCGATGCCGGCGATGAGCGATTCCACATCGCCGCGGTTGCCGCAACCGCAAAGTGCGTCGTCATCGTCATCCACCACAAACGTGTGGCCGCCGTGGCCGGCATTGCCGTTCTTGCCGCGCAGCACGCGGCCATCCACGCAAAAGCCCATGCCGATGCCAGTGCTCCAGGTGACGTAGGCGCAGTGGTCGAACCCTTTGAGCGCGCCCCAGCGGCGCTCGGCCTCAAGAGAGGCGACGCAGTCGTTTTCTACCCGGACCTTAGAGAAGCGCTCTCGCAGAGGCGCCTCGATCGGCGCTGTCATCCACCGGTTGGGCAATTCAGAGGCTTCGCCTGCAAGGCCACCGCAAATGTTGGGCGCTGCCAGCTCCACCAGGCCACCCTGCAGCACGAAAGGTCCGCAGGACGCAACCCCGACAGCCTCGATATCGGCGGGCGCAATTCCGGCTTCTTTGCAGGCGGCGTCCACCATGCCGATGAT
>JBBSUX010000169.1:0-7778 GCA_038234045.1 Burkholderiales bacterium
AGGAAGTGCCGATGGCTTGCACTCGCAGCACTCCCACCGGATGCATCGGCGTTCCGCGCGTCACCGCGAATTACACGATGCACGCGAGCCTATGCGCTGCGACAGTATTCGGACGCCCATGGCGATTGGAGGGCTGCGAAAGGCTGGGCGCCACCCGTGTCCACCTGGAAGCGGTGATGTCTGCGTGTCGTCACGTGGCCGCGCTGCAGGTGTCCGGCGCTTCTGTTGCCGCCAATCTGTCTTGCGCAGGTTTCGGCATCAGCATTTCAGCCAACTCAGGTTGTCTTGCTTGCAGGGCGCGCCAGAGGTCTTCAGGGTGGCGCGGATGTCGACCCAGTCACGCGCATAGTCGATTGCAGTGAATCCTTCGTATTCTTGAATTTTCTTGGCCAACCTGGAGCCTGCGAAGTCGCAGCTCGTGAAGGTCTCGCGGATCTTCGCGTGTAGCTCGGGTGCCAGGTCATGGGCGATGCCGAAAGCGGCGCGCGGGAAGGGCCGCAATTCGTAGACCAGCGTAGCGCAGATTGAAATGTTGAAAGGCCTGCCGATTAGATGCATGACCTGAGATCCAGTCATGGGTTTGAAATGATCGGCTGCGAACCAGGGACGCTTTGGTGGTGGGTGCGTGCCAGTGGTCCCAGAAACGCGCGCTGGCTAACCCATTTCAATATCGAGCTTGTCGATGAACTGCTCGCGGCGTTCAAGTGCCCGCAGAGCGTCCTTGCCCAGCGCAGTGGCTACCAGATTGAGCAGGCCTTCACAGAAGACGACGTACGCGCCCATGCTGTTGCTGAAGAAGCTGCTCTTGTGGGGAATCAGGAACGAATGACTGGCAGGCGGTACCAGCGGGGAGGCGAGCGAGTCGGTGACGGCAATCACCGCCAACCCTGCATCGCGAGCCGCTTTGGCAACCTGGGCGACGCTCCTGGTGTAGGGCGCGACGCTGGTGACCAGTAGCACGTCTCCCTGCTGTAGCTGCGCCAGACCTTCAGCTACGCCCAGCCCCGAGGCGTCGAGCAGGTCCACATCTGACCGGATCATTCCCAGCCCGTACGCGAGAAAGCTTGCAAGAGCGTGGAACTGGCGCAACCCATGTATCCGCACCCGCGGCGCCCGCGCCAGCAAGCGGGCAGCGCTGTGCAAATCGGCGCTTGATAGTTGGGCCAGTAACCCATCGATATTGGCTATCGACTGCTGCGCCAACTGGATCATGGTGTCCAGCTCAGGCCCGCGTTGCGCCAAGCTGCGTTGGCCGACCTTTCCAGACGAACCAGCGACAAGGCGCTCGGCTTGCTGGCTATAGAAATGGCGGTGATTCTGCGCGAGGCTGTCGCGGAACACCGTCTGAAATTCGATGAATCCGCCGTACCCGAGCCGCTTCGCCAAGCGCGTCAAGGTAGACGGGTTGACATGGAGCTCCGTGCCCAGTTCGGTGATGGTTCGAACGGCCACCTCTTCTGGCCGCTCGACCAGTTTGGCAAGGACGCCATGCGCCTTGCCACCGAGCGCCAGAGCACCCTCGCCACGTCCGATGCGCACGACCAGCGCGCGCAATTGCTCGACGCTCTTTGGCGGCGTCTCGCTGATTGCTCCATCCACCATCTTCTTAGACTTCCTGCTTTGCTTCTTTTGGACTGCGGCGTCCATTCTTCATTATGAAGCGGGGGGCATGCCCTGGATGCTCGTGAATATGCCAGTTGATTGCGTCGGCACAGACTGTGATGTCAGCAGTGGCCATGGTATTTTCATCGTCGCTGTCGGTGCTGGAGTCGCGATAGATCGGAAAAGTCGCATTTCCGCAGTCCGAAAGAATGGACAGCGGATCGATCGCAGCACCTTCGTCATGGCTGATCAATTTTTCTCCCCGCGTTTGCCGGTTTCCCGACGAGCCTGTGACGATTTGCGGAACATCGCGCAGCTCCGCGTGGATTGCGTGATTCGCATGGACGGAGTTTGCGTCGACCACACGGGCTGAGCAAAATCCGCCTCCAAACTCAACGCTCAGCATGTCCTTGCGCCCTTGTTGGGCCAGAGTCAGATGATAGCCACCCGCGCGGATTGTCGTCCGTATCAGATCCAGCACATTCTCCACAGTGGATGCATCGAGAAGGGCCCGCGTCAGCACCATGCGCGGCACTCCGGCGTCGACCTGCAGCAGGCGCAGGTTGTTGACGGTGATCGCAATGCCGTTGTCGGTGACCGCAAATGTATGGCCAGGCAAGGAGCCTGGATACACAAAGGAGGCGAAACGCGGGCTGCCTTCAATGGCGCACTCCGCGATCGCGCACTGACCACCAAAGCCTGGAAAACCGTCTTCGTTGTGCGCGAAACGTCGCGTCTGGGTTCCTGGCAGTTGCACGGTCGTACAACCGTCTGGCGCCATGGGCCAAACATCGCCTCTGGCGTTCCACAAGAACACGTCCTCGAACGGAAGCTTCAGCCCGGCAGCCAGCCCCTCAAGCTCAGCCCACACGCGCGGAAACGCGCCTCGCACGTGGCTGGCCATGGCTGCAGCTTGCCTGCTGCCACGCCACTGCATCACGTTTGCCCATGCAATCGAGCCCACGAGCGTCGTGCTGACAGCTTGCGCGCCGAATCGACCCAGTGCTTCGCCAGCTTCGTGCGGTGACCCTGAAATTTCGATGTAGGTTAATGCGGGCATTTTCAAACAACTATGCTCATTCGACGTGCTGCAAAAAGTCTCTCAATCTGTCGTTTGGCGGATGGTCGATCATTTCAACGGGAGAGCCGTCGACCGTGATGTGGCCGTGCTCCATGAAGATCAGGCGCGTGCCCACCTTCCTTGCAAAGGACATCTCATGCGTCACGACGACCATCGTCATGCCTTCTTCGGCCAGCGACTGCATCACCAAAAGCACCTCCTGGCGCAATTCCGGATCGAGTGCGGATGTGGGTTCGTCGAAGAGCATCAGCTTGGGCTTCACAGCCAGGGCACGCGCGATGGCCACGCGCTGTTGCTGACCGCCCGACAACTCGCCTGGATAGTGTCCGCCGCGTTCGGCCAGGCCGACTTTGGCAAGCAACGCTGCGGCTTCCTGCAGCGCGAGTTTTTTGGGCGTGCCCCGGACCTGCCGTGGTCCGAACGCCACGTTTTCCAACGCGGTCAGTTGGGGAAAGAGATTGAACTGCTGAAACACCATGCCGGCTTCGCGGCGGATGGCGCGAATGTTGGCGCTACCGCCCAGAACACTGATGCCGTCGACAACCAGATCGCCGCCATTGATCTGCTCCAGCGCATTGATGCAACGAAGCAGGGTGGATTTGCCTGATCCGGAAGGCCCGATCAAGACCACCACCTCGCCCGCGCGTATGGTGAGATCGACCTTTTCGAGCACCATGGTCGCACCGAAGTGTTTGGTGACGCTCTTGAACTCGACCATATTGGGCGCCTCAGCCACTACGGCACGCTCGCTGGCAACCGCGCGAGTCACTGGCTGCGAGGGCAGTTCCGCCGATTCTGATGCGTGCTTGGACATGCTCATAGGACACGCATCTTTTTCTCGACAAGCCGCAGGCAGAAGGTGAGCAGGCTGATCATGGCAAGATAAATGATGGCGACGGCGGACCAGACCTCGACCGCCCTGAAATTTGCGGCCATGATCTCCTGCCCCTGTCGTGTGAGTTCGCCGACACCAATGACGATGAAGAGTGAGGTGTCTTTCAGGCTGATGATGAATTGATTGCCCATCGGAGGCGTCATCCGCCTGATGGCTATCGGGCCAACCACAAAAAGCAACACCCGCCACACGGGCATCCCCAGTGCAAGACCTGCTTCCCGCAGCCCACGTGGCACCGACAAAAATGCCCCGCGCACAATTTCAGCGATGTAGGCGCCGGAGTTGACCGTGATCGTCACCACAGCAGCGGTCAGCGCGTCCACCCGGATGCCCAGCAGTACCGGCAATGCAAAGTAGATGAACATCACCTGCACCACAATCGGTGTGCCGCGGACCAGTTCGATGAAGCCGAAAGCGACCGTGGCCAGAAATTTGTTGCCGTATGCTCTCAGCAGGCCGAACAGAAAACCGACGGCGATGCCTCCGGTGAGGCCCAGCACGGTGATGAAGATGGTGAGCTGGGCACCCTTTGCCAAAGCGGGCAGGGCGTCAACAATGACTGACCAGTCGAAGTCCATGCTGCGGCTGGGCTTAGTGGGTTTTCAGGATCATTTCTTGGGCGGCTCTGCGTCGAACCACTTCTTGTAGATGGCAGCGTAGCGTCCGTCCGCCTTGATCTTTGCGAGTGCAGCATTGACCTTGGGAACCAGTTCGCTGCCCTTGGGAAAGGCAATTCCGTACTCCTGTGCCAGCATCTGCTTGCCGACTGTCTTGACCTTGCCTTTGCCGGCAGTGGCGATGTAGTACAGCACATTGGGCGTGTCATGCATGGCTGCGTCGACGCGGCCGGTCTGCAGCTCAAGGTACGCACTGTCGATGTTGGGAAAGAGACGCAGGTCGGTGCCGGCGAAGTTCTCTTTTGCGTATGTGGCAGCAGACGTACCCGTCTTCAGGGAGAGGCTTTTGCCCTTCAAATCCTCCACGCCTTTGATGGCACTGTCTTTCGGCACCATGAGCATGAAACCGCTGTCGTAATAGCCGTCAGAAAAGTCGATTGCCTGACGACGCTTCTCCGTGATCGTGATGCCGGCGAGAGCGACGTCGACGTTCTTGGTCTGCAGCGCGGGCAAGATGCCGCTGAAGTCCATTGGTTGCAGCTTGTATTGCAGCTTCAGGTCTTTGGCGACGGCATCCCACAGATCGATATCGAACCCGACGTACTTGTCGTCCTTCTTGAACTCGAATGGCACGAACGCGGTATCCACAGCGACCAACAAGGTCTCGGCGGCATGCGCGGGTTGCGCGAGCAGGACCGTTGCTGTCAGGGCAGCGGTGGCAAGACTGGCGAGAAGTTTCTTCATATCGGACCCATCAAACGTTGGCGCGCGCCGCCGCGATATTGCAACGCAATTTGCGTTGCAGTCAGCAGTGCAATTGTATTTGCATACGCTCGTTGATGGGAAGGCTCTCAACTCAGGGTTTGCCCTCAATCTGACCGCGCACGTCAGCTGATCAACAGCGCGATCGCCGGTTCACGTGTTGAACGCTCCCTGAAATGAGAATAGGGGCTTGCACTGGCGTGCAAGCCCCTATCAAATTTGCCTGATGGCAGCGATCTAATCCGCGACCAACGTTTTCGGCGCCGCCCTATGCGACTTGAATGGCAGCAATCGATCAGTTCGTCGAATTGATGATGACTTCTTCCCCAAACTTGCCGTTCTTCGGTTCAGGCTTGTAGGTGGAGTTTTGCGCGCGCATGACCCGAATCGGGCGGATGCCGGCCTCGATGGCCGCGCGCATGTCGCTGTCGGCATCGCCGTAATAGATCTTCAACTTGTGGTCTTTCAAAAACTCCAGCTTGTTTTCAGAGGACGCGGTAAACACGACGTCGTTCATCTTCTCGATGCCGAAATCTGCCTTGATGATGGCTGTCAACGATTCCGTGTCACCGCCTTTGGTGCGGCCGGTGATGAAGTAGATCGTGTCGCCGCGCGCGGTGTGCAACTTGATCAACTGCCGAGCGACTTCTTTCGGGATTGAGTATTTGTCGCAACCGTTGTTGATGTCATTCCAGAACGCATTCATCCCCAGATAGTTATCGGATCCGGGTGAATATTTCATCTGTCCGTAGTAGAAGCAGGGGCTGGAAAACAGCACGGTGTCGTCGATGTCGAATCCGACAGCCATCGGTGGCTTGCCTTCCAACGAGGCGGCGATGATGGGCACCGAAACCCAGCGGATCGGCGCTGTCGCCAGGATCTCGGACGTGGTGACGCCGGGGTCGAGATTTGCAGGTTCGGCCGCAAAGGCGTGGGCTGCCAGCAGGGCAGAGAAAGCGAGAGCAGATAGTCGGCGCAGCATACTTTCAACCTTTCTGATTGGGGGAATGCAGTTTAGTGTGTGCGCGATGAAGTCACTGCTTTTTCTAACAGAATGGAACACTGCACCAGCATCATGTCTTACCGCACCGCAGGCACCGACTCCATCGTCGGCGTCACGCGGCCGGTTTTCTTGGGCGTTGCCATCAGCATCGCTACGCGCGCCCTCTCGCCTTCTTCGCGCGGTAGTTGCCGGATACGCACGGTGCGCTCGACAAAATTGTTCTCATCGCCCTGAATCATCAGGTCGAGGAACGTCGTGATTCCCAGCAACTTGGTGCGCCGCGTGATGGCCGTATCGTCCTTGCGGGTTTTGCTGTTGGACAACTGCGCCTGGATGGTACGCACGATACGCGGTGCGTAGTAGCGCGCCGGCTCGTCGTCAATCTGCACGCGATAAGCGCCTTCAGGGTCGACCCCTTCAACGCACAGCGGCTGCGCGCGGCACAGGCTGAGTAGCAACTTCGTCTCACCGGTGTTTTGAAGGCGGCGCGCATCCACCACCACCAAACCCTTGTTGCTGGGCAGGCGCAGCAGCGGTGCTTCTTGCACCGCATCACTGAAGCGCAGCGTGACTTGGGCACCGGGTGCCAGCGGCGGCAACGTGACGAACTTGCCGTTGGCCACGTGCACCAGTTCCTCATCGCCGTGCCACACGCTGTTGAACGGCAGACGCTGTTCGATCACCATCGCCGTGATGCGGCGTGACGTGGGATTGCGCACGGTGACCGTTCGGCCGCCGTCGGCCACCGTCATCACCAGCTCTTCGTAGTCGGCCATGCGCTGGTACAACTCGGCCTGCGTGCCAATCCAGTAGTTCAGCCGCTCGGCGAGGTTGATGCAATAGCGCACATAGTCGAGCGTGCCCTTGCCATCGTTGCACGACGGGTCGCGAGACAGTTCGGGGTGGTACTGGAAACTGTAGACGCCGTTTTCCAGTTGGTCTGGCTCGGCGCCCGGGCCGCGCAGGCGTGAGTTGTGGCTGGCAAAAATCGACTCCACCAGCTCGTACGACGCGTCGTATTCGTGGGTGCGGTCCCAGCCACGCAGCGGGCGCCATTCGTGGTCGGTGGTGACCACCGCGTGGAAAGGGAACCAGATGCCTGGCGTGGCGATGGTGCGGCGCAAGTCCGTGATGTAGGTGAGTTCCTTGCCACCGCCTGCTCCTTCGGTCATGGCGTTCGGGTCGCGCACTCCGTATTCGATCATGTGGTAGTAGCAAAACGTGCACATGCCCAGCACGGTCGGTTGGTGCTCGTACAGGTAGTCCATAGCATCGATGGTCTCGGGGTGCATGTGGCCACCCGCGTGGCGGCCACAGGTGCAGATCGTGAAGCCCAGGCTTTTCTCGGCGTTGATGACGTGCGTGAACAAGCCCTTGCCCTTGATGGCTTCGGGCGGGTCGCCGATAGAACTATCGTTGTGCAGCGCTGGTTCAATGAAGCTATTTTTGGTGGTGCGCTCAACCCAGTCGCGCGCCATCGGCTCGGTGTTATTGGTCGAGAAGCCCGGGTCTTCGATATCGTAGCTCGCGGGGATCAGGTTTTGAATCTGATATTCGAGCATCGTGTAGTCACGCATGCCGTGCACGTCATGGCGGAACGACAGCACGCCGTCGTAGGTAGCGAACGAGCGCAGACGTGTGTTCCAAAGCGTATCCATGCCAGCGTCAATCATCAGGCGGCGGATGAAGAACAGCAGCGTGTCGCCCCAATGCGTCGGGTTCGCCCAGTGCCTCACGGCCTCGACATTCAGGTGAGCTTGCATCATTCCGCCCAGCAGTTCGAACACCGGGTTGGCGATGTAGACGGTGCGCTCGGCG
>JBBSUX010000170.1:0-7618 GCA_038234045.1 Burkholderiales bacterium
GAGTTCGAATCTCACCGCTTCCGCCAGACATCTACTGTTCAAGCGCCTTTCGTGGCGCTTTTCTTTTATCTTCTGCCAACGTGCTCCCAACGTGCTCCCAACGTGCTCCCAACGTTCTACCAAGGAGACTGGTTGTTGATCCGCATTGATGTCGAAGGCCTCGGCGACGATCACCGGCCGCACTTTGAAGGCGCATGAGCGTAGATTTCTGCGCTCACGCGCCTTATTGCTAGGGACCCTTCGCAACACTCCGTGCAGTGGGTGGTCAGCCGTCTCATTGCTGACAGTCGGCGCAAGGGTGAGCGCTTGGAGCACTTTTTAGCTTTTTAGGGGTTATTCAAGTTGGCGCGGGGATTTCCGGAGCGTCAGTCGACTGGTGCCTGCGCCTGACCTGTGGTCAGCCCGAGGTCATCACGAGCGAAACCTGCAGCTGGCTGGTGTTCGACGCGCAAGGTGCTGTCGATCCGCACGCGGCGCATGCCATCGATGCGGTGGCGACGCCCAGCGAAGTCCAGTGGGCCATGCTTCGCGAACAAGTGTTCGGCAACGCTGTGGCTACCTCCGATGCCGGTGTCACACCATGAGCCTTGCGACGAGCTCGACCTCGGCCTTTGGGCCGCGAACGTAAGATCGCCGTGCAAGTCGATGGAGTGACCGCAACAGAATCGGGTGACCGTTGATCACACCTCTTCGCCCAGCGCATGCTGTTCGCTCGACGCGCTTGGGGTCAGCATCAGCTCGGTCAGCAACGGGAAATGGTCAGACCCGATCGGAGGCAAGCGGCGGATGCTGCGCAACGTGAAGTGATCGCTGAGGAAAAGGTGATCCAGCGGCCAGCGCAAGAACCAGTGACCGGCATGGAAGGTGTTGAACATGCCGCGACCGACGCGTGGGTCCAGCAAATGGCTCAGCTTGCGAAAATTGCGTGTGCTGCGCGACCACGCCACGTCGTTGAGATCACCGGTAACGATCACCGGCGCGGTTGCGCCAGCTACACGACGGGCGACCGTCAACAGCTCGGCGTCACGCTCGGTGGATGCATCGTTTTCTGTCGGCGATGGTGGCGCGGGATGCACAAAGTGGGCATGCACGACCTGTCCACTGGCCATGCGAATACCTGTCCGCATCGACGGCACGTCGTCCTCGACGAGAAAATCCACATGGCTATCTTCCAGTGGCAAGCGGGCGTACACATGCATGCCGTATCGGTTGTCCAGCGGGCATTGGATGGTGAAGGGATAGTCCGCCTTCAGTGTGTCGAGCTCCTTCTGCCAGCGCTCGTCCGACTCCAGCGTCACCAGCACATGAGGTCGGTGCGTTTTCACGAGTTGCAACAGAGGCTGGGCGTTGCGGTTGGACATCCGCACGTTGGACACCAACACCCGCAGCATTTCGCCACCATTTGCTGTGGCGGCTGTTTTCACTTCCAGTGGAAACAGCCGGGTGTAGGGCGCGATCCACCAGGCGTGATACAAAAGGCAGCCGGCCGCAACTACGGGCACCAGCCACGCTGCCCACCCACCGTCGACCGCCACGAAGAGATCGACCGCAAGCAATGCCGCAGTCATCACAAAAAGTTGCAGGCGCGGAAAGTCCAGCACGCGCACCCACCAGACCTTGCTGTGCGAAAGCGGGACTATGGTCAACAGCAGGATCGCAGCCGTTGCACCGGCTGTGTAGAGGTTCATGGTGGTGTCGGTCTTGCGTGCGAGAAATCAGCGGTCGATGTGGACGTCGGGGTTGAGGTGGATCTTCATGCGGTTCCGTCCGGACATCAAGCGGCTCTAGATCCGGTCCTACGGCGGCCGCGTTGGCTCGTGTCTACGATCAGGTCATCTACCCCGACCGGAGCACCGCATAAATGACCGAAAGCCGCACCCCTGACCAGAATGCCGCAGCAATCGCGCATTACGAAGCTCTCCGCACTGAACTGCACCGCCTGGGCGACGCGACGGAGCCCGATCAGGCCGCTATCGATAAAGCCATCGATGCGCTGAACTCTGCATCAGCGGCTTACCGCGAGGCGATCACCGGAGTGAAGGGTAACAACCCGGACGACGACTACTGAGCTAAATCAACGAGCCGAATCTGTGGAGTCTGAAGCGGATGTCGAATGCCGCTGAATGCGCACCGGAACCCCCTTTGACGCCGGCGTCTTCGATGCCTTGTCGTGATACCACAGCGGAATGAGCGGGTTCATTTCGGGATAGTACCCACCAAGGCAACCGTCAGGCAGATCGAAAGGTGTGATAGTGAGACCGTCCACCCGGCGCTCTACAGCATCTCCGGCATCAGAAACCAGCGTGACGACTTCGCCCTCCTGCACACCGGCGCGCTGCATTTCTTTCGGGCTGATCAACAAAATGGCGCGTGATCCTTCAAGCCCGCGCAAGCGATCGCTGAAGCCGTAGATGGTGGTGTTGAACTGGTCGTTGGAACGCATCGTGATCAGGTGATAGCGGCCCGGCGCATCGCCGATGCCGAGCGCGCTCATCACATCAGGCGTCGTGAAATTCGCCTTCTTGCTCTCGGTTTTCCAGACGCGCTCATGCGCCTCGTTGCCCCTGTAGAAGCCGCCCGGCTCCACCATGCGTTTGCTCATGTCGTGGAACTCTTCCGGATAGGTTTGAGCAATCAGGTCGCGCACGATCGTGTAGTCGCCAGTCCAATCGTCCCAACGCCATTTGGGATTTTCCGGCAGTGTCGCCTTCGCAATGCCGGCGACGATTGCCAGTTCGGACTTGAGCGATTCATGGGCTGGGCGGCGTTTTCCGATAGATCCGTAGATATGGCTGAAGCTGTCCTCAATCGACACCCACTGCGATCCGCTCGCTTGCATATCCTCCTCCGAACGCGCCAGGCATGGCAACAGATACGAACTGCGCCCATGCACCAGATGGCTGCGATTGAGCTTGATGGCGATATAGACCGTCAATTGCTGCTCGCGCCAAGCGGTTTCCATCAACCCGCGTTCAGGAATGGCCCGAACAAAATTGCCACCCAGGCTGATGAAGCCCTTGACTGTGCCAGCCCGAATTCCCTCGCAGGCATCGACAGTCGTGAGGCCGGTATCGCGTGGCGGTTCGAAATCGAACATTTTCGCCAGCTTGTCCAGCGGCACCAGCTCAGGCTTTTCCGATATTCCGACTGTGCGCTGACCTTGCACATTGGAGTGTCCTCGTACCGGCGATATGCCTGCACCCTGTCGACCGATGTTGCCCCGCATCAGCAACAGGTTGACTAGCATCCCAATGCTTTGCGTGCCATGCACATGCTGCGTCAGGCCCATGCCGTAAACACCGATGACGCGCTCGGCCTTGATGTAGACCTCGGCTGCGGCTTGCAGATCGGCTCGCGCAAGGCCCGAGTTCTGTTCGATCTCGTCCCAGCTCGTTGCACGCGCTTTCTCGAAGAATTCCTCGCTGCCGCTGGTGTGTTGCTCCAGAAACGGATGGTCGAGTAGCGATGGCTCGCCCGCTTCCAGGCGAATCACGTCGGCCTCGAGCACGTGCTTGCAAAGGCCCATCAGGGCCGCAATGTCGCCACCCGGACGTACCTGAAGGTACATGTGGGACAGCTCGGTGGCATGGCCCGTGAGCATCTCGAGCGGGTTCTGCGGATTGATGAAACGCATCAACCCGACTTCACGTACCGGGTTGAAGGTAATGATCTTGCAACCGCGCTTGACCGCTTCCTGTAGCGGATGCAGAAAGCGCGGGCTGTTGGTGCCGGGGTTCTGGCCGAAATAGAAGATGGCGTCGCAATGCTCGAAATCTTCCAGCAAGCAGGTGCCGACGGGCGAACCAATCACCTTCTTCAAGCCGACCGAAGTGGTCTCGTGGCACATGTTGGAGCTGTCCGGCAGATTGTTGTTGCCGTACATACGGGCAGTGAGCGCATACAGATACGAAGCTTCCAGCGCAGCCTTGCCCGATGCGTAGAAAACCACCGATTTGGGATCGAGCGCTTTGAGCTCGCGCCCGATGCCGTGAAAAGCCTCATCCCAGCTGCACTCGACATACTTGTCGGTGCCCGCGTCGTAGCGCATCGGTGCTGTGAGGCGACCCTGCATTTCAAGATCGTAGTCTGCCCATTGCGACAGCTCGGCGACGGTGTGCTTGGCGAAGAATTCTGGTGTGCACCGGTCACGCGTCAGCTCCCAGATGGTCGATTTCGCTCCGTTCTCGCAAAATTCGAAGGTGTGCGGATGCGCTGGCTTGCCCCATGCGCACGAGCTGCACATGAAGCCTTCTGCCTTGTTCTGGCGCATCAGTGTCTCCACCACGGCCGGCGTGGAGAGCTCGCGCGCCATCACCTTGCTCATGCCCTTGAGCGATCCCCAGCCACCAGCGGCCCCGTCGTATTCCCTGGTTTCGATGGTCGTGGAATCTGTCATAGCGAACTTGCTTTCGAAAGAAGAAGAGGGAGGAGGGCTGAGATGGAACCGGCGGGAGTTGCATGTCAGGTGCCGCTCGTAAGGCCGGTCGGTACTGTCGCTGCTCGTCATGATTGCGCCAGGAAGGCAGGCGCCTGTTTCAGCGCGTTTCTATCCGCGCAGTTCCCATCCGCGCCCTGGTCGGGCTATAAGACGGCATGTCCAGCATGAGCAAGAAAAAAAATCCCGACAGTTCTTCGGTGCAGGTGCCATTGGCCGAGCAGCTCCGCCCGCACTCCCTCAGCGAAGTGATCGGGCAGGATCAGTTGCTGGGGCCTGGCAAGCCGCTGCGTATCGCATTCGAATCGGGCCAGCCGCATTCCTGCATCCTGTGGGGCCCGCCAGGAACCGGCAAGACGACCATCGCACGCCTGATGGCCGACGCCTTCGACGCACAGTTCATCACGATCAGCGCAGTGCTCGGCGGCGTGAAGGACATCCGTGAAGCGGTTGAGCGGGCCACGGCAGTTCGTGGCGGGTTGGTGCCGCAGGGAACGATCGTCTTCGTGGATGAGGTGCACCGGTTCAACAAGAGCCAGCAGGATGCCTTCCTGCCGCATGTGGAGTCGGGTCTTTTTACCTTCATCGGCGCAACTACCGAAAACCCGTCGTTCGAGGTTAATTCGGCGCTGCTGTCACGCGCCGCGGTGTACGTGCTGCAACCGCTCACGGAAGAAAATCTCAAGCAAATAGTGGCTGTAGCGCAATACAGAAAAGCGCTGCCAGCTATTGAAAAAGAAGCGATTGATCGGCTGGCGGCGTATGCCGACGGTGACGCCCGCCGGCTGCTCAATACGCTGGAAACCCTTGCGGTGGCAGCCCGCGTCGAGCAGATCGATCACATCGGTGACGAGTGGGTGCTGCGGGTGCTGGGCGAGCGGATGCGCCGCTACGACAAGGGCGGCGACCAGTTCTACGACACCATATCTGCCCTGCATAAATCGGTGCGTGGGAGTGATCCCGATGCATCGCTTTACTGGCTGATGCGAATGCTCGATGGCGGGGCTGATCCGCTTTATATGGCGCGCCGGTTGGTGCGCATGGCAAGCGAAGACATCGGGCTGGCGGATCCGCGTGCTCTGCGGATGGCGCTGGATGCGGCCGAGGTGTACCAGCGACTCGGCACGCCCGAGGGCGAGCTGGCATTGGCTGAATGTGTGATTTATCTGGCCATGGCGCCCAAGTCCAATGCCGTTTACAAGGCCTATGGCGCGGCGCGTGCGTGGGTCAAGAAAGATGGCACCCGGCCCGTGCCCATGCACCTGCGCAATGCGCCCACCAAGCTGATGAAGGAGATGGATTTTGGCAAGGGCTACCGTTATGCACATGGCGAGGACAATGCCTTTGCGGCTGGCGAGCGCTATCTGCCTGACGGTATGCCGGAGCCCGGCTTCTATCAGCCCGCGCCGCGCGGACTGGAGTTGCGGATCGGCGAGCGATTGCGTGAACTGCGGGCACGCAATGCGGATGCTGAAAGCGAGCCGATTGCAAGCGAGCCGATTGAGAAGAACGGTCCAGATTCTGATCCCGCAGGCAATGTACCCGGTGCGCAAGGCGGCAGCGTATAGGTCTGCGAACGGAGCGTAGAGATGCGAAAGGACGGAGCATCCAACGGGCGAATGCATCGCGCGCCCTACGTGAAAACCACCGCGTCAACAAAGGGAAAACCCCGTCTGACGGCGGCTCGTGTCCTGCGCTCAGTGACCTAGAATTTCCGCGCAACCCGCCCTTGCCGCCATCCTGCGTGCAATCCTGGCGGGTTTTTTGCTAGAACCGCCGTGGGCCGCGCCGGTTCAACAAGTGAAGGAAACAAGCGATGGAAATTCTGCTGCAGCAGATCATCAACGGACTGGTCCTGGGCAGCATGTATGCCCTGATCGCTCTGGGCTACACCATGGTGTACGGCATCATCAACCTGATCAACTTCGCGCATGGCGAGGTGATGATGGTGGGCGCGCTTACCAGCTGGAGCATCATCGGCTTGATGCAGGATTCGATGCCCGGCACACCTGGCTGGGTCATCCTGATCATCTCCATGATCATTGCCTGCATCGTCGCGGCGGTGCTGAATTTCGTCATCGAAAAGGTCGCCTACCGCCCGCTGCGCAACAGCCCCAAGCTGGCGCCACTGATCACTGCAATCGGCATGTCGCTGTTGCTGCAAACGCTGGCGTTGATCATCTGGAAGCCCAACTACAAGGTGTTTCCTTCGCTGCTGCCAACCACGCCCTACGACATAGGCGGCGCGGTCATCACGCCGACCCAAGTGCTGATCTTGGGGCTCACTGCGGTGTCGCTCGCAATCCTGATGTGGATCGTCAATTTCACCCGCTTGGGCCGAGCAATGCGAGCCACTTCCGAGAACCCGCGCGTGGCGGCACTGATGGGTGTCAAGCCCGACTTTGTGATCTCGGCCACCTTTGTCATCGGCGCCATCCTGGCTGCTTTGGCAGGCGTGATGTTTGCCGCCAATTACGGAACGGCATATCACACGATGGGTTTTTTGCCCGGCCTGAAGGCGTTCACAGCTGCTGTTTTCGGAGGGATCGGTAACCTGGGAGGCGCCGTTCTCGGTGGCATCTTGCTCGGATTGATCGAATCCATCGGCTCAGGCTACATCGGCCAACTCACCGGTGGTCTGCTGGGCAGCAACTACACCGATATCTTCGCGTTCGTGGTGCTCATCATCGTTCTCACCCTCCGGCCTTCCGGGCTGCTCGGCGAGCGCGTTGCTGACCGTGCCTGAGCCTGCTTACGAAAGGACCGCTCCATGATGAATTTCGGAAGCAGAAAGAAGAACGCTTCGGCGTGGGTGGCGTTCGCCATCGCGGTGCTGCTGCTGCCCTTGTTACTGCAGTTCTTCGGTAACGCCTGGGTGCGGATCGCCGATTTCGCCCTGCTGTATGTATTGCTGGCGCTTGGCCTCAACATCGTGGTCGGCTACGCAGGCCTGCTGGACCTGGGCTACGTCGCCTTCTATGCAGTGGGTGCCTATCTGTTCGCGTTGCTCGCGTCTCCGCACCTGTCGAATACCTTTCCCTGGATTGCGGCGTATTTCCCCCACGGACTTCACACCCCTATCTGGATAGTGATTCCGGTCGCCGCGATCGTGGCGGCGATGGCGGGCGCGCTGCTGGGCGCACCCACCTTGAAGCTGCGCGGAGACTACCTGGCGATCGTGAC